>CAXTTZ010000295.1:0-3622 GCA_964247325.1 uncultured Acidobacteriaceae bacterium | reverse complement strand
GGTGTTGGGGCTGGTAGCTTGCTCGAGCGAGACGGGGTGGGGCTGGATCGGAGCGCCGTCGCGCAGTTTTTGCAGGTTGTCGAGAATGACCTGTGTGCCGGGTTGGAGGCCGCTGGCGATCACCTGATTTTTGCCGGTTTGGGGCCCAAGCGTGACGTTGACGACGTGAACTTTGCCGTCAGCGCCGGCGGTGTAAAGCTGCTCGATGCCTTGGAGTTCGGTGACGGCGAGCTGCGGGACGAGAAGGACGTTGTGCAGGACGCCGGTTTCAGCGCGGACGCGGCCGAACTGGCCGGGGCGCAGCACGTTGCCGGGATTGGGGAAGGCAGCGGCGATGCGAATGGCGCCGGTTTGCTGGTTGACCTGGCGGTCGACGAAGACGACGTGCCCGGTCTGCGGGTACCGGTCGTTGTTGGCGAGGGTGAGCTGCAAGGGAAGGTTGGCGGAGTTGCGCAGGAGGTCACCGCCGCCGGCCTTGGCGTGTTGCGCCAGGGCGAGGTACTCGCTGTCGGAGATTGAAAAATAGGCCTTGATCGGGTTGAGCTGCGAAACGGAGGTGAGGACGGACTGGGCATTGACCAAGTTACCGACCTGCGTGGTTGCTTGGCCGGCAATGCCTGAGATGAGCGAGCGCACCTGCGTGAAGCCGAGGTTGAGCTTGGCCGAGGCGACGTTGGCCTGGGCAGCGGCAATGGCAGCGCGGGCAGAGGCGATCGAGGCTTGCGCGGTGCGGACTGTGGATTCGGCGTTAAGGGCCTGCTGCTTGTCGTTATCGAGCTGCGATTGCGCGATGGCGCGCTGCTGGGCTAGCGGGGTGTCGCGGTTGACGTTGATTTGCGCAAGGCCGAGGGTGGCTTGCGCCTGGCCGAGTTGGCCTTGGGCTTGTCCCAACTGGCCTTGTGCCTGGCCCACTTGGCCCTGAGCCTGCTCGAGCGCGGCCTGGAAGGGGCGGGGATCGATTTGGAAGAGAACTTGGCCCTTGGTGACGGGCGAGCCCTCTTTGTAGAGCTGGCGAATGAGATAGCCGCTGACCTGAGGCTGAATTTGGGCGTTTACGTAGCCATCCAGGGTGCCGACCCATTCGCCGTTGAGGGGGACGTCGGCCGGTTGAACTTGGACGACGGTGACCGGCATAGGGCCAGTGGGGCCACCGGCTGCGGGGCCGGCGGGAGCATGTTTGGCGCACCCGGCGAGTAGAAATCCGGCAAGCAGGAAGGAGGCGCTAAGGGCCGTGCCGGCTGGCCGGTACCGTGAGGGAGCGGGGGTCTTTCGTGCGGTTGCGCGAAGGGGGCGCAGGAGGGTGACCAAGACAGCTCTCCTTGGGTGGCGTTACGTTTGTGTGGCGTGAAGGGCTGGATGGAGTCGGTAATCCACCAAACATACACGGATGTATGGTTTGTGAGATTCTAGCCGGGCTGGATAGATGCAGAAAAAATGGGTGCTTGGGAAAAAGGCGCGGGGCACGGGCAAGCGCCGAAGCAGGAGCGGTCGCGGGCGACGCGGGCGCAGCTAATCGCGGCGGCGCGTGAGATCTTTGCGCGGGACGGCTATGAGATGGCGCGGCTGGAGGACATTGCGGCGGCAGCGGGCAAGACGCGCGGGGCCTTTTATGCGCACTTCGAGGACAAGGAGCAGCTCTTCTTCGCGATCTTCGAGGACGACCTGACCCAGGACGATCAACGCCTGGAGGACGTATTACAGGGGAGCGGCTCGACGCATTGACGGAGCTGCTGTGTGCGCTAGCCAAGGATCGGCGGCGGATGCTGTTAGTGCTGGAGTTTAAGTTATTTGCGATCCGGCATCCGGAGATGGGCAAGCGATTGGCGCATCTGCACGGGGCGGCGCTTTGGCTGCGCTGCGCGGAGGCGCGGATGAAGGTGCTTCTGCCGGAGCTGGGGCGGGGTCAACCGCAGGAGCTGCGGGGGCAAACGGCGCAGATGGGGGCGGTGATCGACGGGGTAGCGCTGAACAGGATGTTTGATCCGGAGGCGATGGACGAAGGGCAGCTGCGGGCGCTGGTGCGGGCCGGGGCGGAGCTGGTGATGGCCGGGTAAAGGGTGGCTCGGGTTGCTGCGTTCCGGCGGTTCGAGAAGCAGATTCCCTTGGGAATGACAAGCAAGAAAGGCAAAAGGGTAAAAGCAAAAGCAGATCCCTTCGCTGCGCTACGGGATGACAAGCATGCAGGGCAAAGAGTGGGGGATGGGTGTCGAGTTTCCATAGCTTCGACATCGCGGGCGCTTGTCGCATCTTTTCCTATCGCGTTTGCGTCTAAGGAAATGGTAGACTGTGCAGCGCTGACGATTTGCGCCTTGAGTTGCCGAAGCTCTTTGCCTCCGCGTGAGATTTGGGAGACTTCCGCCTGCGCCCGCGGCTTGGACCGCACTCTTTTTCAGCGCCTCGCGATAACCCAGGGAAGGCTACGCCCGTATCTACCCGTGCGGCAAGCCTCCAGACAGACTTTCTCCCGCGCCAACCCGCCGGGAACGCTTATGAGGAGCACGGTGCAACGTGGCTGAAGAGATCGATAAGTACGAAGAAGATGTAGACCGCCTGATCGACACGGGCAAAGAAAAGGGCTATCTCACCTATGGTGAGGTGAACGACCTGCTGCCGGGCGACATTACCTCGCCGGACGACCTGGACGACCTGCTAACGACCATCAACACCCAAGGCATCGATGTGCTTTCGGGGGAGGGTCGGCGTGGGCGCGGGGGCGGCGATGGGTTGGACCGCGACGACGAGAGTGAAGGCGGGCTGGCTGAAGACTCCGACGTAGAGCTTGACCTGTCGCCGGGAACGCTGGAAAAGACCAACGACCCGGTGCGCATGTATCTGCGCGAGATGGGCACGGTGCCGCTATTGACACGCGAAGGCGAGGTGGAGATTGCCAAGCGGATCGAGCGTGGGCAGATGCGCGTGATGAAGGCGATTTCGCGGTCGCCGATCGTGATTCGCGAGATCTCCGGGCTGGGCGAGGACTTGAAACGCGGCGTGCGCAATATCAAGGAGGTCGTGACCTTTGATGAGGAGGAGCTGACCGAGGAGATTGTGCAGGCGCGCGTAAAGAAGACCATCAAGCGCATCGACGAGTTGGTCAAGCATCAGGCCAAGGCGGTGGAGTTCCAGAGCAAGGCCGAGGACCCGCAGGGCAAGGACGGCAAGGCAAAGGCCAAGGAGCAGCGCCGCTGCCGCTGGCTGGCCGGCCGCGAGCATGTGTATGTGAACCGCATTGTGCGCGAGCTGAAGTACACCAACGCCGAAAAGAAGCGGCTGCTCGACAAGGTCAACAAGACAGTCGACTCGATGCGGACGCTGGAGCGGCAGATTCGTTCGTTGGATGCCAAGTTCGACGCGTCGCGCTCGGAGGAGTTGAAGAAGGAGTACCGGCGGCAGCAGCGCAACTGCCGGACGGACCTGGAGCGGCTGGAGTCGGAGACCGGCATTCCGCTGGAAGACCTGAAGCGGACGCAGCGCGAGATGGTGCAGGGCGACATGGACGCCGAGCGAGCCAAGCGCGAGCTGATCGAGGCCAACCTGCGGCTGGTCGTGTCAATTGCGAAGAAGTACACAAACCGCGGCTTGCAGTTCCTGGATTTGATTCAGGAGGGCAACATCGGCCTGA
>CAXTTZ010000294.1:0-3625 GCA_964247325.1 uncultured Acidobacteriaceae bacterium | reverse complement strand
AAAACAATCACCCAGCAAAGACTCTAACCAGATGCAAAGTCCCTAACAGCTTCTATTCCTACTCGCTACTTCCTGCTTCTCAGCGACGTCCTACCTCACCTCCGCTCAAACACCTCCATATAGTCGTTCTGATCCCCCTTGGTGAAGTCATACAGACCGACAAACCGAAACCCGGCACGCTCCACCTCCGCGCGTACCACATCGGCATTGATCCCATGGTCGTCGCCATGCCCAGGGTGGTCGACCACGCCGAGCCGCCCGCCCGGTTTGAGCGCACGGCGGACCTCCTGCAGCAGCAACGGCGGGTGTGCGACCTCGTGGTACACCCGCAGCATCACGGCCGCATCCAGCGCATCGGGCGGAAGCTTCGGGTCGTCGGGCGTGCCCTGCACCGGCGTGATCTGCGGCAGGTGCTCGCGCTCGGCCCGCTCATGGATCGACTCGATCGCCCGCGGGTTGATGTCCTCGGCATACACATGGCCCTCTGCGCCCACGCGCCGAGCCGCCCGCACGCTCAGCCAACCACCGCCCGCCCCGATGTCGGCCACCGACGACCCCGCATGGAGCCGCAATGCATCGAGCACACGGTCGGTCTGCAGCAGCTTATCGCGGTTGGGCTCCTCAAAGATGCTGAGGTCGCCCGAGTACGGCGTGCTAGTCGGATGGCTGGGCGCAGCGGCAGGCGCTTGCGCGCGAACAAGGGGCAAAAACGCAAAAATGGCAGCTAAAGGCAAGAAGCGGCGAACGTGCATGGGACCTTAGACGCCGAAAACGGAAGACGCCGAAAACGGAATGGATGAAGCCAAGCGGCTTGAGCCCCAGGCTTGCTTTCAGGACACCTCGAGCAAGCCAACAAACGGCAAGGTCAGGGCTAAGGCTCCGGCGAAGATACTTCTTGACAACCCACAAACAGGCACGGGCAGGGCTTCAGCCCTGCCGTAACCCGCCTCCGTCGAGAGCGGCTTTAGCCGCTGAGGGTTGCTCGGCCAGGCCCGACAACCACGACCCCTACTCCGGAACGTACCGCCGCCATTCTCCCGAGGCCGCCACCTCGCGAATCACGCGATTGCGTTCCCGCAAAAGCGCCCGCATGTACCGCCGCAGCACCACACGCTCGGCCACCCACCCCAACGGCCCCCACGGCGCTGCAAACCGGAACACATCGCGCATCTCGGTCCGCGGCGCGCCGTCACCCACAGGCAGGGCCAGAAAGAAATGATTATGTTGCATGCTCCGAAACGCGCCACGCAGCATCGTGTCCTGAAAATAGACCGGCGGCTCATACATCGTAAGGGCACTCGTAAGATACTGCCGCACGCCGAAGTGCCGCGCCCGCCACGTCACGCTCTCCCCCGCGCCGATCAGCCCCGTCGACACCCCAGCGGTGGCCTGCTCGCCAAAGTGCACATTGCCAAGCAGGTGAACCTCTACCGAACGTGCAAGGTCAAAGGTCCGCTGCAGCGGCGCTTCCACCACGGTGCTTTCAAACAGCTCAATCATGGACGTTTTCAGCCATCTCCTTCAGATGCCGCCCGGCCTCCCCTACCCCTTCGCCGCCATGCAAAACTTTTGCATCCGCGCCGGCCACCGCCGCCGTATAGGCGAGGGAAGCACGATGGCCGTCGACGCGCACGCATTTCGGGCACTGGTCGAGCAGCACCAAACCATGGTGTCACAGATCGTTTGGGGCCCAGAGGTGGGACACTCTACTCTGGGAGAAGCAATCCTATTTTGAGGCACATTCCGTGGCATCACCCCGTAGGTCCTCCGTAACCATTGACGGCAAACGATTCAACGCCATCGCAGCTCAGCTATCGACGCAGACCGTTCACGACGGCACCGGCATGCCTCTGATGGGATCATTGTCTTGCACGATCGAGGTCACGGTGGATATGCACGACACCACCAATATGCCCTTTGCCACGCTCAGCGCGCTTTACGATTTGGCGAATCTCCCAACGCGGGACAAGATTAAGAATATGGAGATATCTTATTGGGCTGATGATCTCCAGCAGGACGCCATTTGCGTCTTTCGGTTTCGTGGATGGATTTCTTCTTTCACTGCCGCCAGCGGAGATGGATCCAATCACACGCTCCATCTCAGTCTGCAACCGGCACTGGACAAAGCACAATTTGTCAAAATCGACCTTTCCAACTAACTAGGAACCGAGGTATGCGGTATGGCCTGGGGCCGATTGGAACAGGGTGTAGGACGCGGCATGCCAAACCTACCCGCGGACGTGCGGCAGGTGGAAGACTGGTTGAGCCGCTGGAGTATCGTCCTTGAAAGAAGACTGTCGGTGGGCTTCGGCGACATCCATCGCGCAATCGAGCAGTTCCAACACGACGTGCTCGGGGAAAAGTTTCCCTCCGGCAAGGTCCAACCTGGAGACAGAACGGCTGACAAACTGAAGGAGACTCCCCGGCGTCCCTTACCTAAACACCATCCGCTCGTTCCGCCCGTCGGCGCAGTCCCTATCAATCCGCCACCGGGTACGCCGTGCGTCTGCCACCGAGGACGGGGTTTGTGGATGTAGGTGTTGACGATTATGCAGCCGCGGCAGCAATCATTGGCTGCGAAACACGAATGGTTCACGCGTTGGCTACTAAAGAAGGGCGCAATCATGGATTCGACCATTGGAACCGACCTACAATCCTTTATGAGCCAACCCACTTCGCCAGATATTCACACCATGCAAAGCAATATCGCAGAATGTATCCTGATTTGACGATGCTTGCACCGCCGCCGCACCGTTATGGGCCGGATTCACTACAGTGGAAACACTTACAAGCAGCCTACTTGATTAATCCGAGAGCTGCATTATTAGCCCCTTCCTGGGGCAAGTTTCAGATTCTAGCTTCGAACTTCCGGCTCGCCGGCTATGTGTCTGTAGAAACGTTCGTCTCAGCGATGTGCACTTCAGAACAGATACAACTTGCAGCATTCGTCAGCTTCATCCAGTCGATTGGTGCTGCACAAGCGTTGAAAAATAAGAACTGGGATATGATAGCAGACAAATACAACGGTTCTCAAAAATCAGGTTCACCTTATGCAAAGAGTCTCGAAGATATTTATGATGCGCTTGGCAACTAGACTTTTGCTGACTTGGTTCATGCTTGCGCCTCGATCGCAAGCTCAAGCTTCAAAAGCATCCCTACACAAACCGACCCTAGAGCAAAGGCAAGCACTGCTTCGTAAGGTCGATCCGCATCAGCTTCCTCCCGGTGCAAACATCCAGACGTTCTCGCAACAGATATTTTTGCTTGGGACGCTGGGAAATGAGGACCTCGGGCTTGTTCCAATTTACTTTAATTATACTCCAACTACTGTGGCTCTTTCATCCCAGTGTGGTGTTTTTGTGGTGCAATCTAATGGGGCATCTAGCTATCTTCCGATTGTAGGGCCTGATCCAGCGGTATTCAGTAGTGAATGCGAGCAAATCGTTGCATTAGGGTCCATGCCTGATCCAACTTCACGCCCTCGCCTCATCTTGCTCTTTCGGGTTGAGGCTCCTAGTAGGAGAGAATACACCGCCCCATTCATACTAGCGTGGAACAGCAAGCAGGGAGTTTACGAAGTCGATAGGTCTACGTCGGAATGGATAGCTCATCAACTAGACAAAAT
>CAXTTZ010000293.1:0-3653 GCA_964247325.1 uncultured Acidobacteriaceae bacterium | reverse complement strand
GTGTCGATGTAGAGGAGGCGGCCGCCGGGGGCTTCGGCCTGGACGCGCTCTTGGAGGCGGCTTTTGGCGTCACGGAGGGCGGAACGCCCGGGGGCGGCGGCGAGCGCGGCGCGGATGGCGGGCAGGTCGGGGGTGACAAGGAGGCGGTCGACTAGATCGCGGACAGTGTGCAGGGCTTTTTCGTTGACACGGGCGCGGGCGTCGGGGCCTTGGGTGATGTCCTGGTAAATGGCGCCGAGGAGGGCTTCGGCGGTGTTGGCCAGGACGGCGGGCTTTTGGCGGCCGTCGGTGATTTCGGCGCTTTTGCCCATGCGGAGCAGGTCGCCGAGGCCGAGGGCGGCGCCGAGTTCGGCCATGCGCTTGCGGCTGACGACGGAAGAGCGCATGCGGGTGAGCTCGCCTTCGGTGCGGTCGGGGAAGGAGCGAAGGAGGAGTTCGGTGACGGCGAGGCCGAGCACGGCGTCTCCGAGGAACTCGAGCTGTTCGTTGTCGGTGCCAGGCTCGTTGGGCTCGTCGCCGGTGCTGCGGGCGCGGCCGAAGCGGGCCTCGTACACGAACGAGCTGTGGGTAAGGGCGAGCTCGAGCAGGGCGGGTTGATGAAAATGATAGCTGAGGCGCTCTTGAAAAGCGGTCAAGGCAGCGTTGCGGTCGGCGGTCGGCGGGAGCGCGATGGGGGCGGACGATGAGGGTGTTTGTGCTTTTTCGCGGCCTCCGGTGCGCTTCATGGGATTAGTGTAGCGGCGAAGCGCATAGTACAGCGGGATAGAGCATGCGCTGTAGGTGTCTGCTGGACAGCATTTAGTCAACTTCCGCCAACGGCGTTTGTCGTTACTTGCGACATTGCAAGTCATGTGGCGGTAAGCTTTGCTTGTGGAGCCTACCGATCGTAGTTCGTGCATCTCTGTTCGCCAAAACGGGCAGATCGTCCCGATCGTCGGCAACGTCCTGCGCCGAAGCCCTACTTTGGCCCACCGGGGGGTGCTGATGGAGCACCATGCCATTGGGCCCTCTCAATTTCCTAGACGGGAAGCGCAGTCGCACATTGTGTATCTTCACACCGGCGCGTCGGTTCTTGCGGAAGTGGAGAGCCGATCGTTTTCGGGTCGGCGGTGGATCCGGCCAGGGACGGTGTGGGTCATGCCGCAAGGCAGCGAACATGCGGTGAAGTTCCATCATCGAGTAGAGGGCCTGAGCATCTCATTCGATTCCGTCCGCTTCTGCGAGCTGTTCGCCTGCACGAGCGGAGGTGAGGAGCTTTCGCTCGTAGAACGACTGTCATACGAGAGGCCACAGCTAGGGCTTACCATGCGCGCTCTCTGGCATGAGAGTCTGTCGCCCGCGGAACCTGGTTTGCTCGCTGCAGAGGGCTTGGCGAGGGTGCTGGCGCAACAACTGCTCCTCCAGGGCCCTGGGACGGGACGGCCGTATGGGCAGCAAGGGCTCCCAGGTTTGTCGGGAAGGCAGCTAAGAACCGTTCTGGAGCTGATTCAGGACAATGTGTCTGAACCGTTGTCGCTGCAAATAATGGCGAATTCAGCTGGTCTGAGCAGCTTCCACTTCCTGCGCGCGTTTAAGGCCACAACGGGATGTACGCCGCACCAATTTGTGCTGCAAAGGCGAATTGAAGAGGCTAAGCGCCTATTAGGTGAACCTGGGAGAACCATCTCCGAAATCGGCGTTTTAGTCGGCTTTTCGCATCCGACCCACTTTGCCCGTACTTTCCGCAAAGCAGTCGGTGTGAGTCCGAACGAGTTCAGGCGCGGTACTTAAATTCGCAAGATCCGTCATGTTAAAGCAATTTTGGGTCGCAGGGAGGATGATCACTTGCGTCTGATCGACATGCGAATCTTAAGCGTCTCTGATCCTGCAAGCTTTCCTTCTGTGTTCGACAACGCCCTGAATACGGGGAATCTCGATCTGTTGCTCAGTCTCTATGAACCGGATGCCTGTTTCCGTGCTTCTGACGGCTCGATGAAGGAAGGACTCGAGGCACTCCGGCAGGAAATGGGAGCGATGATTGCGATCAAGGCACGGCTGCACAACAAGCTACGACAAGTCTTGCAGAGCGGAACAACGGCTCTGATCATCGTCGACTGGACGCTCGAGCTGGCGCTGCCCAACGTCGGACCGATGCGGAGCGAAGGCACAGCGACCAACGTGCTCCGGTACACAGCAGACGAGGGCTGGCGAATGCTGATTGCAAACCCGCAGGGCACGGCATAAACGCAGGAGAAAGGCACACAGACGACACAATGCGAATCAATGCTGGCAAGGTGAACTTAAATGTTGTGGAGCAAGGTGCGGGTGCGCCGGCTCTGGTGTTTCTGCATTACTGGGGAGGGTCGGCGCGCACGTGGGCTGGCGTGACACGTTTGCTTCAGGACTTGTATCGCTGCATCGCATACGATCAGCGGGGCTGGGGCATATCGGACGGCCCGGAGTGCGGGTATGAATTGGACGATTTAGCTGGTGATCTTACGGGGCTACTGACAAGTCTTGAGCTTCGACGTTACGTGTTGGTCGGGCACTCCATGGGCGGCAAGGTAGCCATGCTGGCTGCCTCCCACAGACCGGTGGGCCTGGAGGGACTTGTTCTGGTCGCACCGGCATCTCCGCTCCCGCAAAACATTTCGAAGGAGGCAGCGGAGGCACAGCGGCATGCGTACGACAATGCGGAGACGACAGGAAAGGCAATCGACTTCTTGACGTTTCAGGCTCCAAGTGACGCGATGCGGGAGCAGCTTGTGGAGGACAGCCTTCGGGGCTCACACGGAGCCAAGTATGCGTGGCCACATTCGGGGGCCTATCAGGACATCTCAAGTGCTGTGCGAAAGATCGCTGTTCCAACTCTCGTGGTCGTGGGCGACCACGACCCCCAAGATCCGGAGAAGAAGCAGTGTGAGGAACTGATGCCGCTTCTCCAAGATGTGACGCTGAATATTCTGCCGGACTGCGGTCACCTTGTTCCCGTTGAACAACCGGGCTTACTGGCCAAAGCCATTGGCGAGTGGATAGCCAGGTGATCACTCCCGTGAAGTCGCATTATGGGAAGGAATTCCTAAGAAGGGACACCCTACAACATGGTAGAAGGCATGCCCTTTGCCGAGCCCGCTGAGCGGAAAGGCCTAGCCTGCTTCACTGTACGGTCTACTTGGGTGAGCTTGTTGGCGGGGTGCTGGGCTGGTAGGCCTGTTTTTGGGCTTTGCCGGTGGGATCGAAGTCGGCCTCGTCGTCTTTGGGCTTTTGCTGTGGGCGTTGGGGGAGAGCGAAGGGCTGTTTGAGGCCATTTTCGGCGGCGAGCTTGGTGTCGGGGCGGGCGTCGCGTGCGGCCATCGCGGCCTGGTATTGCTCGACGGCGCGCGGGCGATCAGGCGGGTTCATGTTGTCGTACAAACGGCCGAGATAGATATGGCTCCAGGCGACGGTACGCGGGTCGTGGCTGAGCTTGAGTGTATCCTCAAAGCCGGTCATTGCTTTTTCCGGCTGTCCTTGCACAAGATCGATGCGGGCAAGGACGTAGCGGGCGCGGCCGTGGTCGGCGGCGGGGTCGGCCATAGATTTTTCGGCCAGGGCGGAGGCTTCGGCGAGGTCGCCTCTGCGCAGCGCGGTTTCTGCGAGGTCGGTGGCGGCCGGGCGGGGAGCAGAGCCGGCGG
>CAXTTZ010000292.1:0-3705 GCA_964247325.1 uncultured Acidobacteriaceae bacterium | reverse complement strand
TCAGCTTCAAAGGAAATCAAGTCATGGAAACAGGCACAGTCAAGTGGTTTAACGATACCAAGGGTTTTGGGTTTCTCAGCCGTCCGAACGGTGAGGATGTCTTCGTGCATCACTCCGCCATTCAAAGCAACGGCTTCCGTTCCCTCCAGGAAGGTCAGCAGGTCCGCTTCAACGTCGTTAAGGGACCCAAAGGTTGGCAAGCCGAGCAAGTGCAGGTCATCTAAGACCAGCAAAAACGAGAAAAGCAGCGATCCTGTATCGCTGCTTTTTATTTTTCGCCCCGCTCTTGTCTTCACCCGCTGCTTTCTTAAGAAGCTGCCCCTTTGCGCTCGGCTTTTTTGCTCTTGCTTTCCTACTCGCGGCCGCTGCCCGATCTGCTCTGCACCCCGCTCAGTACGCCCCACCCCGGAGACTCCCATGGCTGTCCCAGCACACGATAAGTACTATCTAAGATCCCTCCACGACGACATCGCCCTGTACGACCGCAAGCTCGCGCATCTCAATAAGTTCGAAACCTTCGCTACCGAAGCCGACCGCGTTGCCTCCGCCAAGAAGCTCAACTCCAAGCGTGATCTCCTGGTCCGCACCGCGGCACTTCTTGTTAGTGAAGGCATTGAGTTTAAGCCCTCCGAGCTGCCGCCCTCGCTTCGTTTCGGCACCAGTGTCCCGGAGGCCCTCGACCTTTCCATAGCGGAAAAGCCTGCTTTTCGTAAAACGAAAGTCGCAGCTATGCCCATCCCGTCGCCCTTTGCGGGCACGGCGCTTGACGTGCAAAATGATGTACTGGCCTACAAGCGCGCTCGCAGCAAAATGCCCTCCCGCCTTGCTCCTGAAGCCTAGGTGGCCATTCGACGAAGCGACCGGAACCCTATCGAAGCAGCGTAAACCTGCACCAAAACCAGACAGGAAGGGTATGGCCTAAAACCTACCCTGAGCGTAGCCGAATGGCAGCGCGGCTTCACTGCAAGCAAGCAGCTTCCATCCTAAACTTCCGCCACTGCACTCCGCGCTAAAAGTCGTGCGCGCTTCTGCTGTGCCCGGTAGTCTTAAGACGCATGCCTGCTCACCTCAAGCCGGAAACGCTGCGCTTTCTTCGCGGCCTCGCCAAAAACAACGATCGCGCCTGGTTTGAAGAGCGCCGCGACCAGTACGAGCGCTTCATCAAACAGCCCCAAACGGCCCTTATCGAAGAGCTGAACGCGGCCATGGACAGCTTTGTGCCCGACTACATCCGTCCGCCGCACAAGGTCGCCCTGCGTATCTATCGCGACATCCGTTTCAGCCCCGATAAACGCCCTTATAAAACGCACCTCGGCGCTCGCTGGTCTTCACGCCAGCTCACCACCACAGGCGCCTCGTTCTACCTTGACATTGCGCCAGACCGCAGCTTCGTCGCTGCCGGCCTGTACGCCCCGGAGCGCGACGAAACGCTCGCTCTGCGGCGTTGGCTCGCCGAGCATCACCTCCGCTACCGCGACGTACTCGCCCCCTTACTCGCGGGAAGCTCAAAAGCTAGCGCCATGCAGCCGCTGCCCCCCGAGGCCCTCACACGAAATCCGAAAGGCTTCGCCCCGGACCATCCCGCAAGCGAGCTTCTGCGCGCCCGTCATTGGGGCGTCATGCTCGACCTTCCAGCCGACCTTATCCTCAGCCCGGCCCTCGGCACGGAGATCATCGCGCAGTTCCGCCGTGTGGCTCCGTTCGTGGAACTGTTGAACGAAGCGCTCCACGGCGCCGACTCCATAGCCTTAAAACGCCCTTCGCTTTAAGAATTTCACCTCCTGTTCAACACAGAACGCGGGAAGCACCTCCACACTACCCGACAGCAAGCTCAGCGCAACACGCCACTTTTTGTTGCAGAGGCATGCCCCACTTGGGGCATTTGCTGAAGAAAAATGTCCAACTTTGCGCACAACCTGGCGAAACACCGTGAAAACCGAGTTTTCCTGTTGACAAGCGGCACAGCAAGCATGGATGGTGAAACTCGGCGCAGATCACACGCACAGGAGATTCAAATGGCAAAAGGCATGACCAAAACCCAGCTCATCCGCTTCATGGCGGAAAAGCTTGAGCTGACCAATAAGCAAAGCGCAGCCATCTTCACGACGCTCGCCGATACGGCCGTGAAAGAAACGAAAAAGAATGGCGAGTTCACCATCCCCGGCATCGGCAAGCTGGTAAAAGCGGAGCGCAAAGCCCGCATCGGCCGCAACCCGCAGACTGGCGAGGCCATCAAGATCAAAGCCAAAACCGTGGTCAAGTTCCGCATCTCTAAAACGGCCAAGGATACGATCGCGCCGCCAAAGAAGTAGCACCCTCGGGCAGATCCATCACGGAGGCGACTTCCGCGCGCCTCCGTTCCGTTTTGTGCACGCGTTTGGCCGTGAAATCGTTACCTGGAAGCGAACAGCCGACCGACCTTTCCCCTCCGCACCGGCTTCCATCCGTCATCTTGAAAGAGCGCCTGAGACTGCATGAGAACCACACGCCGTAGCTTCGTGAAAGGCAGCTTGGCTGCCGGTACCTGCCTCGCGATCCGCAACCAAGCCTTTGCACAAGTCACAGGCCGTCTCCCCGCCCAAGCCGGCAGCGCTCTGACCAGCACCGAGTTCACGCGCGGTATCGGCCAATATCCCGGCCTGCCCTCAGAGTTTTTCGGCGCTACGATCGTGCCCGACACCAGCGGCACCCTACGCAATCTCGCGCTGCTGCGGCCAGCCTTCCACTCCAGCAGCTACGATTACAACCTCACCGCGCAGCTCGTTACGGACGGTATCGTGCACAATCGCCTGCCCGACTGGCTTTCCGTCGTGCTCAACGGCGAGGTGCAGCCCAAGGAAACACGCGAGGTTCTGCTCGACCACGACGCCGTCAAAATTACTGTCCTCTCCGGGGCGCACCCACAAATCGAGGTCCATCTCGAAGGCGGCAGCGCCGAAACCCTACCCCCGGTCGACCGGGTCGAGGTCCTTTTTGCCCTCTCCGAACGCATCACGCCGGACCCGCTTCAGGTCACCCTGTGGACTTCCGCCGACGGCCACACCTGGGACAAGATGGGCACCACCGGTGTCGGCACCCTTCAAAATTCGGAACGCTTCCCGCCCGGCCTGCTGCAAGGCAACTCGCTCTTTCAGCCCTCGATCCACATGCCTCAAGCCCGTCAGGCTCGCCAGTACCGCATCGAACTCCGCAATCCAAGTACCGACGAAAACGCGCAATACACCGAATGGCGCGTTTCGCAGATCTTCTTCTACCACGGCGAGCAGCGCGTCCAAATCGGCGGCCCGTACAGCTTCACCAGCGCCTGGAAGGCCGCCGGGCTCGGCCGCGAGTGGGTCTACGTCGACCTCGGCACCCCTTGCACCTTCGACCGCGTCGCCTTGCACTGGATCGCTCCGCCCGCTGAAGGCGAGCTCCAGGTCTCAGACGACGCCGTCAACTGGCGTCAACTGCAGCCGCTGCCCACCTCCGGCGCGCTGCACGACCTGCGGCTGAGCACCCCCGCCACCGGCCGTTACGTGCGCGCCCACGTCACCAAACCGCTCTCGGACGATGGCTACATCCTCAGCGAGTTCGAGGTCTTCGGCCGCGGCGGCTTGCGTGCCGAACCCCACCCTGCCGCGCCCGTCCTACCGGATGGCACCCTCCCGCTCGCCGGCGGCGCATGGCGCCTGCAGCGCGCCGCCCGTCTGCAAGCTGCCGGCG
>CAXTTZ010000291.1:0-3709 GCA_964247325.1 uncultured Acidobacteriaceae bacterium | reverse complement strand
CCATTGCGCGATGCGCATGGGAATGACGGCTGACGGCGGCGAGCGCCAGGTGCGCGTGCGGGCGCCGATGGAGGCTTGCCCTTGCTGCCCGGCCACGGCGGTGGGCGTGCATGTAGATGGGCTTTCCGCGCCGACGGCGCAGGCGGTCTTTGCGGAGTTGGTGCGACATCCGGCGGGTACGGCGCAGACCGAGTGCAAGTGGCGTATGGCGCGAGACCGGGCGCGGCAGAAGCGCGGTCCACCGCTCGCGTAAGCCCTACCAGCAGAACATTCAGCCCACGCGCCGTGTATAAAGCGGTTCTCCTTGAGGTGTAATCGAGCTTCGGGTAAAAGCAGGTCTCTCCACTACGCGAGACGGTGAAACTGTCTCACTTCGGTCGAGAGGACAAGCCTTATCGAAAAAGAGAGAGCCAGGCTGTGCCGCGCGTAGTCACTTCCCTGTTTGCTAGCTGTGTCTCGGTGTGAGACCGGATTGGATTTTATGCGAAGAGCCGCATGTTGGCTTGCTTGTGTAAGTTTTGTTGCGCCATTTTGTGCGCAGGCTACGGTGTTTGGGCAGGTGCGGGGCATTGTGCACGACCCGCAGCATCGGCCGGTAGCGGGGGCGACGGTGGCGTTGCGGGCGGCGCATTCGGCGCTGCTGTTTCACGCGATTACCGATGCGCAGGGTGGGTTTGCGATACCCGCGGTGCCGTTGGGCGAGTATGCCGTGGCGGTGGTGGCGGCGGGCTTTGCGGAGGCGCGGCAGACATTTACGTTGTTGTCGGACACGTCGCCGTTGCTGCATGTGGTGCTGCAGCTTCGCACGGTGGAGCAGAGCGTTTCCGTGAGCACGGAGGTTGGAGCCGCAAACAGCAACACGGTAACACCGACGACGTTGATTACCCAACGCGAGATCGCGGAGACGCCGGGCGCGGACCGCACGAACAGCCTGGCGGTGATCACGGACTTCGTTCCGGGCGCGTATGTGACCCATGACATGCTGCATATGCGCGGCGGGCACCAGGTGAGCTGGTTGATCGATGGCGTGGAGATCCCAAACACCAACATTGCGAGCAACCTGGGCGCGCAGATCGATCCGCGGGACATTGCGTATCTGGAGGTGCAGCGCGGCAGCTATACGGCCGATGTGGGCGACCGCACGTATGGGGTCTTTAATGTGGTGCCGCGCACGGGCTTTGAGCGCGACCGCGAGGCGGAGCTGGTGCTGACTGCGGGCAGCTTTTTGCAGACCGATGAACAGTTGAACTTCGGCGACCATACGGAACGGTTTGCATACTATGCGAGCTTGAACGGCAACCGGAGCGACTACGGGCTGGCGCCGCCGATTGGGCGCGTGTTGCACGATGCGGCGAACGGCTATGGCGGGTTTGGGTCGTTGATCTTCAATCGCACACCGGCGGATCAGCTGCGGTGGGTGGCGCAGGCGCGGAGTGATTTTTTCCAGATTCCCTATGATCCGGACCCGAACAGCGTTGAGAATCAGCAGTTCGACTCCAGCGGCCTGCGCGATGGGCAGCATGAGGTGGATGCGCTGAGCGCGTTTTCGTGGCTGCACACATTTAGCCGGGCGACGGTGTTGCAGGTGTCGCCGTTCTTTCATTTCAACCAAGCCAACTATGATCCAAATGGCGCGGATGTGCCGGTGGCGACAACCTCGCACCGAGCGTCGAACTATGCGGGAGCGCAAGCGTCGATGACGACGGAGGTGGCGCGCAACACGCTGCAGGCGGGGCTGTATAGCTTTGGGCAGCATGACGCGTATGTGTTTGGCGCGGCGTTCAACGACAGCAGCGGAGCGGCGAACTTCGAGCTGCCGGCGAGCGCGGCGGGCGGCGTGGTAGAGGAGTTTGTTTCTGACAATGTGAAGGCTGCGTCGTGGCTAACGGTGATTGCGGGCCTGCGGGCGACGCAGTTTCACGGGCAGATTGCGGAGAACGAGGTGATGCCGCGCTTTGGCGTGGCGGTGCGCGTGCCGAAGCTGCAATGGGTCTTTCGCGGATTTTATGGGCGCTTTTATCAGCCTCCGCCGTTGCTGACCGCGGCAGGGCCGGTGCTGCAGTTTGCGCAGGCGAACAACACGGCGTTCCAGCCGCTGCATGGTGAGCGCGACGAGGAGTACCAGTTTGGCGTGCAAATGCCGTGGCGCGGTTGGTTGCTGGATGCGGACACGTTTCGCACACGGGTGAACAATTTTTTGGACCACTCCAGCATCGGGGATTCAAGTTTGTATTACCCGGTGACGGTGGATGGGGCGCTGGTGCGCGCGTGGGAGCTGACGCTGCGGTCGCCGCAGCTGTGGCATAGGGCGCGGATGCACTTGGCGTATGCGAACCAGATTGCGGAGCAGCGCGGAGCGTTGACAGGTGGGTTGGTGTGCTACCCGCTCAGCTCGCCGCAGTGCGATGTGACGCCGGGGTATACGCCGGTGGATCACGACCAGCGCAACACCTTAAATGCGGGCGTGGAGGCGCGGTTGCCGGGGCACGTGACGGGGGCGGAGAATTTGTATTACGGCTCAGGGTTTGTGAACGGCAATCCTGATCCGGCGACGCCGTACCCGCATGCGTATCTGCCCGAACACACGACGTTTGATCTGCGGTTTGGGCGAAGCTTTGGGGAAAAGGTTACGGTGGCGGTGAATGGGACCAATATAGCGAACCGGAGGGTGTTGTTGGACAACAGTGTCACCTTTGGCGGCTTTCATTACCTGGAGCCGCGGCAGGTGTACGGGGAGGTGCGATACCGGTTTCGGTATTGAGGCGCGGCTACATCGATTCGTTATCTGTTACGACGCGGTGTGGCAGCTGTTATGGCTTTTACGCCTCATCTTGCTTGTCATTCCGTAGCGAAGCGAAGGAATCTGCTGTTTGCCCGTGATTTCAAGGCACACCGAAGAACAGCAGATCCCTCCACTGCGTTACGGGATGACAACAGAGTTTTATATCGATCGTTAAGTGGAGGTGTGTCCTGCACCAGCTGGATGGAGAGTCGTTAGGACGTGGCGGTAGCGAGTGAGCGCCGCTTCGTAGCCGGCGCGGAGCGCGGGTCTTGGCTGTGTGATGTTGGTTGGATCCGTGCGGGTGAAGGCGGCGGCGGCGTTGGGAAAGCTGACCGGCGTGGCATGGGCGTGGGACCAGGCGACGAAGGCCTGGATGGCGGCGCCGAGGCAGCCGGCCTCTTCTTCGGTGGGCACCTCCACGGTGACGCCGGTGGCGTCGGCGAGCAGTTGACGCCAGGCGCGCGAGCGGGCGCCGCCGCCGATGACCTGCATGCGCTCAGCGCGCTTGCCGGCGAGCACGAGGTCGAGCCCGAGCAGGACGCCGAAGCTGACGCCTTCGACAGCGGCGCGGATGACGTGGTCCGGCGTGAAGTTGGTTGCGGAAAGGCCGGTGAGCGTGCCGCGCGCATGCGGCAGATCGGGGGTGCGTTCGCCGTTGAGGAAGGGCAAAAAGGTGAGGCCGTCGGCGCCGGGCGGGGTGCGGTCGAGTGCGGGATCGAGGTCGGCGACGGTGAGGCCGAAGAGCGCCAGGGTGGAGGTGACGACGTTGGTCGCGTTCATGGTGCAAAGGAGCGGAAGCGCGCCGCCAGAGGAGGCGCGAAAGGGGGCGACGCTGCCGGTGGGCTCGGCGACCGTGCGCTCGGCGAAGGAGTAGAGAGTAGAGGAGGTGCCGAGCGAGAGCGTGACGACGCCTTCGCGGACGTTGCC
>CAXTTZ010000290.1:219-3732 GCA_964247325.1 uncultured Acidobacteriaceae bacterium | reverse complement strand
ATAATAGCCCTGCTTCCAAATCAACCTTTCGCTTGTCATTCCCGAAAGGAATCTGCTTTCCCCCATCCCACCTAAACCCTGTCATCTCGACCGGAGGCGAAGCCGTAGTGGAGAGACCTGCTTCTTCAGGCGACGCGGCACGCAAGCCCGTCTCCTACCCACGAACAGACGCTTCCAGACTCAACGGCCCACGCTCTATCAGCTCAGAGAGCTGCCTAAAACCCCAGCAGGCAAACTATGAGACTGAAATCCACCCTAGAAACTGTCCCAAATTGACACACTCCTAAGGTTTTCCCCAGATCCGCCGATACAGCCTCCGTAGGCGAAATTTGCCCAACCTCCGGAGTCTCTATGTACGATCTCTTCCTGCTGTCCAGCGTCGGCCTTGTGCTTACCTCGCCTTTCGTGATCAACCTGTTCCTCGACGCCCAGCAGGCGCGCGCCCTGCGCCGCGCCCTCCCGGTACCCGAGATCGCAGAAGAAAGGCCCACCTACGCGATGGACCTCTCCCCTACCCTCGATTAAGCCGACGACCCTGGCCCTACCCCCGCAGCGCCATCTGCTCGGTCACAATCTGCGTCAAGTCCGGCTTACGCAGCCCATGCACCTCTTCGTTGAATTTATCCACCTTGCTCGACCAGTTCATCGAGCAAAACTTCGGACCGCACATCGAGCAAAACGCCGCTTCTTTGTAGTAGTCATCCGGCAACGTCTCGTCATGCATCCCACGCGCTGTCTCCGGGTCCAGCGAAAGCGCAAACTGTTTGTCCCAATCAAAGGTGTACCGCGCATGCGAGATCGCATCATCCCGGTCGCGCGCCCCCGGCCGGTGCCGCGCGATGTCGGCCGCGTGCGCCGAAATCTTGTACGCGATGATGCCGGCCTTCACATCCTTCTCATTCGGCAGCCCCAGGTGCTCCTTCGGGGTCACATAACAAAGCATCGCCGCGCCATGCCATCCAATCATCGCCGCCCCAATCGCCGAGGTGATGTGGTCATACCCCGGCGCGATATCGGTCACCAGCGGCCCCAGCACATAGAACGGTGCCCCGTCGCATAGCTCTATCTCCTTATCCACCTGCTCCTTGATCTTGTCCATCGGCACGTGCCCAGGACCTTCGATCATGACCTGCACATCGTCCTTCCAGGCCTGCCGGGTCAGCTCGCCCAGCGTCTTCAGCTCCGCAAACTGCGCCTCATCGCTCGCATCCGCTACCGACCCCGGCCGCAGCCCATCCCCGAGCGAATAGCTCACGTCGTACTTGGCCATCACTTTGGTAATCCGGTCGAAGTTCTCATACAGGAAGTTCTGCTTGTGATGCGCCGTCATCCACTGCGCCAAAATTGCGCCGCCGCGGCTCACAATGCCCGTAATTCGCTTCGACACCATCGGGATGTACTGCACCAGCACCCCCGCATGAATCGTGAAGTAGTCCACACCCTGCTGCGCCTGCTCCTCAATCACCTCCAGGTACAGGTCGATGTTTAAGTCTTCCACCCGCTTCACCCGGCTCAGCGCCTCATACAGCGGCACCGTCCCGATCGGCACCGGCGAATGCCGTAAGATCGCCTCGCGAATCATCGGGATATCCCCGCCCGTCGACAAATCCATCACCGTGTCCGCGCCATAGTGGACCGCCGTGTGCAGCTTTCGCAGCTCCTCGTCCACGTTCGACACCAGCGCCGAGTTGCCAATGTTGGCGTTGATCTTGCACAGGCTCTCCACCCCAATCGCCATCGGCTCGAGCTCCGGATGGTTCACATTTGCCGGGATGATCATCGTTCCCTTGGCAATCTCCGACCGCACCAGCTCCGGCGCGAGTTTTTCCTTGTGCGCCACAAACGCCATCTCTTCGGTAATCAGCCCCTTGCGCGCAAAGTGCATTTGGCTCATGTTCCAGTCGCCCGTGCGCGCCGCCTCTTCCCGGCGCTTCACGATCCACTCGCGCCGCGGCTGCGGCACACCGTAGCGCACCTCCGCGTCGGGCGCCCCGCCGCGGCTAGCCCCGCTTCCATTCCCGCTTCCGTTCCCGTTCGCCGCCGCTGCCAGCCCGTTCTCCAATGTGCTCATGGTCTTTCATCCCCCGGTCGGGTGAGCGCGTCCTACCGCTTTTTTCCCGCCAATACCGCCAAAGTATACGCTCTCCCACCACCTCCTCGGACTACGATGAGCTATGCACGTTCTTCTCGGCTTGCTCGCTGCCCTGCTTCTCGCTCCCCCGAGTCTCCGCCTTCCGCTTTCCAGCCGCGGTGGCCGGCACCTCTTCGCCGCCGCAGCCGAAGCGGCCTCAGCCCCCAAGGGCGTCGTCGGCACCTGGCGCGAGCCCGGCGGTTCGGTCCTCCAGGTACTTCCCTGCGGAGCCGACGTTTGCGCCAAGCTGATCGGCCTGAGCCCCTCAGTCCCCTCCAAGGTCGACGGCCTCAACCCCGACCCCGCTCTCAAGACCCGTCCGCTCTGCGGCTTGCAGATCGGCACCGGCTTCCACCTCACCGACCCCGATCACGCCAAAGACGGCCGCCTTTACGACCCCAAGTCCGGCAAAACCTACCACGGCACCATGACCGCCGAAGGCGACCACCTCCACCTCCGCGGCTACTTGGGCCTGAAAGCCTTTGGCCGCACCGAAGAGTGGACGCGTACCTCCGAGGCTCCTACCTGCAAGTCATGAGGCGTTGGGCCAGAGCAGGCTAGCAGCGGCTTTCCAGTCGATCGAGTCCTCTGTTCCCTCCAAGTAACTACGGTCCGTGGTAACAGGGAGGAACTTATCCTCCTTAAATTCGGAGAACTCCGTCCGGCCCTCGATCATAAACAGATTGCGAACGCCCATCCGCTCGTAATCGCGCATACGTCCTTTTAGCCGCCGAAAACTGTCCGAAGGACTCAGGATTTCCAACACGCACACAGGCGGATCGGAAACGACGACGCCCTGCGGCGGCTCGCAAAAGATAGCCAGGTCTGCAACCCGGTATCTGCCGTCCGCAACACGTACCGTGACCTCTGTGGCCGCGATCAGACGCGTGTTTTGGCTGAACCAAAGCATCAGGGCGTGCTGCCAGTTGGTGTGCTCAATGCCTCCCACGTTCCGTTCCTCAGTATGCCCTTCAACAAAATCAGGGTCGACTTCAAAATCCGAGGCTAGGTACTCAGCCTCGGTCATGGTCAAGTCCGATACCAGCGCATACGCCGCCATCCTGCTCCCCTTCCGCTGTCGCTCCGACCATTATGACTCCTCGCTCTCGCCCCGGACCGGTCCCGGGGAAAAGGCCGGTGCGTCATCGAATCACCTACATGGTTACTCGCTACAATGCACCTTGTGAGCACCCTAGCCCCGCCCAACGCCCACACCACACTTCCGCTCGGCTTCCAGTGGTCGGCCACCACGGCCGGCATCAAGCAAAGCGGCAATCCCGATCTTGCCCTCGCCGTCTGCGAGGAGGGCGCCAACGCCGCCGCCAGCTTCACCACCAACCAGCTCGTCGCGGCCCCCGTCACCGTCGGCCGCCAGCACCACG
>CAXTTZ010000290.1:0-209 GCA_964247325.1 uncultured Acidobacteriaceae bacterium | reverse complement strand
ACACTGGCGGCCGTGTCACCGCGTTGCTCGTCAACTCCGGCAACGCCAACTGCGCCACCGGCCCCGCCGGGCTCGAGGCCTGCCGCCGCACCTGCATCGCCGTCGCCGAGCACTTCCGCTGCGTCTTCGACGAGGTCATCCCCTGCTCTACCGGCATCATCGGCGTCCCCCTACCCGCGGACAAGATCATGGACGCTCTGCCCGCCGCC
>CAXTTZ010000289.1:0-3743 GCA_964247325.1 uncultured Acidobacteriaceae bacterium | reverse complement strand
GAGTGGAACTTGGGCGGGAATGATCGGCTGCCTGGTGAGACAGGTGAGCTAGCGGGCTTAAGGGAGGGTGATGGAGGGGAGGACTTCGAAGCCGGGGCGGCCGAAGAAGTAGCCCTGGAAGAGGGTGACCCCTTCATCGCGAAACCAGTGATATTCGGCGGCGGTTTCGATGCCTTCCGCAATGAGTTCAATACCGAGGTCGCGGCAGACCTGGAGGATGGCGCGGACGATGGCCTGGCGCGGGCCGCGGCTTTGGATCTCGCGGGCAAGATTTTTGTCGAGTTTGATTTGGTCCGGCTGAAAGTCGGCGAGGAGGTTAAGGCCGGAGTAGCCAGAGCCGAAGTCGTCCAGGGCGAGACGCATGCCGAGGCCGCGGTAAACGTCCATGAGCTCTTGGAAGCGGTGCTGGTTACCGAGCACCTCGCCTTCGGTAACCTCGACGACGAGGCGTTCGGGGAAGAAGCTGTGTTCGATGGCGGCGTCGAGAGTGGAGGCGAGACAGTCGCGGTCGGCGCGAAAGCCCTGCGGCAGCAGATTGAGATTGAGGTCACAGGGGATACCGAGGCGGGTGGCAAGGGCCATGGCGTCGGCACGACAACGCTCGTCGAAGCGCGGGAGGTCGTGAGTATCGATGGTATCAATGATGGCGGAGGCGCTTTGGCCTTGGGCGCCGCGGACCAGCGCCTCGTACGCCACAATGGAGCGGGTGGGGGCGTCGACGATGGGCTGGAAGGCAAAGGTGCACACGGGGAACTCGACGTAGGAGCGGCGTACGGCCGTGGCTGGAGTGCCTCTTTGGTCGCCTTTGCCGGTAGGCTTAGGCGGAACGGGAGAGTTCACGCCAGGACCTCACGATTGTGCGTAGCGGTGCTGGCCTGGTGACGCCATCGGCCTTCGGAGAAGGCACGAAGGAGGCGCTTCGCGCGGCCTTCGTTGAGGTCAAGCAGGAGGTGGTCCCAGCAGCGGGGGTCGTCCTCGTCGACAATGGCGGCAAGCTCCTGGGGAGTCAGCCGGAGAAGCGTCATGGTGGAATCGGCAAAAAAGCGTTTGGAGATCGGTTCGTCGATAATGCAGGTAATCTTGTGGTGCCGTGAATCGACCAGGATCTTTGCGTAGAGGGACTCAATCACCTCGCGAGGACCTTCAAGAACCTGAAAGAAGGAGTCCTGCACGTGCAAGAGAATGCCCGTGAGACCATGTGCCTTGTTATGGGATCGCGAATGCTGCATCAGAGCCGCGATCTCGGCGGGCGACAGGGGTCTGGTTTGAACGCTGGCGTACACGCAATGTACCAGAGCTGACATCTGTCCCTTTCTGCGCAGTCGACCCGGTGCCGCCTGCCTTGCAATTACAGTGTTGCGCTTGAATAGATGCGCGTCTACCCCACAAAGGGGCTAGATCTTCCGTAACCTGTTTCAAAACTGAACAGAGATCGTGGGATCAAAACGAAAGTTGTAGGAGCACGGGGCGAAAAAGGTACCTTACAGAAGGGAAACGGGGAGAGCTCCAGGCAAAGCGCTCACACCAAGGAGGCAAAGATTGCGCGCAAAGACGCTATGGCCTTGTAGCAGGGGTGTGCAGCGGGAGACGGAAGCCTAGGTTCATTGCTGCGCTGAGCGGAGGTTTAATGAATTAGAGAGTTGATTTTGATGACATGAAAAATATAGAGGTTTCTAGAAAGTGAAGTTACGGGTTTGTGTGGGCGTGAAAAGGAAGAGCAAGTGTGATAGCTGAGTGTCATTGGGAGTAGTCAGGTGAAGGTAGAGCATGAGCAAGGGCGAGGGACGGCAAAGAAAGTGCAACGGCAACTGCAGGTCTCTCCACTATGCAACACGGTGAGGCTGTCTTGCTGACATCCAAACGACGATAGGGCTGTCGTTTGGAACCTGTCTGCTCCGGTCGAGATGACAGATTGTGGGTGAGTTGAAGAAAGCAGATTCCCTTCGGGAATGACAACAAGAAAAGCAAGAGCAGAAGCAGATTCCCTTCGGAATCACAAACAGAAGAGGCAAACGCAAAAGCGAGGGAACTTAGGTTCGCTTCGGGAATGGCGAGTGGGAAGGGCATTGGCAGCAATGGATTGCTGCGGGAGAGTTAGGCAAGAAGGGCGAAGGTACGACTTACATCTCCCAGCGGAGGAGGGTGGCGCCGATGGTGTAGCCGCCGCCGAAGGAGGCCAGCAGGATTTGGGCGCCTTTGGTGAGCCGGTTTTGTTGGAGGGCGGTGTGCATGGCGAGGGGGATGGTGGCGGCGGTGGTATTGCCGTATTCGCCGATGTTGATGATGATTTTGTCCTCGGGCATACCTAGGCGCTCGGCGGTGGACAGGATGATGCGCTTGTTGGCCTGATGGGGGATGAAGAGGTCGATGTCGTCGGCGGAAAGGCCGTTGCGGGTAAGGACGGTTTCGCTGAGCTCGGCCATCTTGCGGACGGCGACCTTGAAGACCGCGCCGCCGTCCTGGTGCACGAAGTGCTGGCGGGCGGCGACGGTTTCGGCGGTGGAGGGATGGAGGCTGCCGCCGGCGGGCATGTATAGGGCACCAGCGCCGGAGCCGTCGATCTCGTGGACAAAGTCGATGAGGCCGGTTTCATCAGGGGCGCAGGGCTCCAGCAGAAGGGCGCGGGCGCCGTCGCCGAAGAGGATGCAGGTAGCGCGGTCGGTGTAATCGACGATCGAGCTCATGATGTCGGCGCCGATGACAAGGACTTTGGTGTGGGCGCCGGTTTCGATGAGTTTGGCGCCGACCTGGAGGGCATACAGGAAGCCGGAGCACGCGGCGGAAAGATCGAAGCCCCAGGCTTTGGCAGCGCCGATTTTCGTTTGGACGAGGCAGGCGGTGGCGGGGAAGAACATGTCGGGGGTGACGGTAGCGACGAGGATGGCGTCAACAGCGGCGGGGTCAACGGCGGCGCGCTGGAGGCAGTCACGGGCGGCGGCGGCGGCGAGATCACTGGTGGCGACGTTTTTTTCGACGATATGACGCTGGCGGATGCCGGTGCGGTCGGTAATCCAGGTGTCGTTGGTTTCGACCATGCGCTCGAGGTCGGCGTTGGTGAGCAGGTGCGGGGGAACAAAGGTGCCGACGGAAGAAATTTTGGCGCGAACGAGCGTGCGGGGTGGGGCGATGGGACTCAAAAGCGGGCGTCCTCCGAGCGAAGCAGCAGCTTGCATGGTAACGCGGCGGCGGGCGGGGCGCACGAGCGGTGGTTTTGAGGAAATGCCGGGTTTCCCTACTGCGCCCACGTTGGCCCGTTGCCGTTGCTTCCTTCCGGACCTGGCGGGGTTGGCGGGTACGCGTCGCGTAGGACCCGGCACATGGAAGTGTAGCATCCCGGGCGGGTGTGGGGACGGCGTCGGTGGTGCTACAGCGCTGGTTTGGAAGCGGGCTTTATTGGCTGGTTTGAGTGGTTTGATGGGATTTGGCCATGTGCGCTTGCTTGGACGTAGGATACGTTCCGAAACAGTTGTATGCAGGGATGATGCGCTTGGCTGTGATGAGCGGTTCTTTTGAAATTAGAGTGGGTTATTGAAAGATCTTAACTAAGTTTTGAAGCCTATGATGGCCTGTAACGGATTCTTGAGCTCTTCTTGCTTGTCATTCCGTGGTAAGCAGAGGAATACGTTGCTTGCCTGTGGCTTCAACGGCGCGCCGGGGAAAGCAGATCCCTCCGCTTCGCTACGGGATGACAACAAGGAAGTCTGAAGAATTCGTAGAAAGGATTATTGCTAAGAAGCTGTAAC
>CAXTTZ010000288.1:0-3751 GCA_964247325.1 uncultured Acidobacteriaceae bacterium | reverse complement strand
CGGCATGACCCCGCTGCAGAGCCAGCCCGACGGCCTCGCCCTCGACTTCGTCCGCGAAACTATCACTGGTCAGCCCAATACTCCGATGATCACGCGCCAGCAGATGACCTTGCTGCCCATCGCCATCGCACCGGCCCAGTTTCTGCATCCCACCGACGTCCCCACGCACCCCACCCGCGACGATCGGGCCCCCGCTCTCCAAAACGCCGTTGTCGCCCTCTTCAATCAAGCCATTGCCGACCCGGACGCCCTGGTCTACGCCTTCGGCAGCGCTTTCGCCGACCGCGGTGTCACCGACGGCATCCACAACCTCCACATGAACCAAGGCAATCCTAAAAACAACCACGGCAATGACAACGGCACTTGGCAGGACGGCGCCGTCTTCATAAGCCTCCCCGCCCAAAACACCTGGACCGCCCTCTTTCTAGCCTTCCAAACCCAAAGCTGGACGACCGATGAAAATGGCAACCCAGTCGGCAGCTAGCCTGCGGTAAAGATCGCAGGTTGCCCAGGACTGATGTTTTTTTAGGTGGCCGGAACAGCTAAACCATGGCGAAGTGCGAGAACGTGCGGCGCAAACATAGACTATGCGCAATGCCATGTCAATTACCATGATGCTGTTGCGAGGATGGGACACCTCGGGTAGCAGCGGCATGTAGGCAAGCGCTGAACGCAAATCCCAGGTCTCAGAAGCGCATTCTAGGGAACTCGTCCATGTGGACCATTGGAAGCGTTATCTTTTAAGCAGCTCACGTTATGCTTGACTTTGTTCCGTATGCCATTTCTGCCATTCTGCTAACTCATTGGCAACCATCACCTTTATTCGATCTTCTCAACTCGTAACTAATAGCTTCAGCCCCCAAACCGCTGCCCACCACGCATCTGCCCCATCAGCCGCTGCTGCATCTTCGCCATACTTCCCGGATTGGCCATGCTCTTCATCATCTTGCTCATCTGCGCATGCTGTTTCAGCAGCGCATTGACCTCCTGCACGCTTGTTCCCGAGCCTGCCGCGATGCGCTTGCGCCGGCTCCCGTTGATGATCGAGCTGTTCCGGCGCTCCTTATTCGTCATAGAGTTGATGATCGCCTCGACACGGTTGAACTGCTTATCATCCACATGCTCCGCAGCTTGCTGCAACCCCTGAAACGGCCCAATGGACGGCAGCATCTTCAAGATCGACTGCATCGACCCCAGCTTCTTGATCTGCCGCAACTGATCCCGGAAGTCTTCTAGCGAGAAGCCCTCGCCCGAAAATGCCTTCTTCGCGAACGCCTCCGCCTTCGACCGGTCGAGCTTCTCCTCCGCCCGCTCCAGCAGCGTGGCAATGTCACCCATGCCCAAGATCCGGCCCACCACGCGGTCCGGGTGAAACGCCTCAAACGCATCCGGCTTTTCGCCTGTGCCTAAAAACTTGATCGGCGCGCCCGTAATCTTGCGAATCGACAGCGCCGCCCCACCGCGCGAGTCGCCGTCCATCTTCGTCAGGATCGCGCCCGTAATCCCCAGCCGGTCGTTAAACGCCTTGGCCGACCGCACCGCATCCTGCCCCGTCATGGCATCGGCCACAAAGAGGATCTCGGTGGGGTTGAGCTCGCGCTTTAGCGCCGCCATCTCCTCCATCAGCGCCTCGTCAATACCCAACCGCCCCGCTGTATCCACCAGCAGAATGTCATTGCCGAAGTTGGCCGCCTCGCGCCGCGCCTCTTTGGCGAGCCGCAGCACATCGGCCGTCCCATGCGTCGCCTCCGCGTCCAGCTTGCCCACGTACAGCTGCGCGCCGATTGACTTCGCGACCACCGCGAGCTGCTCCCGCGCCGCCGGCCGGTACACGTCCACCGACACCAGTAGCGGCCGATGCCCACCCTTCTTCAGCCATTGCGCAAGCTTGCCCGAGGTCGTCGTCTTGCCCGAGCCCTGTAGCCCCGCCATCAGAATCACCGTCGGCGGCTGCGGCGCAAACTTGAACTTCGCCGTGTCGTGCCCCAGCACGTCCATCAGCTCATCGCGCACGATCTTCACGATCTGCTCCGAGGGCGAAAGCGCCGTCGCCACCTCCGCCCCCAGCGCCTTGGACCGGATGTGGTCCACCACCTCGCGCGCAATGTCGAGGTTCACGTCGGCCTCAAGCAGTGCCGTGCGGATCTGCCGCATCGCGTCGTTGATGTTCTCATCGGTGAGCGTACCTTGGCCGCGAAGGTCTTTGAACGCACGTTGAAGCTTGTCGCTGAGGTTTTCAAACATAACTGGTTTAGTCTAACAAGCTGGGGACCGCGCGGCACCCCGCACGTCCCATCCTGCCGGCGGCGTACCTCGTACCGTGAACATGCCGACAACGCAGACACCCCTCGCCGCGCACACCCACACCGCACCAGGGCAGGGAAGCTTCCCAACCGCGCTCCTCGTAGCGGCAGGCATCCTCGCAGCGGCGCTGCTTGTCTTTGTGCTGCCGCTCTACGTCCCGCAGAAGCCCCTGGATGCCGTCTCCGCCTCCTACCGGGCCGGCTTCAACAACGTGGTAGCCACCGTCGTCGCCGTCGGGCTTAGCCTCGCCACGCTCCTGACCACGCTCTGGCGCGCCCGCGGCCGCCAACCGCTAGCCAGCCTCCCCGGACCAAACACGCCGCTTAGCACGCGCCTGGTCGCCTCCACCATCGCCCTTTCGGCCGCGTTTCTCGCCCTCTGCGGCTGGCTCGTCGCCGCCTCCCACAGCCGCTACCTCGGTGACGCCGGCTACCTGATGGAGCAAGCCACCATCTGGCGCGACGACGGCCACGCCCTGTATAAGCAAATGGAGTTCGCCTACGGCCCTCTGCTGCTGATTCCCCAAGCCTGGCTCAGCCGCCTCCTCGGCGGCCACATGAACCCCGCCTACTTCACGCTGCTCGTCGTGGAGTCCTCCCTGGGACTGGGGTTCTTAGCGTTCATTCTCAACAGCTTACCTATTCGCGCTGACCTCCGCCGGGCAGCCTTTGTGCTCCTTGCTTTTGGGGCCCTCACGCCCCACCTCGGGCTCAATTACACCTTTTTCCGCTTTCTCAGTCCTCTTGCCGCCTTCCTGTTTGCCACCCGTGAGCCACGCCTCGGCCGCTGTGCGCTCCTGCTCGCGGTCGGCGAGCTGCTGGAAATCCTTATCTCCCCCGAGCTCGCCCTCGCTTTCGCCGCCGGCGTGGCCGTCTTTGGCCTGCTGCGCGCCTGGCAGGCCGGTTCGCGATGGCTGCTCACCCTGGCCCTGCCCCTCGCTCTGCTCGGCCTGGTGCTGCTCAGCTTCGGCCGACCCTACCTGCGCATGGCCGCCAACTTCTCCCGCGGCACGCTCAACCTGCCCCTCGGCCCCTACCCGCACATCCTCGTGGTGCTCGCGGCGCTGCTGTGGGTCGCTCCGCTGGGCGTCGCCCGGCTCGCGTACGGGCAGGGCTACGCCGGCACCCGCCTGCTTGCCGCGTACATCACGGCCCTGGGCATGATTCCCGCCGCCTTTGGCCGATCTGACCCCATCCACGTCTACTTCAACGGCGCCCCGATGCTGCTACTTTCACTGCTGGCAGCCAGCCGCTGGTCTGCCCCGGGCCGCCGCGCCTGGATCGCCGCCCTCGTGCTGATCGTGTACTGGCACGGCCGCGTCAACTGGCGGCTCTTCCACGTTCGCACCGCTGACACCTTGCGACAGGCCCTCGGCCCTCACCTTTCTCCTACTACCCGCGCCGCGGCTCGCCGCCACTTCGTGCACCAGTCTGGCAGCATCCCCGAC
>CAXTTZ010000287.1:1982-3755 GCA_964247325.1 uncultured Acidobacteriaceae bacterium | reverse complement strand
CTCCCCAACCAGCCCCCAAGCGAGCCCTTCCGCCCTCTGAACGCCCAGACTTCGCCGCTCGCCTGAAAGCTATCTACGGCGACAAGGTCTACGAGGACTCGACTCCCCTCATACGAGAAGATCGGGATGCCCGTTAACCAAGCTGCGGCATACCTGGATACGAGTTTTCTTCTGAAGGCCTACCTCGCCGAGCCCGAATCGGAGGCTGTGCTCCAGTGGCTCGCCGCCCCGGACGCGGTACCTGCCCTAAGCGCCCTAACCGATATTGAAATTGTCTCGTCCCTGTTTTGCAAAGCCACCCCGGAGGAAGCCAGGGAATCCTATCGCAGCTATCAGCTTGATCGTTCCAAGCAGCTTTATCAGGAGTTGCCCTTAACGAGAGCGGTCTTCCAAGCAGCCGAGCAGCTCGCTGTGCAGTATGCTGGTCGTTTTCTTCTTCGCTCCTTCGATATCTTGCATCTGGCCACGGCCAGGCAGTACGGCATTACCCGCATGGCCACCTTTGACCGCCGACTCGCCACCGCAGCCGCCCACCTCGGTCTCTCCGTCATGGGCATACGACTCTGATCCGGTACAACAAAAAGGGGATGCTGCGAACCTCACCCGAGCCGTTATAGTGGGCTTAGGCGATTCTCCGCGGCCTTGCTCGGGCGTGTGGCGATGAAGTTGGTTTATAAGCGAAGCTCGGCGGCAACGGCCTTGGCGGAGCCGGAGCAAAGCTACGCCCCGGAAACACCACCGCCCATGGAGCCTTCACCCGCCCCGGCCGGCGCTCTCCACCGCTCGATGCCTACCGGACCCACCGGGCCTACCGGCCAAGCAGCGCCGGCGAACATTCCCGAAGATCCCTACATCCCGCAGCGCGGCTCCTACCGCATGCGCCTCCGCGGCGGTATGCCGCGCAGCCTCGGCGGCCGCATCATGCTCGGCAGCTCGCTGCTCCTCGCGCTACTCGTCCTCGTGCTCGCCATCGCCGGCATCCGCCGCTTTCTTCTGCACGACGAGCGCTTCCTGCTCACCACCTCGGCCGATATCGCCGTTACCGGCAACGAGCACATCTCCCGCGCCGAGGTACTCAGCGTCTTCGGCGCCGACCTCGAACGCAACATCTTCCGCGTCCCCCTGGCCGAGCGCCGCGCCGACCTCGAACGCCTCCCCTGGGTCGCGCACGCCACCGTCATGCGTCTGCTGCCCAACCACATCCGCATCAGCCTCACCGAACGCATCCCAATTGCCTTTGTGCGCCAAGGCACCCGCATCGGTCTGGTCGACGCCGACGGTGTCCTGCTCGACATGCCGCCTGAGTCCGCCGGCGACCCCCACTACTCCTTTCCCGTGCTCACCGGGCTCGCCCCCAACGACACCCCCGAGCTCCGCGCCGCGCGCATGGAGGTGTACCGCCGCTTCATGGCCGAGCTTTCCGCCGACGGCGCCAAGGTCACCCAGACCCTCAGCGAGGTCGACGTCACGAATCCCGAGGCCGTGAAAGCCCTGGGCGCCGGCGCCGGCTCCGACATCCTCGTGCACTTCGGCGATGAAAACTTCCTCGAGCGCTACCGCGCCTTCGAGCAGCACCTGCCCGAGTGGCACACCCAATACCCTAAGCTCGCCTCCGCCGATATGCGCTATGAGCGCCAGGTCGTGCTAGAGATGCAGCCCGGCGCTGCCGTCCCCACCAACGAGCAGGCAAGCCCCACCGCCACGCAGCCGCTAGCCGCAAACGGCGCCGCATCCGCTGCCGGCCGGCCTGCAGGCCATGCCGCCGTCGCCAGC
>CAXTTZ010000287.1:0-1914 GCA_964247325.1 uncultured Acidobacteriaceae bacterium | reverse complement strand
ACCCAAAGCAGGTCCCAAACGAGACTCCAAGCCAGATCCAGCTCCGGAAGGCGGTAACCCCATGCATCCAAAGGTCAACAACCTCATCACCGTGCTCGATGCCGGCAGCTCGAAAAGCGCCGTTCTGGTCGCCGAAGCCGGCGAGGGCGTGCGTTACCGCGGCCACGGCATCGAAGTCTCCCGCGGCATGCGACGCGGCATGATCGCCGACCTTGCTCCCGCCGCCGAGGTCATCGATAAAGCCGCGCTCGCTGCCGAGCGTGCCACCAAAGCCCCTATTGAAACCGCCGTCGTTGGCATCGGCGGCCCGCACATCCGCGGCATGAACTCGCAAGGCGGCATCTCCATGGGCAGCCGCATGAAAGAGATCACCCGCGAAGACGTGCGCTCGGCGATCGACCGCGCCCGCTCCGTCGGCCTCGCGCCCGACCGCGAGGTTCTCCACCTCCTCCCGCAGCAGTTCATTCTCGACGATCAGGCCGGCATCCACGACCCCGTCGGCATGGTCGGCAACCGGCTCGAGGTCAACCTTCATCTTTCCACTTGCTCCGGCTCCGCCGCGCAAAGCGTCGTCACCTGTGCCAACAAGGCCGGCCTCGAGGTCATCGACACCGTCTTTGAGGGCATCGCCGCCGCCGAAGCCGTGCTCCACCCCGACGAGCGCGAGCTCGGCGTCTGCCTGGCCGACATCGGCGCCAGCTCCACCGAAATCGTTGTCTGCTTCGAGAGCGCCGTTGCCCACACCGCCGTGCTGCCGATCGGCGGCGACCACTTCACCAACGACCTCGCCGTTGGCCTGCACGTCAGCGTCGAAGAGGCCGAAATGCTCAAGCGCCAATACGGCCATTGTGTCGTTACCGCTGTGCCCCAACTCAACGAAATCGAGATCGGTGGCGACCTCACCACCGGCGGCGGCGGCCCGCGCATGATCCGCCAGCGCTTCATCGCGGAGATCCTCGAACCGCGCGCCCGCGAACTGCTCACCATGCTCCGCGATAACCTCCGCGCCGGTGGCGTCTTAGAAGCCATGGGCACCGGCTGCGTCTTTACCGGCGGCGGCGCGCTGCTGCACGGCCTGCTCGACCACGCCGAAAGCCTGCTCCGCGTCCCTGCCCGTATCGGCTACCCCGTCCCCCTGCCCGGCATGCCCCAAGAGCTTGCCCGGCCGGAGTTTTCCACGCTGATCGGCATGCTGCTCTACACCCATCGCACCCAAATCCGCAAAGCCAACGAAGAGCAAGGTCTACGCCAAAAGATCCAAGGCCTCTTCAAAGGCAGCTTCTAGCGCCCAAACCTTTCGCTTGGTTGCCCACACAGAGTTGTGGGCATGGTTTGCTACATCCTAACAATCGGCAGGGGTGGGCTTCAGTCCCACACTCTGCGCTCTCACCCCAACGCGGCAGGGAACGTAGCCCAAAGGGGCGGTATCCGCGTCTATACCCAGACATGAACGAGATCATCCGAATACCTCGTGCGTCTCGCTTCCTTTTGGGTGTCGCCCTTGCAGTCGCGCTCGCTCTTCCGTGCGTTGCGCAGCAGCCCGTAGACAGAATGGTGCAGTCAGCGAATACCTTTCTCGCGACGCTCAGCGACGCGCAGCGCGCGAAGGTCGTATATGACTTCAACGACAATACGCAGCGTGCCCGGTGGTCGAACTTCCCCACGGGCTTTGTGCCGCGCGGCGGCATGAGCCTGAAGCAGATGAATGCGACGCAGAAGGCGGCGGCTCTCGACCTGATGAGGACCGTGCTAAGTTCGCGGGGCTATGAGAAGGTCAACCAGATCCGCATGGCGGACGACGACTTCAAGGCGAACGGCTCAAAGCGCGGTCAGCGCGGGGGTGGACCGCCGCCGCGCGGTGGCCCACCTCCAGCAGGCGGCCCTCCGCCGTTTGGAGCAAGCGGCCCTCCACGC
>CAXTTZ010000286.1:0-3763 GCA_964247325.1 uncultured Acidobacteriaceae bacterium | reverse complement strand
AGCCCGCGATCATGGCCGGGTGCGCGTTGGGCGGCAGGCAGGCGATCACCTGATCACAACCCGCGACCTTGCCCGGAACTATGGTCATGATGGGTGCCGAGAGCAGCGGAAAGCGGCCGCCGGGCACATACGCGCCCACGCGCTCGATCGGAATGACACGGTGACCCAGGTGCAGGCCGGGAAGGGCTTCCATTTCGAGCGGCAAGATGGTGCCGAGCTGCGCGGTGGCGAAGCGGCGCACATTTTCAATGGCGAACTCGGTGTCGGCGCGGGTCTGCGGATCCATGGCGTCGACGGCCGCTTGACGGTTTGCGGACGTGACCTCGAAGCTGTCGAGATCGGCTTTGTCGAAGCGAAGGGAGTATTCCCGGATGGCCGCATCGCCCCGGGTACGCACGGCCGCGAGGATCTCTGTGACGAGATCGACTACATCGGCTGTGTCGCCGACCGAACTGCGCTCTGGTGCTTTTTCGTACCGCACCACGCCTTCAAAGCCATACGGTCCGTTCGGTGTGCTCATCGTTCGTCGCTCCTGTGTGTCTGAAATGTGTTGGCGAGTGTTGTCGCTTCCGCTCCAGTGTTTCATGGGGGTTGCTGGTTGCGTGTAGGGCTGTTGTGACTTCCTATGGTGCGTTGCGTAATGGGCGGAGAATCGGCTTTTTGGGATGCTGTTGAAGCTACAGGCAAACAGCAGATTCCTCCGCTTTGCTACGGAATGACAACAAGAAATTAGGGGCGCTGCTTAAAGATCAAAGCATCTTTAACAGCCTCCCGCGAGTTCAGACAGCGGACTTGATCTGATGATGCAGCGCTGCCGCGCCGTTTAGTAGAAAGCCGTGGTCGGAGCCCAGCAGAAAGAGCGTGGCGCCCTCGTTTCGCCAGCGTGCGGCCTCTTCCGGCTTGGAAAGGAACATGCCGACTGGTCGGCCGTGTTGTCTCGCAGCGGCGCACACTGTCTCCATCGCCGCTACGACACGCGGATCGTCCAGCTTGTTTGCACCGTAGGCCACGGTGAGATCGACACGGCCGAGGTAGAGCGCGTCGAGGCCGTCCACGGTGGCGATCTCGTCGATGCACTCGACGGCCTCGGGATCTTCGATCTGGGCGATCACGACGGTGCGCGCGGCGCTGTTGGCTTTGTGTTGCGACATGGGGAGGGTGGTGTACCCGGCAGCGCGGGAAGAGCCGGCATAGCCGCGGCTGCCCTTGCTTTGGCCGCCTTTTGCAAAGTTTGCATAGTGGCAAGCGTCCACCACCGCGCGGGCTTCTTCAGCGGAGCGCACATGCGGCACGACGACGCCGGTCGCACCGCCGTCGAGGGCATTTAGCAGGTGTTCTGGCGCGGCAGAAGGGACGCGCACCAGGACGTCCATGCCGCCGGCTCGGGCAGCCAGGAGGCAGCTATCGATGGCTGCTCGATCGAAGGGCGCATGCTCCGCATCTAGGCAGAGGCAGTCGAGCGCGGAAAGCGCGAGCACCTCCACCATGATGGGCGATGGCGTTTTCACAAAGGTGCCCACGATGAGCTCACCCGCAGCAAGGCGCGTTTTTAGGGAGGGCGTCATGTGGCCTTCGATCATAAGCGATCGCTGGCGATCGCTGCACCCTCGGCCATGGCGTGCAGCTTGGCGTAGACGATCTCCGGATCGACCGCGCCATAGCCGGCAAAGCTGGAAAAGCCGCAGTCCGTTCCTGCGATGACGCGATCACGCCCCACGAGGGCCGCGAACTGCTCGATGCGTTGCGCCACCACGCGCGGATGCTCGATGAAGTTGGTGGTGGAGTCCAGTACGCCGGGGATGAGGACTTTGTCCTCTGGCACGAGGGCGGCCATGTCGCGGAAGTACTGCCAATCGTGCTGGTGACGCGGGTTGGCTGTTTCGAACAGCAGCCCTTGGGGCTTGGCCTTCATGAGCGTGGGCAGAATGGTGCCGAGCTCCACATCGCAGTGGTGTGGACCTTCGTAGTTGCCCCAGCACACATGCATGCGGACGCGCTCCGCTGCGATGTTGCGCAGCGCATGGTTGAGCACAGCGACATGCTGCTCGATGAGGACGAGGTACTCCGCGTCGCTGCGGTCCTTGTACATCATGTGCCGTCCGAGGCCCAAGTCGGGGCTGTCGAGCTGCAGGATAAACCCGGCAGCGACGATTCTTTCGTACTCGGGCCGCATAGCCTCTGCGAGGGCTTCCAGATAAGCGTCCTGCGTGGGATAAAAATCGTTTGGCTGAAAGAGCGCGATGACGCCAGGAGAAGCCGCATTCATAAAGGCGCCCGTGGGCGCATGCCGTCGGACGGCTTGCGCGAGGTGGGCGAGGTCGTCTTCGAGCGGCGCCAGGGTGACCGGGGCGACCGGCCCCACGCAGCGCGGACGACGGTAGGAGGGGGTGCCGCCGCTATCGGCTTGGCGTCGCAGAAACGTGGGAAAGGCCTCCAGGTCGGCAGGCGGAGTGCGCGGGCTATCCCCGTCGAAGCCGCTGATGCGGTCCTTAATATAGGTGGCGTAGGAGATCTTGGACATTTCGCCGTCGGAGATAAGGTCTACCCCGGCCGCTACCTGCCGCGCGACACAGGTGTCGACGGCCTGCTGCATGACGGCGCGGAACGCCGCGGGATCGAGGGGCTCGCCCCTTTCGTGCGCAAAGACCAGACCGGTGACCTCTTGGCTGCGGGGCAGCGATCCGACGTGCGTGGTGAGGATGCGTTCTTGGCTCATGGTTTGCTAGATCCTTGGTTGCGTCGCCTCTTCGATCATAGCGGGCGAGACGGTCAGTCCGCCGTCCAGCCGCCGTCTACCAGGAGGCTGGTGCCCGTGACCAAAGCGGAGGCTTCGCCGGCCAGGTACACCACCGCACCCATGATGTCTTCGACCCTGCCGAGACGGCCGAGCTTGATCTTGTGCAGGACATCGTGCTGAAAGGCAGGGTCGGCCAAAAAGCCTTGCGTCAAGGAGGTCTCGATAAAGGTCGGCGCGACTGTGTTGGAGCGGATGCGGAAGGGGGCGAGGTCCAGCGCGAAGGCCTTGCTCATGCCTTCCACGGCCCATTTGCTGGCGCAGTACAGCGATCGCTGCTGCCCGCCGACGTGGCCCATTTGGGAGCCGATGTGGATGAGCGATCCAGGCCGGCCCGCCGCGATCAGGCCGCGCGCCACCGCCTGGGCCACAAAGAACGCAGCCCGGACGTTGAGGTCCATGACCGCTGCATAATCGGCCTCGGTCACTGCCTGCATCGGCATGGGGCGGTTTACCCCGGCGTTGTTCACGAGCACGTCGAAGGGGGGCCGCTGAGCGAGTTGGGCCGTCATGGCGTCATGTTGCAGCACATCGCACACCAGCGCTTCCGCTTTGTAGGCTTCGCGGCAGAGGCTTTCCGCAGCCGCTTGGATCTCAGCGGCCGTGCGGGCCAGCAGGGTTACGTGCGCACCTGCCTCGGCGAGCGCGGCCGCGGCAGCCAGACCGATGCCGCGGCCGGCTCCGGTGACCAAGGCGCGTTTGCCGTCCAAGCGAAAACTGGGCGTCCGCGGCAGCTGCATCGCTACTGCGCGACCACCGATTGCACCAGCGGCTCAGCTTTGCCGGCATAGGGCACGTCGCGGTGACCATACCGCCGCACGCGCAGGTTGGCCTGCTCGGCATGGCCGGCGAAGCCTTCCAGAGCGCAGAGCCGCGAACAGTACTCGCCCACGGTGGCCGAGGCTTCCTCGGTTAAGACGCGCTGGTGGGTGCACGTCTTTAGGAACTTGCCCACCCAAAGACCGCCGG
>CAXTTZ010000285.1:0-3771 GCA_964247325.1 uncultured Acidobacteriaceae bacterium | reverse complement strand
CCCTAACCCACCCCAATCGGGCCAACCACTCGATCCCACCCAGCCCAACGGCGAGGGTAAACACCGCAACGTCTTCCAAAAAATGTTCGGTCTAGGCAAGGAAAGACACCTACCCGAAGACGACCCCCAACCCCCGCAGTGATAGATGCCTGGGCCTCCGCCCAGCCTACCGGGCGTCACGCTCAAAGGGTGTCTGCTGCTTGCCACTGCTCTTTCTTTTGCTCTTTCTTTTGCTCTTTCTTTTGCTCTTTCTTTTGCTCTTGCCTTTGTCTTTCTTGCTTGTCATTCCGTAGGGATCTGCTTTTGCTGTTGTCCTTGCTCTTTTCGCTTGTCATTCCCGAAGGGAATCCGCGTTTGCCCTTGCTGTTGCTTTGTGCGTATTTCTCCTTCGTCCGCCATTAAAGCGAAATCCGCTACCCTCGGTCCCACCTAGACCATTGGTAACGAAGGCACTTCATCCCGCTGTGGTATTCTTTCGCACCACAAGACATCAGGCCCCAGGCACGAAGACAAAAGCGCATACCAGGAGTCCTCAAATGAAGCTCTTTCCAGTCCTTTGCACGTCATTTCTGTTCGTTCTTCTCGCAGCCTCACCCGCAAAAGCCGATCCGCTCATCGAGTTTTACGGGGATGATTCTGGTTCAGGACCCGGCGTTGAGGAGTATCTGTATTTTCTCTATGACGCAGCTGGGCCACCCACGATCGACGCAGGGGATAGCTTCACGTACTACAACATTGCACCTAACGCGATTCTCGGGACACCAACACCTTTTCTGCCGTGTACACTGCACCTGACACGTTGACCATCACCTCTTTGGTGGATCAAACGCTGAGCACAATTTACCCTCCGCATCAGTACACCGTTTGGAGCCTCATATGGTTCGATCCCATTCCTAGATATACAGCTCCTATTAACTACTCGTACAGCGGAAATTTAGACATACTCTCTCCGGGACGGATTGACGCTCCATCAGCCCCTGCTGCCATTACTCCTGAACCATCGTCATTTGCCCTACTTAGCCTCGGTCTGCTCGGCCTAGCCGGCATCGTGAAGCGTCAACACGCCTGAGCCGAGAAGCAGAAGAGTCCACCTCACATATCCCACAAAGCCGTACTCCGATCGAGCTTGCAGAGACATATCTGCAGGCTCGGCTCAGTTAGCTCTTAACACCCCACCCGCCGACGCGGCCCCAACACCTTCACCATCCTGCCCACCGGCGCCTCCGCACTCTGCCCCGCCGCCGCCACCCACGGCTGGCACTGGGGACACCAATACGTTGACCGCGCCTGCTCGCCCTGTTTGCGCATCATCACGAACGCCCCGCAGCGCCGGCACTCCTGACCCTGCCGCCCATACACCCAAAGCCGGTCGCCCGCGTTCATTGAGTGTGTTGTTCGACGGTTACCGCTGTAGGTCACAATCCCATCGCCCGAGCCGTCGTTCACGTTTGCCCGCAGATACCGCCCGCTCACCTCGGCCATCACCTCCAGCTCGCGCTCGCTTAGCGTCCGCAGCTGCCGGAACGGGTTCACCCCCGCCGCAAACGGCACCTCGCTCTTGTACACATTGCCCAGCCCCGCCATCACCCGCTGATTCAACAGCGTCACGCCCACCTCAGCCTCCGGATGCTGCGCCGCGTACCCCCGCAGCGCCGCCACCCCACCCTCGGTGCTGTACCCTTCGCCCAGCAGATCCACCCCAAGCTTCGGTACCTGCGAGTACCGCAGCAACGAGCGCTCCGTATGGAACTCCGCCACCGGCACGTTGAACGCCACCGCCACAAAGTCCTCTGCTGTGATCGCGCAGCGCATACTCGACCGCGGCGAAAACCACCGCTCCCCGACCCGGTAGATATGCCAAGACCCCGACATCAGCATATGCGTGACTAAGATCAAGTCACCTGAAAAGTGAATCAAGCACCACTTCCCCCGCGCCTCCACCTTCTCCACTGTGCGGCCTATGATGCCCTTTTCGTCAGCCACGGAAGCCAAGGTCGCCACCTGCGCCTCAAACCTCGTCACGCGCTTGCCGCCGATCGCCTTCTGCAAAGCACGCGCGGCCCGAAATATTGTGTCCCCTTCCGGCATACCGTCTCCACCTGTGGGATGCGCTGGGCCTAACACGCCTTCCCACCCTTGCGTTACTCCACCGGCAACTTCGCCCGGTATCCATCGCGCGCCACAATGGAATACTTCAGCGGCTTGCCTTTTTCATCGGTCATCTTCAGCGGCTTACCCTCGTTGTCTACGAGATACACCTTCACCTTGCGGTACGTCCCGTCATTCTTATCATTGGTCGGCCGATACGTTAGCACGTACTTATTGCGAATCGATTCACTGATTCGCCGAAAGATATCCGGAAACTCGCCCTGAAACACCGGCTGAAAGCTCAACCCGCCGGTCATCTGCGCGAAGGTCCGCATCTCGTTATCGGCCTGCAGATAATCCAAGTGCCGCGACCCGCCGCCGCCCGCCATCTCGCGCACCAGTCCACCCGTGCTGATCGTAAAGATGGTCGTATTCTGCGACGATTTCACCTTGGCCAAGATCTGATCCAGCGTCAGCCGCGACAAGGTATCGCGCCCGCTCGAGATCAGCACAATGTACTTTTGCCCTTCCACGCGGCTCAGCCGGTCCAGCGTCTCATACAGAGCGTCAAACTCATTGGTTTCTCGCCAGGTCGGCATCACCAAGCTATTCAGCGCTTGCGCCACGGTGTCCCGGTTATTGGTGAAGTCACAAAGAATATGCGTGCGGATATCATACGTCTCCACCGCCACATAATCCTCTGGCTGCAATGTCCGGAAGAACGCGACCGCCGCATTCTGCATGTCGTTCACGAAGTAATACGAAGTCGCCGCAAACTCCAGCAGCAGCACCGCCGTAATCGGCGCCTTCGTCGTGTGCACGCTTTGCAGGTGCTGCTCCACCCCGTCCTCAACCACCAGAAAGTTATCCGCCTTCAGCCCCGGCACAAACTGGTGCGTCTTATCCAGCAGCACGCCCACATCCAGATTCACAATCGGCACATCCACCCGTAGCGAATACACCTCGCCCCCCGGGTTCCGCACCCGCTCCTCAGCCGGTGCGGGCGGTGGTGGCGCGGGCTCATCCTTTTTCTTCGGCAGGTCAATACCGCTATCGGTCGCCGGCCCGCTGTCATCGGTCACCGGCGGCTTGGCCGGCGGCGCAGGCGTCTGCTGTGCCCGCATTCCAGGCGCCGCAAGCGCGCACCCACAAATCGCCGCCCAAACAGCCGATCGAAGCCAAAAAAATCTATTCATAACGTGTATGGCACCGTTCGGGTCAGCATAGGCGCACGCCCGGCCAGGTGTCACTCCTGTGTCACTCCTATAGACGCTTCTTCTCGCCCCGAGGCTCCACCGCTGCTGTCCCCTTCCCGAGCCGCTACCATACTCGCAGCGTGCGCTTCGAACTCTTCATCGCTCTCCGCTATCTCCGCGCTCGCCGCCGCCAAGCGGTCGTCGGCCTCATTACGGCTATCTCGATCCTCGGCGTCGCTGCGGGCGTGGCCTCGCTCATTATCGCGCTCGCCATCACCAACGGCATGCGCCGCGATCTCCAAGACCGCCTCGTCGGCGCCACCGCCCACATCGAGCTCCTCCGCCTAGCCGGCGACGGCATCCGAGACTGGCGCCCCCTCATGGCCCGCCTCGCCCGCACGCCGCACGTCGAAGCCGTCTCCCCCGGCCTGTACGGCCAGGTGCTCATCTCGCGCGGCCCCCGCTCCGCCGGCGCCGTCATCAAAGG
>CAXTTZ010000284.1:0-3779 GCA_964247325.1 uncultured Acidobacteriaceae bacterium | reverse complement strand
GGTGAAGGCGCGGGTGGTCGCGACGCCGTTTTATAAGCGGGCGCAGATGGGAGTGTCCTTGACGGACAAGCCGGTGGTTACGGCCCCGCTGTCTTAGAAATCTCACGCAAAGGGCACGAAGGTTGCGCAAAGGTACGCGAAAGGCGCTGGGTGGGCGAACTGCAAACACGGTGTTCGCGGGGTATGCGGTGTTTGCGCAGCGTTTCTATGGTGGAGATGGGTTTGTGGTGTGGTGCAGGCGGTGGTGGGCGCATCCTCTACAATCAGCTGTGGAGACAGGAGAGTATGGCCTACCCGGAAAATTATCGTTACGCAAAGAGCCACGAGTGGCTGCAGCTGGACGGCGAGAACGGCGTGGTCGGCATTACCGATTACGCGCAGCACTCGCTGGGGGACATTGTGTTTGTGGAGCTGCCGAAGGTGGGGCAGGCGATCGAGGCGGGGTCAACGTTTGGGTCGGTGGAAAGCGTAAAAGCGGTGAGCGACCTGTATGCGCCGATCTCGGGGGTGGTGACCGAGGTGAACGAGGCGCTCAACAGCGCGCCGGAGACGCTGAACGCGGATGCGAATGGGACGTGGATCTTGAAATGTGAGGCGCGGAATACGGATGAAGAGAACGCGTTGTTGAGTGCGGCGGAGTACGAAGCGTTTGTTGCGGAAGAGCAGGGGCACTGAGCGTTTTGCCGCGAGCGAGTCAACTGCGAACGCAACGTGCGCCGGGTACGCGATGTTTACGCGGCGTGTAGCTCGCCGGCGACTTTATGTGAGGTGAGGGAACAATGCGTTATTTGCCGAAGTCGCCGCAGGACCGGGCTGAGATGTTGGCCGAGATCGGTGTGGGCTCCATCGAGGAGCTATTTGAGACGGTGCCGGAGGAGTTTCGGCTGCGGCGGGATTTGCGCATACCGCGGCAGCATTCGGAGTCGGAGATTTTGGAGCGCTTCAAGGCGTATGCGGCGAATTTGGCGTCGGGCGACGCGAACGAGCTGGCCAAGCTGCCGCCGTCGCCACGCTTTGCGAGCTTTTTGGGGGCGGGGGCGTACCGGCACTACCGTCCGGTGGTGATCGACGCGCTGGTGCAGCGCGGCGAGTTTTTGACCAGTTACACGCCGTATCAGCCGGAGATCTCGCAGGGCACGCTGATGGCGATGTTTGAGTTTCAAACCATGATCTGCGAGCTGACGGGGATGGAGATCGCGAACGCGTCGATGTATGACGGTTCGACCGGAGCGGCAGAGAGCGTGCTGATGGCCTGCCGGGTGACGGGGCGGTCAGGGTGCGTGGTGGCGCGGACGGTGCATCCGGAGTACCGCGAGGTGTTGCGGACCTCGACGCAGCATCAGGGAATTGGGATTGCGGAGTTTGGGTATGACGGGAAGACGGGGCGAGTGGATTTGGCGGCGCTCCAAGCGGCCATCGGGCCGGACACGGCCGCGGTATTGATCCAATCACCGAACTTCTTTGGGACGATTGAGGAGATTTCGAAGATTGCTGAGATCGCCCATCAGGCGGGCGCGCTGCTGATCGTGTCGGTCGCCGAGGCGGTGAGTTTGGGCGTGGTAAAGCCGCCCAAGGAGGCCGATATCGTGTCGCTGGAGGCGCAGAGCTTTGGGGTGCCGGTGGGGTTTGGCGGACCGTACTGCGGCGTGATCGCGTGCAAGGAGCGGTTTTTGCGGCAGATGCCGGGGCGGCTAGTGGGCGAGACCAAGGACGTGAACGGCAAGCGTGGGTTTGTGCTGACCCTTTCGACGCGGGAGCAGCATATCCGGCGGGAAAAGGCGACCTCGAACATCTGCACGAACCAGGCGCTGGTGGCATTGATGGTCACGATTTTTATGACCGTGTATGGGAAAGAAGGGCTGCGGGAGCTGGCGGAGCAGAACTTGGCGAAGGCGGCGTATCTGCGGTCCGCGCTGAAGGAGAGTGGAGCAAAGGTGAGGTTTGAGGGTGCGCCACGATTCCATGAGTTTGTGGCCGAGGCAGGGGCGTCGGCGGCGGAGGTGAATGAAGCGTTGCTGGCCAAGGGCATCGTGGGTGGCTTGGCGTTGGCGAAGTGGTACCCGGAGTTGGGCGAGGGTGCAGCGCTATGGTGCGCGACGGAGTTGACGACCCGGGTGCAGATGGAGGCAGCGGCAGAGGTGTTGGTAGGGATGAGGCAGGAGGTAGGGCAAAAGGAGTTGGTGGGGGCTCGGTAGGGTGGTTGCGGTCGTGGCGAAAGGCCAACGCGACGGACGCTAAGGACACAAAGGTACGCAACGCGGCGTAAAGGAATTTTAGGAGGAACAGCGATGAGTGATCTGCATGAGTATGCCGTGACGGTGCGCTGGACGGGGAATACGGGCACGGGGACGAGTGGGTATCGGGAGTATGGGCGCGCGTTTGAGCTAGAGGCGGAGGGTAAGCACGGGATTGCGGGGTCGTCGGACCCGACGTTTCGTGGCGATGCGGGGCGATGGAGCCCGGAGGAGCTGTTGGTGGGCAGCTTGAGCGCGTGCCACAAGCTGTGGTTCTTGCATCTGGCGGCAGTAGAGGGTGTGGTCGTGACGGGGTATGTGGACCACGCGGAAGGAGTGATGCGGACGGCGGCGGGAGCGGAAACCGGCAGGTTTGAGCGGGTGGTGCTGCGGCCGGAGGTGACGGTGGCGGCAGGGCCGGAGCCGGGCAAGCTCACGGACCTGCATGCGGAGGCGCATCGGCGGTGTTTCGTTGCGAACTCGGTGAACTTTCCGGTGCTGTGTGAGCCGGTGGCGGCGCGTGCGTGCGAGCGTGAAGAGGCAGCAGGGGTGGCCGGTGGACGTTAGCGCGCTGGAGGGCCAAGAGCTGACGGCGGTGGAGTTTGTGGCGGACTACGTGCGGCTGCGGTTCGATGGGCCGATGCTGACCTTGTATGCATGGCCGCATGTGCTGTTGGCAGACTTTTCGGTGGGGTTCGGCGAGCCGGAGTACCGGAATGCGCTGTGCGCGCAGCTTGGCGAGATGGTGGCGACGGCTAAGCTGGAAGAGCTGGATGCGCTGACGGTAGAGTTTGAATCGGGGACGGTGTTGGCGCTGAGCTTGCGGGAGGAAGATCAGGATGGGCCTGAGGCAGGGAGCTATTCGGCGGATGGTAGCGGGTTGGATGAGGAGGAGTTTTAAGGAATAACGGCAAACGCGGAGTACGCGGAGTACGTGGTGTTTGCGTAGCGTTTGTTGGAAGGCCTCCTGGTGGAGGCCTTTGTGGTTTGTGAGGGTGTGCGCTTGGGCGAGCGAAAAGCAGGTTTCCTTGGGGAAGGACAACAAGAAAAGAAGAGACAAAAGCAAAAGCAGATCCCTTCGCTTCGCTACGGGATGACAACAAAAAGGCAAAGGCAACAACAGACGCAGGTTCCCTGTGGGAATGACAAGCGGAAGGGTAAGAGCAAGCACACACCTTGCGTGCGGGGAGTGACAAGCGAGAAAGGCAAAGGCGAGAGCGAACACACATTGCCTTTGGGAATGGCAAGCAAAAGCGGTTGTGGCGGGGTGAGCCGTTTAGTAGTGGCGGACGAAGGTGTCGCGGGGGAGGCCAGCGCGGCGGGCGTGGCGGAAGAGGGCTTCGGCCTCCCGTTGCGGTAGGGGGCCGCCTAGGCTGACGAAGAAGGGGGCGCGACCGGTGGGAGTAAAAAGCTGCGGGTGCAAGGAGTTGTGGGTGCGGCGGAGGCGGTTGACCTTGGTTTGAGCCTGGGCTTCGTGGTTATAGGTGTAGGCGATGACGTACCAGCCGGGAGCGGTGGTGTGGGCTGCTGGCGCTGGGGTGGGGA
>CAXTTZ010000283.1:0-3782 GCA_964247325.1 uncultured Acidobacteriaceae bacterium | reverse complement strand
CCCGGACCTCCACCGCATGCCGCCCCGGCGGCGCTGCCGCCATGCCCGCGCGCATGCCCGTAGCCGCCCGCCCTTCCCGCCGCGGCCCATGCAGCCGAGCCAAGGACGCCAGGGCTCCCTGCGTCCTTGGCAGCTGCGCAAAGAACTCCCCAAAGCGTTCCCGCTCAAACCGCATGCGTGGCGAAAACTGCCATAGCACCGGCCCCAGCTTCTGACCTAATTCCAGTAAGCCGCTGGCAAAGAAGTTCGCCAGCGCCTCTTCCACCCGCCGCAGCTTGTACATGTGCGTGATCAGCCGAGGCCCCTTCACCGAAAAGACAAAGTGCTCTGGCGTTGCGTCGGCCCACAGACGGAAGCTCGACGGCCGCTGCAGCGAGTAAAACGTTCCGTTGATCTCCACGCTTTCAAACTGCTCCGCCGCAAACGCCAACTCACGCCGCTGTGGCAGCTTTGGCGGGTAGAACACTCCACGCCACCCCGGGTAGCGCCACCCCGAGATCCCAATCCGTACCACCCCAGCCTTAGCCACAAACCTCCATTCCGCCCCTTTTGCTTCGCCATGACGGCACTTCAGTTACCTAGCAGCAACCTACATCCTTTGAGGGATAGAACTTCGAGAACAAGCCCCGTTACAATCCCGTAAGGAAATAAACCCGCTACACCGGCCCGGAGGCGAGCCCTGCAATCGCGATCTCTTAAGAAAGACGCGCTTTGGATGGTTACGGGCCAGCTTTCCAGCCTCCTCCTGCAAGTCGCCTTCTTCCTCATCCTGGTCAGGGTCCTGGACACCTACCAGTACGGCCTTTTTATCGGCGTCACAGCGTTTGTCGCCATTCTTGCGCAATTTGCCACCCTCGGCCAGGGCACCATCCTGATCCGCCGCCTAGCCCAGGCCGACCTGCCCTTCGACACGGCCTGGGGCTCCACCTTGCGCACGGCCTGGATCGGCTGTGCCGCCGTGTCTCTTCTGGCACTTCTCAGCGGTCCGCTGATCTTGCGCCACGCTGCCCTCCTCGGCCTCCTTCCTCTCCTCTTGTTGTCGGACCTGGTCTGCAACAAGCTCATCGAGCTCGCCTCGCAAGCCTTCCAGGCGCGCCAGCAGTTCCGCGCCGCCAGCCACATCAATCTCCTGCCAAACTTTGCCAAACTGGCCGCTGTGCTCTTCGGGGCCTTCCATCTAGCCTTCACCAAACAAAAGATCGACGCTCTGCACTGGAGCTTTTGGTACGCCGCCGCCTCCCTGCTGGCCTGCACCCTCGCGCTTTACCTTGTACGGCAAAAGCTCGGCACGGCCCGCCATAGCCGTTTCGCCCGTGAAGACCTCTGGGAAGGCCTGTCTTACGCGGTCTCTGGAGCCTCCTTTTACGTCTACAACGACATCGACAAGACCTTCCTGGCCGCCGGCGGCTTCGTGACCGAGGCCGGCTTCTATGGCGCCGCGTACCGCTTCATCGAGGTCATGACCGCGCCCCTGCGGGCCCTCAATACCGCCGCCCTGCCGCGTTTCTTCGCAGCGGCCGTCCATGGGACCGCAGCCGTCCGCTCCTTCTTATATCGCGTCCTGGCCCCCTCTCTCCTCTACTCCTTCCTGGCCGGCTGGGCTGTCTTCTTTCTTCACAACAAAGTCACCTTCCTCTTAGGCAAAGAGTTCGGCGCGGCAGGCCAGGTCCTCCGCTACCTTTGCTTCATTCCACTCCTTCGCTGCATCCACTACGCGGCCGGCAACGGCCTCGCCTCGCTCGGCGCGCAGTGGATTCGCAGCTCCATACAAATCGCAGCAGCGGTCTTCAACATCTCCATCAATCTTTACCTCATCCCACGCTTCTCCTGGCACGGTGCAGCCTGGTCCAGCGTAGCCACAGAAGGGCTGCTCGCTCTCGCCATGACCCTCGCCATGGCGAACCACGCGCTTCGTCTTTCCCGGCGCACGCCACAACCCGCTTCCGCCGAGCCCGTCCTTGCCGGGCAGATCCTCCCCGAGCTGCAGCCGGAGGCGGGCCTTGAATAACCCCGCCTCCGATCTCGTCAGCGTCATCATCCCCACCGTAGGGCGTCCCTCGCTCTTTGCAGCCATTGAAAGCGTACAAAAGCAAACCCATCCTTTGATCGAGATCATCGTCGTCCAGGACGGCGCCGACCCCGCCACGAAAGCAGCCCTTGAGCAGTGTTACGGCGCCCGAATCTGCATCCTCACCCAGGAACCCGCGAAAAGCGCCTCCGCCTGCCGCAATCTAGGCGCACGCCACGCCCATGGCCGTTACCTAGCGCTCTTGGACGATGATGACCTCTTCCTGCCCACAAAGCTCCAATCCGACCTCCAGCATGCCCACAACCAGCCGGACGATAACTTTGTCGTTATCTCTTCGGCGCTGGTCTGGTGGGAAGGCCGTCTCGAAAAGTGGCCTCGACGCTTTCCCTTGCCCAACGAACGTTGGTCCGACTACCTCTTCTCGAGAAGCTGGCCTGCCCGCCGCCCCTTTTTGCAGACCTCCTGCACTTTCTTGCCCACCTCTCTCCTCCTTCGTGTGCCCTTCAACGAGCAGCTACGCCAGCATCAAGATTGGGATTGGCTCTTGGACCTGGAAACCTACGCAGCCCGTCTCGTGCCCGTCCAAGATGCTTTTGTCCAATACCAGATACACAATCCGGCTAGCAGCATCAGCACGCGCACCCATTGGACCTCCAGCCTTGCTTGGCTACGCGGCAGAAAACACAACTTCAGCCGCGAAACCTACGCCTTCTTCATCGCAACCTATGTTCTCGACCGCGCCCGATCGCAAGACGGTCTTTCCCGAGGCATGCTGCGCACCTTGCTCCATGAGTTCCGTGCCGTGGGTCGTCCCACACCCCTCTCCTGCGCTTTCTTCATCGCGACCTTTCTGCAGCTAAGGCCCCTTCTGCGAAAGCTCACCGGAAAAACCTACTCTGCTGCAAACCTCCGGCACGAGACCACCCTTACCAACTCCAGCGACCCTGCCGAACGCGGTAGCTCATCCAACGTGCTACCGCGAAGCCTATAGCCTGCAAATCAGCAGCTCGCGCTCATACACCATCTCCGGCGGCAAATGGCTGTGCAGTTGCACAAACAATCTCTCGTGCCCCATGGCCTCCTCCTTCCACTGCTGCCGATCCACCGTCTCCAAGGCCCGAAACTGGTCTTGCGAAAACTCGAGCCCATCCCAGCAAAAATCTTCATAGAAGGGCGTCCAGCCAATCGGCGTCTCACGCGCCGGCACGCGCCCATGCACCCGGTCCACAATCCACTTCAACACGCGCAGGTTCTCTCCAAAACCTGGCCATAAGAATCGCCCATCCTGCCCCTTGCGAAACCAGTTCACATGAAAGATCTGTGGTGTGGCGTCGAGATCCCGTCCCACCCGTATCCAGTGCCGGAAGTAGTCCCCCATGTGGTATCCGCAAAAGGGCAGCATCGCCATCGGATCGCGCCGCACCTCACCCACAACGCCGGCTGCTGCTGCCGTCGTCTCCGATCCCATTGTCGCGCCCACATACACGCCCGCCACCCAGTTGAACGCTTGATACACCAGAGGCAAAGTCGTCGGCCGGCGTCCCCCAAACACAAAGGCCGCAATAGGCACGCCCGACGCGCTCTCCCAAGCCGGATCGATCGACGGGCATTGGCTTGCCGGCGCAGTGAATCTCCCATTCGGGTGCGCTGCCGGCTTGGGCGAGTCCGGCGTCCAAGCCTCACCCCGCCAATCCAGCATCGTCAGTCCCGGATCCTCCACAGTGGGCGGAGTCTCCGTCATGCCCTCCCACCA
>CAXTTZ010000282.1:0-3784 GCA_964247325.1 uncultured Acidobacteriaceae bacterium | reverse complement strand
CCTCCGCATCGCGCCGAAACAGCTCCAGCGACCCCGTCCCCGTCACCGCTTCCACCCGCCGCACCCCGCTCGAGACCGAACTCTCCCCCAGCAGCTTCAGCAGCCCAATCTCGCCCGTCGCCTGCGTGTGCGTCCCTCCGCAAAGCTCGGTCGAAAACTCCCCTATCTTCACCACCCGCACAAACTCACCGTACTTTTCGCCAAACAGCGCCGTCGCCCCCAGCTCATGCACCGCCACCTCGATGGGCACATCCACCAGGGTCTCTACGGGCGTGTTCGCCAACACCTGCGCGTTCACCAGGCTCTCCACCTCGGCCATCTCCTCCGGCGCCACTCCCGCAAAGTGGTTAAAGTCAAACCGCAGCCGCCCCGCATCATTCAAACTTCCCGCCTGCTTCACATGCCGCCCCAGCACCTCGCGCAGCGCCGCCTGCAGCAGGTGCGTGCCCGTGTGGTTACGCATTGTCGCCTGGCGCACCCCGGCGTTCACCACCGTGTCCAGCTGATCCCCAAGCGCGATGGTGTGCCGCGCCACCACCTGATGCGCAAACACACCCTGCACCGGCTTCCGGCATCCCGTTACCTCGGCCACCGACGTCACGTGGTCGCTCGCATACAGCCACCCCACATCGCCTACCTGGCCGCCCGAGTCGGCATAAAAGCTCGTCGCATCCAGCACGACCTCGCCCGTCTCGCCCGCCCGCAGCTCGGGGACACCCACACCCTCCCGCACCAGGGCCAACACCCGCGCCCCATCCAGCCGCGTCGCCCCATACCCCACAAACTCCGTCTTGGGGAGCTCCCGATACACCGGCGCCGCCGTCTTCTGCGCCCCACCCTTCCAAGAAGCCCGCGCCCGCGCCTGCTCCTCCTGCATCGTGCGATCAAACCCGCTTTCATCAAACACAAGACCCGCATCGCGGATTGCATCTTGAATGAAGTCTTTTGGCAAACCGTAGGTCTCGTAAAGACGAAAGGCCCGCTCTCCACCAAAGGTCCTCTTGGCTTCAATGGTTTGAAGATCCACCTGATCGTCCCACTTGGACTGAGCGACGCCGTACTGAGCGACAATCTCCTGCTCATAAGCCAACGTGGTTGAACGAACTTGCCCGGTGATCGTGGCTCGTGCAATGGACTGCTCTGCTTGTTCAATGATGGAGGTACTCAGTTGAGATATTTCGCTATCGAGGATAGATAGAGCTTGTGATAATACCCGAGCAAACTGCTGCTCCTCCGTTAATACCACCTTGCTTACCCGCTCCGCCACCTCCTTCAGCTCCGGGTACGCCGCCCCTATCTCATCCAGCACCGCAAAGACCATCTCGTGCAAAAACGGTTTCTCCTGCCCCAACAACCGACCATGCCGAATCCCCCGCCGCATAATCTTGCGCAGCACATACCCACGCCCCTCGTTCGAGGGCAGCACCCCGTCGGCAATCAGAAACGTCGCCGCCCGTGCATGATCCCCAATGATTCGCAGCGACGCCGCGCCTTTCTCGTCGCTAAGGGCAAGCGCCTGAACCCGCTCTGCGCTTAGTTCCCCACCCTCAAACCCCGTCAACCGCGCCGCCGCCGCAATCAATGGCGTAAACAGATCACTCTCATAATTCGACAACTTGCCCTGCAACACCGCCGCAATCCGCTCCAGCCCCATCCCCGTATCGATCGAAGGCTTCGGCAGCGGCGTCAGCGTCCCATCGCTCGCCCGGTCGAACTGCATAAACACCAAATTCCATATTTCGACATACCGCTGGTCGTCCTGCGGAAACGGCCGATCCTCGCCCGTCTCGCTCGCCGCCAACCCCAAGTCGTAGAAGATCTCCGAACACGGCCCACACGGCCCCGTATCGCCCATCTGCCAAAAGTTATCCTTGGCCGGCATCCCAAAGATCCGCTCCGGCGGCACACCTGTCTCGATCCAATACCGCTCCGCCTCATCGTCGCGCGGCACTGCTTCATTGCCCTCAAAGATCGTCACATACAGCCGCTGCGGGTCGATGGCAAACCAGCTCGCCGAAGTCAACAGCTCCCACGCAAACTCGATCGCCTCGCGCTTGAAGTAATCTCCAAAACTAAAGTTTCCCAGCATTTCAAAAAACGTGTGGTGACGTCGCGTAAACCCCACATTCTCAAGGTCGTTATGCTTGCCCCCCGCCCGTACACACTTCTGCGACGAAGCCGCCCGTACGTAGTCCCGCCGCTCCGCCCCCAAAAACACATCTTTAAACTGATTCATCCCCGCATTGGTAAATAGCAGGGTCGGATCATTGGCCGGCACCAGCGAAGATGAGTGCACCCGCCGGTGCCCTTTCCCCTCAAAAAACCGCAAAAACTCCTCACGAATCTGATTGCCGGACAAGAAGCGCATAGAGGGTTAGTTTAGCAGCGACACGCAAATGCACTACGTACTACAATGCCAGCAGAGGTTCCCCATGCGCGAAGTCTCCCTCCGCGAAGCCAATCAAAACTTTTCCGCGTATGTCGCCGAAGTCGAAGCCGGCGAGCACCTCATCCTTACCCGCCGCGGCCAACCCGTCGCCGAACTCGTCCCCTACAACGGCAAAAAACTCGACCCCAAGAAGGAAGCGGCTCGCAAGCGCCTGCTCGAGCTGATGAATGCCGGCCTGGACTGGGGCGGTCCTTATACCTACGACGAGCGGCATGAACGCTGACCGCTACAGCTTTGATACAAACATTCTCTTCTACTCGCTCGACGCAAGGTCGACGCAGAAGCACGATCAGGCGCTTTTTCTTATCGGCCATGCAGACCAGGAACGCTGCATCGTTCCCTTGCAAACGCTCGGCGAGCTGTGTAACTCAGCCGCAAAAAAGCGTCGCGACCTGCTTCCGCGCGCACGGGAGTTGGTTGAAGATTTGCGGGAGCTCTTCCCCACCGTCTCAGCTTCCAGCGAAGATATCCTCGAAGCGCTCACCACGCATCAGCAGCACGGCCTCCAATTCTGGGACGCCGTACTCTGGGCCACGGCCCGCCGCGCCGGTTGCCAGCTTCTGCTCAGTGAAGATCTGCAGGACGGCCGAACCCTCGGCGGTGTGCTCTTCCGCAACCCCTTCAAGTTCTCCCAGGCTGAAATCACGTCTCTGCTGACCTAAATATCCTCGCCTACCCCTGGCCGCCAGGTATTTCCCTCCAGCAACAAGTCATCATCCCGCGTGGCCCGCAGCCGCGGAAATTCCTCGCGATACCGCACCATTTCCAGCGTACTCACCAGCGCGTCAAACGCATCCTCCGACCCTTCCGCCTTGCGCAACACCGTCCGTCCCACGGCCGCAAACACCGGATCCTCAAGCTTTCGCTGCGCTAGATACTGCTTCCGCGCCGCCCCATTCGACTTCGCCACCGCCCCCGTCATCAGCCGCGTATACATCTCTACCAGCAACGGCCTCGGCTCAATCTCGCCCAAAGCCGCATCCTCCACCGGCCACACCCGAAACCCCGCCTGATGCAGCCGCTCCAACACCGGTATGCCCCGCAGGGTTCCCGTGCCCACGCTGCCCGACCCGCCAATCTGAAACGGGCTCTTCGGCGTAATGCCCTTCATCTTTGCCGCCCGCTCCGGGTCCCCACCCTCCAGCGCCTGCGCAATCTTATTATCCCAATCCGCATGGCGAAACATCGACCGGAAGCCCTCCCCACCGAACGCCTCGGGCCGCTTATAGGGCTTGCCCCAGAACCTGCGATCCTCGCTTGCGCTGTGCAACCACTCTTCGCCTTTGCCGCTCGCCACCAGCTGCCAAAAGGCAAACAGATCGTCACACCCAAGCT
>CAXTTZ010000281.1:0-3785 GCA_964247325.1 uncultured Acidobacteriaceae bacterium | reverse complement strand
CCCCCACACCCCAAACCGATAGACCCGAAGGAGAATGCACCCATGGCCACTTCCGAACGCGATTCCATTCCCTCTTCCCTGCCCGCGCACCACACGGAAGAGGAAGAAGACACCGTTAACTTCAACGGCATGATACCCGCCCAAATCGAAGCATTTCACGCATACAACCGGCTCCTGAAGCGGGCGGGTGAGGAAAGTCAAAAGGAGATTGATCGCCAAAGCGAGGAACTGAAGAGGCGGAGCATCCTCGACGCCTCCGGAAAGCTCACCCGAAGCAATTTTAGGTAAGGAAACCATGCCGCCGCGGCTCCGTCCCGCGCTCGATTTACCCGAGTCGCCCGGCGTACCGGGCATCTCGCTTCCGCGTCCTCTTCGACATCGCTTCGTCAACGGGGGAAGCTACAGGCTGAGTTCACTGTGGGAACCGAGCCGGACCAGCTCCAGGTTCTGCGCATCCGGTATTCGGTAGATCAGCACCAGGTCCGGTTTGATGTGGCAATCGCGATGGTCCTTCCACTCCCCAGCCAGGGGATGATCGTGGAACCGCTCCGGAAGTGGGGTGTCCTGGACCAGGAGCATGAGAACGGCGGTGAGAGCGGTGTCGAGGGTGGAGCGGTGCTGCCCCTTGCTCTCGCGTTTGTAATCTTTCTTGAAGCGAGTGGTGCGGCTAATCGTCCGCATGGAGATCGGCGAGCAGGTTCTCGACGCTGCCCAGCTTGACCAGCTCGCCGCGGCGGGCGGCTTTCATAGCCTGGACTGTTTCCTCGTTGGGGACGAGGGGGTCGAAGGGCAAGGCCCGCTCAGCCACGGTGCGCACGAGCATCATGCGGAAGGCGTCTGAAAGGGTGAAGCCGGCCGCAGCGTAGATCGCTGAGGCTTCTTCCTTGACGCGGGCATCGATCCTGGCCCGAACAACGGCATTGGCGGGCATCACTCACCTCTGGGCTACAGTGTAGCTCAGAATCGCCTGTTTCAAAGCGGGGCTTTATTGGTCTTTCAGATTTCCTCATTTCAACCTCGCAGGCTTGACCGACTACAGGATTCTCTTTAACTACAGGAATCAACTACAGGAAACTACGCGAGAGCCTAACTGTTGAAATAATTAGACTTAAGCAGTAAAAGTGATAGCGTTTCACCGTAAAAGCGATAGTGTTTCACCGTAGGGGCGATAGTGTTTCACCGTGGGAAAACCAAAAATGGGGCAAATAGGCGATAGCGTTTCACCGTAGCGGAATTCGGAAATCAAGAAAATCCGGAAAATCAGCCAGCGGCGCTGATGGCTGAGCGCGACGGAAGAACAGTCATTCCGTCCGTTGTGAGCTGCAGCTTGAGCTCTGGGTAGACGAGCTGGATTTTCTTCAGCGCCAAGCGCACATTGGTCCGAAACATGCGGATCTCGGCATACTCGGCTCCCATTTGGGCGTGCAGTGCTTCCCACGGCACAGTACGCGCGCTCCGTGCCTTTGTGGCAACAAAGGCTGTGTAGGTGAGCCAGGCGTACAGGTCTAGTGCTAGTGGTGACCGTTTCAGCGCCCGGAGAGCACGCAGGTCCACTGGCACGGAGGACAGCGTGACAGCCTCGTAAAATTTTTCTCCAAGCTCGATCCAACTATCCCAAAGGTTCGCCTGGTCCGATTTGTTGGAGTCCCACCAGAACTCGGCGCTCGAAGACACGTCCATGTGCAAGTAGCGGCCGTGGGTTTCGGTTTCGCTCTCGAAGCTGATGCGGGCGTCGATCAGCCGGCGCATCTGCTCCTGGAGACGTTTGGCATCCCCACGCTTCCCTCCCCCGGTTCTTGGATTCAGCCCAATCTCCCGCATAAAGTTGTCGAGGCTATTACCCAGCCGAATATGCCGGCTCTTCTTCCGCTTCGCTTCCGTCACCAGCCAGAAGAGGAAGAGCCTGGGAATGGAGCCATAGGGGTACATGGCTTTGCGCGTCTGCCGGTCGATATGGGGCTGAATGACAAGCGTTAGATTCCCGTTGGTGCGGGTCCAGAGCGGCATGTCGCCTGGGTCGCTGTGCGGCAGTGTGCATTGCACCAGCTGACGCGCCATAAACGCCGTCTCGGTCGCATCCGGATTCTGTTTGATCTCCACGACGGCGTCTAATAAAAGCTGGTCTGCGGCGCTGGGGATCTGGGGCTTGAGTCTCGGCAAGTCGGCGATCCTAGACTTTCTGAGTCTTCATGTATGCATGAAAACATGCAAGCATGAAATCACTCACCGTCGGAAAGTCCATTTGAATGGCAGCTAGCTTTGCCGCCTTCACATCCTCGGTGGGCCAACGCACCTGCAAAGGCTCCCGCTTGATCTTGGGAGTGGCTTTCCCCCGCTTCGGCTCCTCAGCCGTCCTAACCTTCACTAGGGCTGCCTGTGGAACGGACGGCACGACAGCCAGCGTATCCGGGTTCAACTCGAGAGCCTTAGCCATGTGCAACCACCTCACTGTTTTTTGGCATGTTTTCATGCAAACATGATTTAATGTTTTCCCATAAGGCGGCGATCTCCCTAGCTGCCGCGCCTTTTGGTTCCGCTTCTGTGATTGTCTGACCGTAGGCGTAAGGGGCTTTGTATGCCGTTCGGTCATTTATGAATGTCTCTGCAACCTCTCCATACTTGGAAAGCACTGCCGCTGCCTGAGCGGTAATGAGGGTGTTCGCTTTGACTCGGGTAAGCACGAATAGGAAGGGAACGCCGGTCTCCTTCAACGATTGAACGGTCACTGGGGCTGCCGTTAGATCATCCTCACTTGCCTGAACAGGGAAGATCACGAAGTTGGCGAGTTTGAAGAGATCCTTAGCGATGTCGATCCGGCCTGAAGCGGTGTCGATAATGCAGAACGCTGCCCCACGCTCTCGCAGGAGGTTCAAGCCCTTCCGCAGTCCCTCGAAGGGAAGTTCGACGCGCTGAGGAATCTCGGATTCTCGCTTGGTGTGCCAAGCGGTGAGACTCCCTTGCGGGTCCGTGTCGACTAGGAACACGGGACCATCACCGGCGCGCTCTGCTTCCACGGCAAGGTGCTTTGCGAGCATGGTTTTGCCGCTACCACCCTTTTGAGAATTAATCACTATAGTCTGCATGACTTCATGCTCCTATGCCTGCATGATTTCATGTTGCATGAATCTATGGTTTCATGCAAGCTCCCCCACGGTTCCGTTGTGCCAGGCCTAAATCCAACGCTCGCGACACGGGCCGCAAAGCAGCCGCCTAGCCTGTGCTGCGTTGGCGTATACCCATCCGCCACGTAGCGGCTCAGCCTCGAATCGCGTTGCATTCGAGTCCTTTTACGATTTACGCTACACACGATGGCGCAGGTTAGAGAAGCTACCGCAACACCGAAGGCGCGCCGGGCTCCCGCCGGGCAGCGGGTCGGCTACCTGCGCGTGAGCACTTTTGAGCAGAACGAGTCGCGCCAGCTCGAAGGCGTGGAGCTCGATCGCGCCTTTCTCGACAAAGCCTCGGGCAAGGACGTGCGGCGGCCGCAGCTCGACGCCATGCTCGCCTTCGTGCGCGAGGGCGATACGGTGCTGTGCCACTCCATGGACCGGCTCGGCCGCAACCTCGACGACCTGCGCCGGCTTGTGCTCGGGCTGACTGGCCGCGGCGTGGAGGTGCAGTTCGTGAAGGAGCAGCTCAGGTTCACGGGCGAGGACTCGCCGATGGCCAACCTGCTGTTGAGCGTGATGGGGGCCTTTGCCCAGTTCGAGCGCGAGCTGATCCGGGAGCGGCAAAGAGAAGGCATCGCGCTGGCTAAGCGCGCCGGGGTGTACCGGGGCCGCAAG
>CAXTTZ010000280.1:0-3834 GCA_964247325.1 uncultured Acidobacteriaceae bacterium | reverse complement strand
GGTGAAGTCGATGACCTGTTGCGGGGTTTCGTTTTGCCAATCGCGGAGCAGGGCGAGCCGGAACTTCGGGTGCATGAACCACTCGATTTCAAGGTCGTTATAGGAGTCGCCGAGGCCGGAGCCGCGCTCGAGAAAGCTGTAGCTCCAGTCTGCGTTGGTGGGGTGGGCCTGACGCCACAGAGCGCCATATTCGCCGAAGGTGACAAAGCGAACCTCCGGCCAGCGCTTTTTTGTGTCGGAAACCCAAAGGTGCATGGCCGAGCAGACCAAGTCTTGCCCAAACTCGTACACGAGTTGGGCCTCCCAGATATTGGTGACCCAAGCAAAGCCGTTGCGGGAGAAGCCCTCGTCGAAGTGGAGGCTTTGGGTGTGCATGACCTCGCGGTGGCCGAGGTCGAGGCCCCAGCCGAGGTAGGTTTCGAGTGGGCCGACGCCGCGGCGGCTGTTGTAGCCGGTGAGCTTGTGGTCGAGTGCGCCGCTGCGGCGGGCGCAGATAAAATCCACGGTCCAACCGTCGAGGTTGACGCAGTCGATGAAGTCAGCAGCGCCCTGGGCGGGTTTACAAAAGTGCTCGGTGGAGGGATAGAAGGGGTAGGAGGGCGAGCCGTCGGCGCCGCCACCGTCGATTGCGTGCTGGCTCCAGATGACGGCGTGGGCGGCGTGGATGTTTTCCTTTTGGGCAAGGTATTGCAAGTTGTTTGCGGACAGGAAGCCGCCCATGACGGCTTGTGGGCGATAGCCATGGCCCACAAAGGAGGTGATGATCTGGAGCGCTTCGGACATTTCGCGGTTGATGCGCTCGCGAGGAAGGTACATGGCGGGGAAGTATCCGGGAAAGTAGGAGACTTCGTCGCCGAAGCGCTCGTGGCACTCTATGGCGTAGGCGCGGATCTGCTCGTAGTTGGGGCGCTGGTCTTCGAGCGCGTTGAGGGTGAAGCCCCAGGTGAGGCGGCCTTCGGGGTTGGAGGCGGCGAAGGCCTCGCGGAGCGCGCGGACGCCCGCCAGGGTGTGCCAGGCGGACTCGTCGCGGTCGAGCAGCTTGACGTCGCGCGAGACCTCCCAGGGGGTGGTGCGGATCATGAGGCAAAGGGTGACGAAGCGCCCGCCGGCGATGGCAGCGGGGCGAGGCGGGTTTGATAGCGGAGGCAGGGCAGGAAGTTGCGCGTGGGCTGTGGCGGAGGCGACGGCGCTGAGCAGCGACGCTTTGACGAGATCTCTTCGGGTCACGCTGTACCTGCTGGAGGTTTTGGGAAGAGTGTATGCCGGGGCGCGAGGCTTTTTTGCGGGAAGGATTTGCGGTACCATGAAATGTTGGGGCTTCACTTCACAGGTGCAGGCCCCTTGAGGAGGAGCAGCGGATGGCGAAGCGCCGTGGAAATCCGAATTGGGGAAAGCCGGAGCCGATTGGGCCGGTGGTGCCAACGATTACGTCATTTGAGCAGATTGTGAAGGAATACAAGCTGACGCCGGACCAGTATGTGCGGTCGACACGGCTGCGCGAGTGGGCGCGGCGAAATAAGAACTCGAAGTACATCCCGGAGGCGCTTTTGGAGGCGTGGGGGTTTGAGATCGAGTCGACGCTGTAGGCTGACCTGGGCCTTTTGGGCACGGCCGGCAGAACGCAGGTTCCCTCCGGGAATGACAACAAAAGTGATAAGCATGATGATGAGCCGCTCTGTCGTGGGCGGCTTTTCTTTTGCGCGGTATGCTGGGCGTATGGCTGAGCGAGAGTTGGGGTTTGTACCGATCGAGGAGGCCGTCCGGGAGCTGCAGGCGGGGCGGCTGATTGTGGTGGTCGACGACGAGGATCGCGAGAACGAGGGCGATCTGATGGCGGCGGCGGAGTTCTGCACGCCCGAGGCGATCAACTTTATGGCGCGTTTTGGGCGCGGGTTGATCTGCCTCACCTTGACCGAGGAGCGGGCGGACTTTCTGCGGCTACCGCCGATGGTGCAGCGAAACAGTTCGCGGTTTGGCACGGCGTTTACCGAATCGATTGAGGCGCGTGAGGGCGTGACGACGGGGATTTCGGCCGCGGACCGGGCGCATACAATTCAGGTGGCGATTCAGCCGGGGACGACGCCGAACGACCTGGCGCGGCCGGGCCACGTATTTCCGCTGCGGGCGCGCAAGGGCGGCGTGCTGGTGCGGGCGGGGCAGACGGAGGCCTCGGTGGACCTGGCGCGGATCGCGGGGCTCATCCCGGCGGGGGTGATTTGCGAGATCATGAATGAGGACGGCAGCATGGCACGGGTGCCGGATTTGCTGGCATTTTGTGCGCTCCATGGGCTGAAGATGGTGACGGTGGCGGAGCTGATCCGATACCGGATGCAGCATGACCGGTATGTGCACCGGGTAGCCGAAGGCGTGCTGCCGACGGCCTATGGCGAGTTTCGGACGGTGGCCTATGAGAGCGAGATGGAGGGCGGGCAGTCGCATGTGGCGCTAGTGATGGGCGAGCTCGGCGAGGCGGGGCGGGGCGCGGAGGAGCCGGTGCTGGTGCGGATGCAGACGCACTGCCTGGGCGGCAGTGTCTTTGGGTCGACCGAATGCGATTGCCGGGCGACGATTGAGGCCTCGCTGGAGCGGATTGCGCGAGCGGGGCGGGGGGCGCTGATCTATCTGCGGCATACGCAGCGGGGGTTTCAGGTGGACGCGTCCGTGCAGCCGCAGGGCACGGTGTTTCACCGCGGGGGCGAGCCGCGCGAGCGGGGCGCGGACCCGGAGCAGCGGATCTTGCGCGAGGTAGGGTTGGGTGGGCAGATTTTGTCGGACCTGGGGATTTGTCGGATTCGGTTGCTGACCAACTACCCAACGCATGTGCCGGCGTTGCAGGGGTTTGGGATCGAGATCGTAGAGCAGGTGGGGTTGGGCGCGGCAAGGGGCGTGGTTCGTTCGTAGGGGATCGTTGTTCGTAGAAGGGTCGTTGTTCGTAGAAGGATCGAAGAAGGACGTTGTTGGTTCGTGGCGCGGCGAGGGTGTGGGCTGCGGTCGAGGGTGCGGTGGCTTGGGCGAACAGCAGATCCCTCTGCTTCCACCCCAGCGAGCACGCTCCCTGGGGACCCCGGCTGCGCTGTGGGATGACACAAAAAAGAGTAAAAAATGGCTGTTAACAGTCAGTCATGGGCTTTACAGCAGGCTGGCTAGGTGGGGGGCGGCCATGGCTTGTAAGAAGTGGGCGTTATCGGTGTAGAGGAGGGCTTGGAGGCCGGCGGTGCGGGCGCCTTCTACGTTGTCTGCGCGGTCATCGATGAAGAGGATTTGATCGGGGGCGAGGCCTAGGCCTTGGGCGGCGTGGCGGTAGATGGCGGAGTCGGGCTTGAGGAGATGCAGGCGGTGCGAGAAGGTGAGGTGATCGAAGCGAGCGAGCCAGGGGCAGTGGGCGCGGACGCCGGCCTCCATCGCATCGCCGAGATTGGACAGGATGCCGGTGCGGAGGCCGCGGGACTGCAGGCGGGCAGCCCAGTCGATCATGGGCCGGTTGGGTTGAGTCCAAAGAGCGGTGTCGGCGTCGAGCAGAGCGTCGAGCGCAGTGGTCGCGAGCGAAGGGTTGAGGTCGCGGGCGACGGCGGTCCAGTAGGCGCGGCCGGAGAGGGTGCCGCGGTCGTAGTCGGCGCGGTGACGCCAGTAGGCGGCGTGGAAGGCGGGCTCGGGGGCGTCGCCGAGCAGGTGCTTCATGCGCTCCCAGGCGGGCGGGGGCGCGGGGCCGGTAAGGACGAGGCCGTTGTCGAAGCGGACGGCGGTAGGGCGGGGCGGGGGGGAATCCGTCATAGGATGAGCATACGTGCGGGGCTGCAAGGGCCGGTATGGCGCAAGGCATTGGGTGGCACGAGA
>CAXTTZ010000279.1:0-3868 GCA_964247325.1 uncultured Acidobacteriaceae bacterium | reverse complement strand
GCGACCGCCGCAGGTCGCCGCGCACCAGCACGCCGTCGGCATCGGCGCGCTTGAGCCACTCCATCTCGCCTGCCGCGCCCGAGCCGACCCACGCGGCAAACCGCTCCGCCTCCGCTGCAGCCTCCTCCGCCTCCGGCACCGCTGCCAGCCCTGCCAGGTCGAAACCCTCGACCCGCGCCGCCGCCTCAACCCACCGCCGGTCCTCCGCTGTCAGCACCCTCGCTTCGGCCACCACAAAAGTATAGTGGTCCGCCTTTGCCCCAGCCGCCTTTTGCGCCCCACACAACGCCGCCCTGCAAAGCCGCCCGGAACAGCGCATCATGGAAGAGGAAAGCAGGGAAGCGCGGCCCACCTATACCGGCGCGCCGCCCAAGGAGCAAGTTTGGCTTACGACGGTTTGCGGGACTGGATGCGGGCGCTCGAGCGTGCCGGCGAGTTGAAGCGGGTCAAAGCCGAGGTGTCGCCCATCCTCGAAGCGGCAGAGATCGCCGACCGCGCCGCCAAAAGCGGCCGCGGTACCCCCGACGCCGGCGGCCCGGCGCTGCTCTTTGAAAACCTGACCGGCCACCGCGGCAGCCGCCTGCTGATGAACCAGTTCGGCTCTGAACGCCGTATGAAGCTAGCGCTGGAGGTCGACTCGCTCGACCAAATCGCCGGCCGCATCGACACGCTGCTCCACCCCGTGCCGCCCACCAGCCTAACCGACAAGCTTAAAATGCTGCCCATGCTGGCCGAGGTCGCCTCCTTCTTTCCCAAGCGGCTCGACCCCAAGCGCGCCCCCTGCAAAGAGGTCATTCTCAAGGGCGAAGCCGTCGATGTCCTCAAGTTCCCCGTCATCCAAACCTGGCCCGGCGACGGCGGCCGCTATATCACCCTGCCTTGTGTGGTCACGCGCGACCCAAAATCCGGCAAGCGCAACGTCGGCATGTACCGCATGCAGGTGTATGACGGCCAAACTACCGGCATGCACTGGCAGCGGCAGAAGAACGCCGCCGAACAGCTTCGTGACCGCCTTCGCGCCACCACGCCCGACGCCGCAGCCGCGGTTGATCTCATGGCCGCGACCGCAGGCGGCACCGTCGCGGCATCGCCTGCTCTCGGCGCTCCGCAAACCGTCCACACCAGCCTCCGCGGCAGCCGCATGGAGGTCGCGGTTGCCATCGGTACCGACCCTGCCACCACCTTTTCGGCTATCGTGCCCGCCCCGCCCGAGATCGAGGAGTACCTCATCGCCGGCTTTCTTCGCCGCAAGGCCGTCGAGCTCGTGCGCTGCGAAACCGTCGACCTCGAGGTCCCCGCGCACGCAGAGATCATCCTCGAAGGCTACGTAGAGCTCGACGAGCTGCGCTCCGAGGGCCCCTTCGGCGACCACACTGGCTTTTACACTATGCCCGACGACTACCCCGTCTTCCACATCACGGGTATCACTCACCGCCGCGATCCCATCTATGCGGCGACTGTCGTCGGCAAGCCGCCCATGGAGGACGCCTGGATGGGCAAGGCCGTCGAGCGCATCTTTTTGCCGCTCATGAAGCTGACCCTGCCCGAGATCATCGACATCAACCTGCCGGCCGAGGGCGTCTTCCACAATCTCATGATCGTGTCCATCCGCAAGTCCTACGCCGGCCAGGCGCGCAAGGTCATGAGCGGCATCTGGGCGCTCGGCCAGGCCATGTTCACCAAGTGCATTCTCGTCGTCGACGAAGACTGCGACGTCCAGGACCTCGGCGAGGTCACCTTGCGCACCGCCAACAACATCGACCCCGAGCGTGACATCCAGTTCACCCTCGGCCCGGTCGACTCGCTCGACCACGCCTCGCGCCTGCCCAACTTCGGCTCCAAAATGGGCATCGACGCCACCCGCAAATGGCCAGCCGAAGGCTTCACCCGCCCCTGGCCCTCCATGCTCACCATGCCCGCCGAGGTGAAGTCAAAGGTGGCAAATATCTGCAAAAACCTGGGCATTTAAACCCCCGAACAAGGCCAACAAACAAAGCCCCCGAACAAGGCCAACAAACAAGGCCCCCGAACAAGGCACCCCAACCTCCGCCGTTCATCGCCTCGTGTTCTTCCTGGTTGTCATTCCCGAAGGGAATCTGCGTTTGCTGTTGCTTTTGTTTTTGCTTTTGCAGTTGCTGTTGCCTTTGTTATTTTCGTTCCCGAAGGGAACCTGCTTCTCTCCACCCCACCCAAACCCTGTCATCTCGACCGGAGGGCGCAGCCCGCAGCGGAGAGACCTGCTTCACCCCAGGCGACGCGGAACGCGAGCCCGTCCGCCTACGTCCTCATGAACCGCCCCCGCAAAGGCCCAACAGCTTCACCATAAGCCGCTGAGGTACGCTTGCCAAAGCTGCCCCGGTCCAATCCCGAACCACAGGAATGTTCGCCTACTCACGTTTCTTCTCCTCTCTTGCTTTTTCAACCTCCATTCCGCCGCCCAAACCTCTGCCGAATGAAGCTCCACCTTCGACCGCAAGAACACCTGGAGTCTCTTCACCGAGTACGCCAAAGCATCCACGCCGATCCTTATGGGGTATCCCGGGCAGCGTAAGCTCGTCACCCTGGGCGGCCGCGAATGCCTCTGCGTCGTTGCAATCGTTACCTAAGGCCTGGACAGCGGTTTCCAGCGCCAACCCTGCCCCTAGGACCAGTGCCCGCCCAGGACCGAGTCCAGCCCAGGTACAACCACTCCGCCCCCTTCGCCTTCCTACCCGTGTGACCTTCGCGGCCGTGCGCACGATCCGGCCGCCGCGCAACCTCTTCAGCTCCCCGCGAGCGCACGTCCCTTCCATCAGCCCAGGCTCTCGCAGCGCCGGGCCAACACGCACGCAAAGGTGACCCTCCATGCCCGAAAACTCCCAAGCTCCTCAAGACCCGCGTACCCGCTTCCCAAAGCCGCCCTTTCCCGAGCAAAAACAAACGCCCCCGGGCGACGAAGACCAGCTCGATCCCAAAGCCGACTACGGCCTCGAGAGCTACACGGGGTCCGGCAAGCTCCAGGGCCGCGCGGCCCTGATCACCGGCGCCGACAGCGGCATCGGCCGGGCTGTGGCCGTTTGCTTCGCCAAAGAAGGCGCGGACATCCTCTTTACCTGCCTGCCTGACGAGCAGAAAAACGCCGATGACACCGTCAAGATCATCGAAGGGCTCGGCCGCCGCTGCGTCGCCATGCCCGGCGATGTGACCGACCAGAACTTCTGCAACCAGCTCGTCTCCAAGACAGCTGAAACCTTCGGCAAGCTCGACATCCTGGTCAACAACGCCGCCTTTCAGCGCACCTACACCTCGCTCGAAGAGATCTCCGCCGAAGAGTTTGACAAGCACTATCGCACCAACGTGTACGCGCCCTTTTACATGACCCAAGCGGCCCTGCCTAAGATGAAGCCCGGCAGCGTGATTCTCAACACCGTCTCGATCGAGTCCTTCGATCCAGCCGAGCAGCTGCCCGTCTACGCTTCCACCAAGGCCGCGCTCGCCAGCCTCACCAAGAGCTTTGCCAAGCTCGCCATGAAGCAAGGCGTTCGCGTCAACGGTGTCGCCCCCGGCCCAGTGTGGACGCCATTCATCTCTTCCACCATGCCGCCCGAAAAGGTCGCAAAGTTCGGCTCCACCACCGTCTTCGAGCGCCCCGCGCAGCCCGTCGAGCAAGCTGCCGTCTTTGTCTTCCTCGCATCCGACGACGCCAGCTACGTAACGGCCGAGATCTACGGCGTCACTGGCGGTCGCATGCAGCTCTAGCTCGCCATCTCGCTCTGTGAACGCCCAAGTCCGCAGGCTCCGGCCGGCGGACTGCCCGTTGGGCACAAGTGGGAAGCCGACAAGTCCAGCCCCCACCTACATGCACCCGCCTACAGCCGAAATCAAAACC
>CAXTTZ010000278.1:0-3873 GCA_964247325.1 uncultured Acidobacteriaceae bacterium | reverse complement strand
ACTTGTGGCCGGGCGCGCGTGCCCGCAGCCGCACATATCAGCATAGACCTTTGGGACGGGGATCGGGGCGGTGCCTCTGAGAGTTTTCTGCTTGACGGTAGAGGGACGGCGATGCAGGCTGAGGGAGCGCTGGGGCGTGGAGGAACGATGAGGCGATGGTGCAGGTGGCTATTGATGATTGTGGCGGGTTGTGCCTTGCCCTTAGCGGCGCAGCAGCCGAGCGGCGGGCTGGTGATCAGCAAGGCAAACCGCACGATTGCGATTACAGCGACGGAGCGGGTATCGCGCGAGGCGGACGTGGCGACAGTGCATGTGGGATTTCGGCTGTATCGCCCGACGCAGGAGGCGGCGTACGCGGCGGGGTCGGAGGCATCGCAGGCGATTGCGGGCGCGTTGCGGAAGGCGGGCGTGGCGGCTGAGGCGATTGAGAGCGAAACGCAGGGCGTTTCGCCGACGGAGCCGAGTAGCTTTCCAGATCGGGCGGGGGCGGCTGAGCGAGCGGCGCGGGCCTTTACCGTGCAGCAGAGTTGGACAGTGCGCACCGCGGCGGCGGATGCAGCGCGGGTGCTGGATGTGGCGGTGCAGGCCGGCGCGAACGAGTCCGGACAAATCGATTGGAGCTTGCGGGATCCGAACGCTGCACAGGCGGATGCCGCGAGCAAAGCCATGCAGCGGGCGCGGACGCAGGCGGAGGCGATGGCGAATGGGTTGGGGGTGAAGTTGGGTGAGTTGGTGTATGCGATCAATCAGACGGAAGGCGAGATGGAGCGGCCGCTAAACGGGCGCGCCTTGCCCGTAGCGGCGTTTGGAGCGATGGCGGCCAAGATAGGGCCGCTAGCGATCAACACCCGGCGGATTGAGACGGCGACGACAGTATATGCGGTGTTTGCGCTGGAATAGCGGGGCTTGAGGATGCGGGGCGGGGCGGTGTCCGCATACCCTAGGGGCATGCCGATGAATGTGGCGCTGGCTGTTTTTGCGTTGGTGGTGATGCTGTTAGGGATTTGCCTGCATGACTGTGCGCAGGCGTGGATGGCGAATCGTTTGGGCGACCCAACGGCGCAGATGGTGGGCCGGGTGACGATGAGTCCGGTGGCGCATTTTGACCCGTTTGGTACGGCGCTTTGGCCGCTGTTGTCGATCTATCTCAGTTCCCTGCCGCTGGGCTGGGGCAAGCCGGTGCCGATGACGTATCGCAACTTTCGGCGTAAAGACGGCGAGATGCTGGCAATCCTGGCCGGGCCGGCGGCGCAGTTGGCGACGGCGTTTGTGTGTCTAGTGATCTTGGTGGTGCTGAAGCACACGGTGCGCGGCGTGCCGGAGATGCTGGGCGTCAGCGTCATGGTGGCGCTGCGGGCGCCAATGGCGGGACTGGAAGGATTGCCGCGGCTGTTTCCGCTGTTGTTGCTGCTCTACTTCGGGATTCTGGTGAACTTGCTGCTGTTTTGTTTCAACCTGGTGCCGATGCCGTTTCTGGATGGGGGCAAGGTGTTGTTGTATTTCCTGCCGTACAACGCCCAGCGAGCCTATGAGCGGTACAGCGTTTACTTCATGATCGGGTTTTTTTTGTTTGGGATGCGGTTGATTATGTTGGGGTTTGGACCGTTGATGGGGGTGTTTACGAACTTGATGTTGAAGTTGTGAGGCGGGCAAAGGCAACGACTTACGCAACGAGCGCAAAGGAAACGCAAGGGGCCGCGAAGGAGAGCGAGGTGGGTTGTATGCTGGAGGGACTTCGATGAGCCCTGTGATTTCACGATCTACCCCGCGGCCGCGCGTGTTGAGCGGCATGCGGCCCACCGGGCGGCTGCACCTGGGCAACTACATGGGTGCGCTGCACAACTGGGTGAAGCTGCAGAACGAGTATGACTGCTACTTTTTTATCGCCGACCTCCATGCGCTGACGACCGACTATGCGGACCCGAGCGAGTTGAAGGCCAATGTGCGCGAGATTGCGCTGGATTTTCTTTCAGCGGGGTTGGACCCGGGGCGGTGTGTAATCTTCCGGCAGTCCGACATTCTTGAGCATGACCGGCTCAACACCCTGTTTGGGATGTTTACGCCTGTGCCTTGGCTGGAGCGCGTGCCGACCTATAAGGACCAGCAAGCGCAGTTGGCGGAAAAAGAGCTGAACACCTTTGGTTTTCTAGGCTATCCGCTGCTGCAATCGGCGGATATTTTGCTGTACAAGCCAGATTTTGTGCCGGTGGGCGCCGATCAGGTGGCGCATGTAGAGCTGACGCGCGAGGTGGCGCGGCGGTTTAACGATCTGTATCCAGGAGACTTTTTTCTGGCGCACGACGCGCAGGGCTGGGAGCTCGGGGCGATTCTGGAGCGGGCGCGCAAGAATGCGGGCGAGCCGAAGGGGTCGACGCGGACCGAGTTTAGCGCGCACCAGATGTATGCCGCAGCAGAGGGGACCAAAAAGCTGACGGGGTTTGGTCGGCACACGATTTTGCCCGAGCCCCAGGCGCTGCTGACGCCAAGCCCCAAGCTGCCAGGGCTGGACGGGCGCAAGATGAGCAAAAGCTATAAGAACACGCTGATGCTGAGCGAGCCTGAGGCGGACCTGCGGGCCAAGTTGAAGACCATGGTGACCGACCCGGCGCGGGTGCGGCGTGACGATCCGGGCAGCCCCGATGCGTGCCCGGTGGGCGACCTCCACAAGGTATTCTCGGACGCGGACACCGTGGCGAAGGTATATGACGGGTGCACGACGGCGGGCATCGGGTGTATCGAGTGCAAGAGCTGGTGCGCGGATGCGATTGTGCGAACGATTGCGCCGATCCAAGCGCATCGGCGCGACCTGGAAGGCCGGCCCAAGGTGGTCGATGACGTGCTGGCCAATGGGAGAGAGCGGGCGGGCAAACGGGCGCGGCAGACGTTAGCCGAGGTGCAGGCCGCGATGGGGATGTAGGGAGTTGTAAGTTCTAAGTTGTTAGTAGTTAGTTGGTGGGAGGAGAGTGAATGGCGGTCGGGGAGGAGGTTTCGGGGTCGCCGTTTTCGGTGGCGATTGGGCGGGTGTATGACGGGCCGTTTGATCTGCTGTTGGATCTGATTCGGAAGCAGAATTTGGATATTTACGACATTCCCATGTCGCGGATTACGGCGCAGTTTTTGGAGTACACGCGGCACCTGGAGGTGCAGGATGTGGATGCGGCAGGGGACTTTGTGTATACGGCTTCCCTGCTGATCCACATCAAGAGCCGGACGCTGCTACCGCGAGAGCCGACAACGCCACAGGGGTCGTTGGAGATCGAGGACCCGCGGCGCGAGCTGGTCGAACGGTTGCTGGAGCATGAACGGTTCAAGGCTGCGGCGCAGATGTTGCAACAGAAACAGCTGATCGAGGCGGCGAGTTGGACCCAGCCGGGGCTGAAGCGATTTTTAAATGAAGATGGGGCGGCGGCGGAGGCGTTTGGAGGGGAACGCGAGATCGCGGCGGACACGACGGATCTGGTGCGGGTATTTCGCGAGGTGATGGAACGGTTGCGGGAGCGGCCGGTGCACCGGATCGACGAGGAAGGGGTGACCGTGGCCCAGATGCTGGAGTTTGTGCAGCGGCGGCTTGTACTAGAGGATCGCCCGCTGAGTTTGCGGCGGCTGCTGCGGAACACGACGTCGGAGCGCGCGCTGATTTGTACGTTTTTGGCGATGCTGGAGCTGGTGCGATTACAGGCGGTGTTGTTGCGGCAAGCCGAGGTTTTTGGGGATATTTTGCTGAAAAAGACGGAGCGATTTGAGGAGGTGCTGGCGGGGGCGGCGCCAGTGCGGGATGATTGGGGTTGAGCGAGTTGGGTGCTGGTCCCGGCAACGGGGTTGGCTTTCCGGGGGATTTGTGGCGCTCCGGGCAGGCAGCAGATTCCTCCGCTA
>CAXTTZ010000277.1:0-3883 GCA_964247325.1 uncultured Acidobacteriaceae bacterium | reverse complement strand
GCGGCTGCTGATGCTGGGCTTCGGCGTGCGGTGGGCGTGGCTGCGCTGGCAGGGGCTGGGGCTGCTCCTCCTCGCGGTGGGCAAGGTGTTCGCCGTGGACACGCGAACGCTCAGCCAAGGCTTTCGGATCTTGAGCTTTCTGGGGTTGGGGGTGCTTCTGCTGCTGGTGTCCTTCATCTATCAGCGGGACCTGCTGAACCTGCGGGGGCGGGAGCATGAAGGGTGATCCGATTTGTGGCGGGTTTTCTAAGAGCCGATTTCGGACGCGTTTGATTTGCGAATAGGCAGACTAGCATTTGGCTCTGCTTTACTTCTCTGCGCTTCTGGAGCAATACATAGGCATTTGATGACTGGCAGCCGATCTCGGCGATGTTTCCAGTTTGGATACGCTCGGAGGTGTCGCCAGTAGGATTCTCCATTAGGATATGGCTTGATGGCTACCAACGTTAATGGCAAATCGGAACCTTCATTATAGGCTGAAAACTCGCTGGGCTATTTCGACCAGCAGGTGCTCGCAGCTTACAGAAATGAGTCGGATAAGTACCTGCTCGAAACCGATTCATTCGAAGGGGTGCTTACCACGTGCGGCAGTGACTGAGAGTATTTCCGCATTCGCTTCGGGTGTAGAACGCTTTCGGGTGGCGAGCTGGCTATTGCGGCCCTACTTCCAGACTTAAGTAATGCAACCGGACAACAGCAGAGATGGCGCGGTTTCTTACTCGCAGACCCTGTTTGACACTAGGAAGCTGATAATCGTTTCGAGATGTGGGTAAGGAGATACCTGGAAGGATCACGGGACGTGGACAATGGTCCGCTGTTTCATCTTTCGGAGATGATCAAGACTATTAATGCGTTAACGTTTGAAACCCTGGGGTACAGCTGTATGAATTCACGCTGCCGGGTTCTGTAAGTCTCTCTGCTGCCGAGAATACGCATGCATAACAGGACTCAAATAGGAAGCTTTACGGGTATCTTGTGGACGGAATAAATAAAGAGTTTTTGGAGGTTCTCTGTAAATATGTCGGCAAGCCAGTTAATCTCAGCTCCAAGAAGTCGCTTAGTGCTATGACGGATTCCTTACCCTCACTCCAATCTGCAGGGCATTTCAAAACTGCAACGGACCTCGTATCTGAGCAGAGGAGGCTAGCTTCACACGGAGTCAGAGCCGCGGCATCGCGCATCGCAACATTTGATCAGTTCACAAGAGACTTGCAAGCTTGTGTAGGCGGATTAGAAGAGGTTCTTAAGGCTTTAGAAGCTGTGCTTCAAGTAAGTGGTGAATCAGCCCGGCGTAGAGTTGGGGCTAAATCGCATATACCGCAAGTGCAGCATCTTGTTGCTGATCTGTCTGGTCTCAAGAATACTGCTCGGATGGTTGGGGAAACCATCAGGAAAGTTGAGATAGGCGAGCGCGAGAGATGGGAGAACGTACATGGAAGCGAGGTTATTACAATAGAATTTGACGATGGAACGCTGTTAAGCATCGATACCGGTTCAAATGCTGGTGATTTGTGTACTGCCGAATCTGTTCGGGACACCGGACCAGTTCCATGTAGATTATCTTCTCTTTTGGGTTCCGCCACTGCAGAAGATAATAGTCAGTGAGTAAAGCATGAGCACCTAGTCTTGCGACTCTTCCTTGTACTTAGCCTGAGATGGGAAACGTCTTTGCTGTCAATGCTTTGATGACCGCTTGGGGGTTGTGGGCGATGACGGTCATATAGGCGCGGGCGGATGCTTCTGGGGTGCGGCGGCCGGATTCCCAGTGGCGGACGGCGTCGATGGAGAGGCCGAAGGTGTCGGCGAACTTGGCTTGGCTGAGGTGGAGTTTTTTGCGGATGGCGCGCACGTCAACGGATTCAGGCAGGGTGACCTTGTAGCCTTGGCGTTCGCCCTTCATGTAGGCGCGGGCTTCGGACAAGCCCTGAGCCATTTCCTCAAAGAGTTTGCTCATGCTTTCCTCCTGTAGTCCGCGAAGAAGCTTTTGGCCATCTTCGCGAGGGCGTTTTGTTCGGCCTTGCTGAGGTTGCCCTTCTCGGCTTTTGCATAAATGGTGATCAGGAAGATGGGGAAGTCCTGACCGCCATAGAGATAGACCAAGCGGGCACCGCCTCGTTTGCCCATGCCTGCCCGTGCGAGGCGCAGCTTGCGGAATCCGCCCGTACCCGGCATGATGTCTCCGGCTTCGGGATCCCTTGCGATGGTAGCGACGATGGTTGCGCGCTCGGCTTCCGAGTAAAGGGCCTCCGCTGCTTTAAGGTAGGTCGGAGTCTCTACGACCGCTTGCATGATCTACTCTATGCCAGTGGCATGCAGGCGGCAAGAAAAATACGCTGGACCTCACGGAGTCGGCGCTTGCCGCGTAGGGGTCTGGTACTTAGGGTGGTAACGCCGGGCTCCGGTTTGGGAGCCGGGCGTTGTGCTCTAGCGGAGAGCTTCGTCGCTCTCCTGGAGCCAGGTGGAGGGTTTGAGGAGTTCGCGGGGTTTCGACCCCTCGGGGGGGCCGACGAGGCCGTCGCGTTCCATCATGTCGATCAGGGCGGCGGCGCGGCCGTAGCCGATGCGCATCCTCCGCTGCAACAGCGAGGTCGACGCCTTGCCGAACTCGAAGACCAGGCGCACCGCGTCGTCGAACAGCGGATCGTTGTCCGGCAGGGGCTCGCCGTCGGGGCCTTCGAGGTCGCGGCCCTGGGCGTCTTTCGGGGCTTCGAGGAAGGCTTCGACGTACTGGGCTTCGCCCTGCGCTTTCCAGAAGGAGACGACGCCGGCGATCTCTTTTTCGGTGACGAAGGGGGCGTGGACGCGCTGAAGCCGCGAGGTGCCGGGGGGCAGGAAGAGCATGTCGCCGCGGCCGAGGAGCGACTCGGCACCGTTGGCGTCGAGGATGGTGCGGGAGTCGACTTTGGTCGACAGGCGAAAGCTCATGCGGGTGGGAACGTTGGCCTTGATGAGGCCGGTGATGACGTCAACCGACGGGCGCTGGGTGGCGAGCACGAGGTGGATGCCGACAGCGCGGGCCATCTGGGCGAGACGGGTGATGGCTTCCTCGACGTTCGATTTGTCGAGGATCATGAGGTCAGCAAGCTCGTCGATGATGATCATGATGTAGGGCAGGGGCTTTTCCTCGACGCCCTGCTCGTCCCAAAGGGTGGGCTGGTCGTCGAACAGCAGGTTGTACTGGTCTAAATTCCGTACAGACCTGGAAGCCAGCAGCTTGAGGCGGCGCTCCATCTCGCGGACGGCGTTCTTGAGCGCGTTCGCGGCGAGTTTGGGCTCGGTGATTATGGGGGTGAACAGGTGGGGGACACCCTCGTACATGCCCAGCTCGACGCGCTTGGGGTCGACGAGGATGAGGCGAACCTGTTCCGGCGTCGCTTTGAACAACACGCTCATGATCATGGCGTTGATGGCGACGGATTTGCCGGAGCCGGTGGAGCCGGCGATCAGCACGTGGGGCATGGTGGCGAGGTCGGCGGTGACGATGCGGCCGTTGATGTCCTTGCCCATCGCCATGGTGATGCGCGACTTGGAGTTCGAGAAGGCTTCGTTCTCGATGACGTCGCGGAGCCAGATGGTTTCGCGCTCGGCGTTGGGGACCTGGATGCCGACGGTGGACTTGCCGGCCATGCGCTCAATGAGGATGGACTCGGCGGCCATGGCGAGGGCGAGGTCGTCGGAAAGGCCAGTGATGCGGGAGTACTTGACGCCGGCGTCGGGGCGGAACTCGAAGGTGGTGACGACGGGGCCGGGGTTGATCTGCGTGACCTGGCCGTTGACGTCGAACTCCGCGCACTTTTCGACGACGAGCTGGGCTTCTTGGCGCAAGGCTTCCTGGCGGACTTCGTGGGCTTCTTCCGACCGGTGGAGCAGGGTGGTGGGGGGG
>CAXTTZ010000276.1:0-3911 GCA_964247325.1 uncultured Acidobacteriaceae bacterium | reverse complement strand
CCCCCGAACCATGCCCGGCCTCCGGAAAGCCCTTCGGTCCAAACCCCGTCCCGCCCTCGGCCGTCGTAGCCCCCGGCGTCACTGCCGCGTCCTTCCACGCCGCGGTTTCCGCGATCGGCCGGTCGAACTTCGCCACAAAGTACAGCGTGTAATACGACCGCCGATCCTCCGTGCCGATATATCCGCAAAAGTTCCCGCTCGTCACCGACCCCGTCACCGTGCCCGTCGCTCGATCCACCCGCGTCTGCGCCGCTGTCGACCCAACCTCCGAATCCGACGTGCGCACCAGCACCCGCGCCGGCTTGCCCTCCGGGAACCGAAATGTCGCCACCCCCATGCGCGTCGCCGCCGCCAACGCCACCTCCACGCCGTTGCCCAGCCGCACCCGGTACGACCCCGGAACGGCCTGCTCGTCCGCATGCGTGAAGTTCGCCGCATAGCTGTGCCGGAAGTCCGTCGAAGGCGATGCCGTCAGCGCCTCCGTCACCGGCATAAACGGCACATCGCCCGACCCGCCCGCGCACCCCCAACCCTCCACATTGGTCAAGCTGAACCCGCGAATGGCCGTCGCACGGTCCTCATACCCACCCGGCGCCGCAATCATGCGCTTCAGGTTGATCGGCGAAGCCTCCGGGCTGAACTGCACCATGCCAAACGGCATCGTCGCGCCCGGAAACACATTGCCGCCGTTCGCCGTGCCAATGAACGGATTCACCAGCGCCGCCCGGTCTTGCACCCCACCTTGCCCTCCGCCAGCCTGCGAAGGCCGCGCCGCCGCTCCCATCTGCCCCTGCGCCCACACCTGCCCCAAGATCCATACCAGCCCAGCCACACCTACCCAAAGTTTGCGCATGCCCCATTGTGCCCTAACCTACACCAGACCCCGCGCCCAAGGTCCCTTTTCTCCTCACTCACGCCTTGCTCTTCTCGCTCTGTTATGTCCGAGCGCTACGAACCTCCGCCGTCGTCCTCACCTGTGCCGTATTCGTTGCTGTTGCCTTTCTGGTTGTCATTCCCGAAGGGATCCCGCTTTTGCTATTGCTGTTGCCTTTCTGGTTGTCATTCCCGAAAGGAATCTGCTTTTGCTTTTGCGTCTGCTTTCCCCTTCGCCATTCCCCCCTCGCTTGTCATTCCGTAGCGAAGCAAAGGAGTCTGCTTCTCCCAGCAGCATCCACAGCGCCCCGAGACCCACCGCCTCCAGCGTCAAAGGCGCGCCACATAACAGCCTAGGCCGAAGGCATAGGACATCCACACCCCAAAACACCAGGGCTGAAAGCCCGGCACATCGCGCCAGCAACAGCCCCAAACCCCACGCCACAGACTGTGGGAAACCTACCTTCTCCACCCTCAACCAATCCCCACACCCCGTGTCAAGCCCATCCCATAACCCATGTATTTACAAATACTTACCTCTATCTTCCAACCAAAAACCAAAGCTCGAAACGATATACTAATCATGTTGTGGATTTCAAGCAAAACGACGTTCAGACCATCCTCTCTGCCCGGTCTGGGCGAGGAGTACCTATGTCGACCGCACTGCAAATGCCCGAAGCCCGTCCCACCGCGCAGCGCCCCAGCCTCGCGCCCCGTACCATCCAAGAGGCGCTCGACTTCAGCGCCTACCTGGCCAAATCCGAGCTCATTCCCAAGGACTACCAAGGCAAGCCGCACAATATCTTCGTCGCCGTGCAGTACGGCATGGAGCTCGGCCTACCGCCCATGCAGGCGCTTCAAGGCATCGCCGTCATCAACGGCCGGCCCTCGATGTGGGGCGACGCCGTGCTCGCCGTAGTCATGTCGCACCCCGCCTATGAGTGGCACACCGAAGTGCTCGAAGGCGAGGGCGAAAGCCGCACCGGCGTCTTCACCATTAAGCGCCGCGGGCAAGAGCCGCACATCGCTCGCTTCTCCGTACTCGACGCCAAGAAGGCCGGCCTTTGGGGCAAATCCGGCCCTTGGACCCAGCACGCCGAGCGCATGCTCAAGCTTCGCGCCCGCGGCTTCGCCCTCCGCGACAAGTTCCCCGACGCCCTCAAGGGCATCATCAGCCGCGAGGAGGCCGAGGACTACCCGGTCATCGACGCCCGGCCCACGTTTGTGTCGCCGCAAGCACCGCTTCCGGCACCAGCCAAGTTCGGTCCCTACCGTGCACCCTACGCTCCTGCGGTCGGCCGCACCGCTGCGCCGCCCGCAGCCGAGCCGTCCGCTGCGGCTGAGCCGGTCAAGATCACGCAAGGGGAGGCGCGGGAGTTCGCCAAGGCCTGGCGCAGCTCCGGCTACTCGGTCGACGACGCCAAGCTCTGGCTAAAGGATACCCTCGGCCTGACCTCGTCGCTCGCCATCCCGGCCGACCGGCTCGACGAAGCCCTGGCTTGGGCTCGCACGCCCAAAGCTGAGGCCCCAGCCCTTTCGCCCGAGCTGTCGCACTGCTACGCCCTGTTCGACCAGCTGCACTACGGCCAAGCCGAGCGCACCGAAGCGCTCGCCGAGGCCGACGGCGACTGGGGCCAGCTTCTACTGCATCTGCAGGACGAGTTGCGGAGCAGCCGCCAGCCCGGTGCCGCAGCTGAGCGCGCGGACGAGGCAGCGGTCGTCAGTGCGGCATAATGCCCCATGGCCGCCGCTCCCGACTTCACCTACGAGGAAGACACCCACCTCTACCGCAACACCCGCGGCCTGGTCCGGCCTTCGGTCACGCAAGTGCTGCGCGAGGTGGGCGTCTTCGATTACAGCCGGGTGGATCTGGCGGTACTCGAAAGAAAGCGCCGCCTCGGCCAGAATGTTCATCTGTGCACCGCCGAATACGACCGCGAAGGTTGGGTCGACCCCACCTGGATCGCCGACGACGAGGCGCCCTACTTCGACGCTTGGCTCCGTTTCCGGCGCGAGTCCCGCTGCGAGGTCCTCCAAGTTGAAGAACCGATGCTCCGCCCCGTCATGGGCATGGAACTAGGCGGCACCCCTGACCGCGTCCTCCAACTCGGCGGCCGTCAGTTCGTCGCCGACCTCAAAACTTGCGCCACCGCTCACCCCGGCTGGCGCCTCCAAACCGCCCTCTACGAGATGATGCTCACCGGCTTGCCGCGCTGCGGCATCATGGGCCGCCTCGTCATCCAACTTCTACCCGACGGCCGCTACACGCTGCCCACCGGCTACGACGACCCCAGCGACGCCAACGCCGCCATAGCCGCCCTCACCCTAGCCACCTGGAAACGCAACCACCGCAAAAGCCTCCAAGCCACGATCTAAGGCTCACGACCAGCGGCGACCAGCACCAAAGGCGCGCAATCTAACCTTCAGGGTCACCAGCGGCAAGGGCAAGCACTGTAATAATCACGGTGATCAGCACCAAAGACGCATACGGAACAGCCGACGCCACTAGCGCCACGGTAGGCACTGTACCACTCAAGGCGATCAGCATCAGGGTACCAAAGACGCACATTGAAGAGCCTAGCCTACGGATGGCGAGGCACGTACTCCGATAGCCAGGTCACCAGCGCCGAAGGCGCGCAACATAACAGCCTAGGCCGAAGGCCTAGGTCAGCGCAGCAAAACCCAAAAGGGCTGAAAGCCCGACATATAGCGCATCAAGCACGGCAACGAGGATCGCACCTTCCCCCTCGCGCGACCACCCAACCCCGCATAAGGACCTCCACACCATGCACCTTCAACCCCTCACCAACAATCGCCTCCAAGCCCTCGGATACGACGAAGACACCTGGATCTGCTACGTGCAGTTCCCTCCGACGGCCCGCTGCCCCCAAGGTCCCCTGTACGCCTTCGCCGACGTCCCGCCCGAGCTCTTCGACGACCTCCAACACGCCCCCGACCCCGACGCCTTCTTCGACATGCACCTAGCCCGCAGTCCCGAGCACCCCTTTACCCGCGTCGACCAAGACGGCGCTCCCCTC
>CAXTTZ010000275.1:0-3956 GCA_964247325.1 uncultured Acidobacteriaceae bacterium | reverse complement strand
ACGTAAAAGATGGCATGGTGCGCGCCTACACCGTGCAAACCATCCGCGTCGACCGACAAACCCTCTACAGCCTGTGGCGCGACGTCACCTCCGCCCCCAAGTTCCAGGAGTATGTCGTCTCCGTCGTCCCCAAATCCGCCACGCGCAGCACCTGGACCTTTGGCGACCCTGAAGACCCGCAAGGCAAGCGCGTCAGCTACGACACCGAGGTCTATGAGGACATCCCCGGCGAAAAGATCGCCTGGCGCTCCATCGATACCCCCATGCAAGAGCAGGGCGAGGTTCGTTTTGAAGACGCCCCCGGCGGACGCGGCACCCGCGTCACGTTGACTGAAAATATCATGGTTCCCGGCGGCCGCCTCACCGTCGCCGCTGCCGCGCTCGCCCGCCGCTCCCCCCGCCAGATCGTCATTGAAGACCTCCGTCACTTCAAGGAACTCACCGAGGGCGGCGAAATTCCTTCCGTGGTAGAAAACCCCCACGGCCCGCGCGGCTTTTCCGGCTCCCTCAAAGCCCGCCTCTACGGTGAAAACAATCCCACGCCTCCCGGCAATAGCGTCCTCGGCCAAGCTCAGGCACCCGTCAGCAGCCCTTCCTGATCCACTCTTGCGATCGTTGCTTGTCCTTCGCAAAGGAAACTGCATTAGCCGGCACGCCGCGTGCTGCCGCAACAACACCGGAGAACCCCAATGAAAGCTGTTTGCTGGATGGGTCAGGGCAACGTCCAAACCCTCACCGTCCCCGACCCCAAAATCATTAATCCCGGCGACGTGATTCTTCGCGTTACCAAAACCGCCATCTGCGGCTCCGACCTCCACCTTTACGACGGCTACATACCCACGATGGAGTCCGGCGACATTCTTGGCCATGAGTTCATGGGCATCGTTGAAGAGGTCGGCCCGGAGGTGAAAAAGCTCAAGCGCGGCGACCGCGTCGTGGTGCCTTTCACCATCGCCTGCGGCAACTGCTTCTTCTGCACCCGTGACCTGTGGTCGCTCTGCGATAACACCAATCCCAACGCCCAGATTGCCGAAACCATGTACGGCTACACCGGCTCCGCGCTCTTCGGCTACTCGCACATTTATGGTGGTTACGCCGGCGGTCAGGCTCAATACGTCCGCGTTCCCCACGCCGACGTCGGCCCGCTCAAGATCGAGTCCGACCTCCCCGACGAGAAGGTGCTCTTCCTCACCGACATCTTCCCCACCGGCTACCAGGGCGCGGAAAACGGGAACATCCAGCCCGGCGACACCGTCGCGGTCTGGGGCTGCGGTCCCGTCGGCCTCTTCGCCATTGCCTCGGCGTATATGCTCGGCGCCGAGCGCGTCATCGCCATCGACCGCTTCCCCGAGCGCCTCCGTCTCGCCCGCGAGTACTGCGGCGCCACCACCATCAACTACAGCGACGAGGACGTCACCATCGTCGAAGCCCTACGCGACCTCACCGGCGGCATCGGCCCTGATGTTTGCATCGACGCCGTCGGCATGGAAGCCCACTCCAACACCTTCCTCGGCGCCTACGACAAGATCAAGCAGACCTTACAGCTTGAAACCGACCGCCCTTTTGTCCTCCGCCAAGCCTTCCAAGCCATCCGCAAAGGCGGCACCCTGTCGATCCCCGGCGTCTACGGCGGCGTGCTCGACAAGGTCAACTTCGGCGCGGCTTTCGGCAAAGGCATCAAAATGGCCATGGGTCAAACCCACTGCACCAAGTACCTTGCGCCTCTGCTCAAACGCATCGAAAACAAAGAAATCGACCCCAGCTTCCTCATCTCGCACCGCATCGGCATTGAAGAGGCGGGCGATATGTACAAGATCTGGCGCGACAAACAAGACGGCGTTACCAAAATAGTCATCGACCCCTGGCAAGACCGCCTCGGCACCCCGCTTCAAGCCTGAACTCCTCAAAATACTTGGAAAGAAGGCCCGGCTTGTGCCGGGCTTTTTTATGTTTGCCCTCTGTTGGTTGTCACGCAAATCCTGCCGCTATCTTAGCTTCCTCTCTGCTCTTTTGCTTCTCATTCCCGAAGGGAATCTGCTTTCTACACACACGCCAAGCCCCGACTTCCACTAAACCCGTCGCGAACCTTCGCGCCCTTTGCGTTAGATTCAAACCTCCTCCTTCTCTCGCGCCTCCAGATGCATCGCCGTTGACTGCTCACTCACATGCTGCGCCAGCCGATCCGCCAACACCTGCGGCGACCGCAACCCAGCCATCACCGTCCATGCATCCGGCTTTCGCTCTGCCGGCATCGGCGGAGCCACCCAAGGAGGCACCGTCAAACGGAAGAAGTCCGCCAACGCACATGCATACGGCTCATATAACAACCGCAGCGCCCGGAGCCGCTCCCGGCTCTCAAAATCCGAGCAGGGTGACAGGTCGGTTCCCTCCATCACCGCGCACAACCGCCCCAATTCGTCATCACTCAAACGTGTTAGCGGTGTATCCCGCAACCGCTGCTCCGCTTTTTCCAGCCGAAATACATGCACCAAATCCACCAGCGTGTGCCGCCCAATGGCAAAGGTCAGCTGTGCCTGCCGAGTCTCCCGCCCATCCAGCATCGCGATCCGCAGCGCGCACGCATCCAGCACCGCGACTAGCGCCGCGAGCCAGCTTTGGTTATCGTGCTGCGAGCGGTAGAAGCACAGAATCGGGTACGAGATATGCGTTTCCAGCATCTCCGCGCACCATCGCTCCCAGTCCGACAGCAGCTCGCCTAGCGCTTGCCTTCCGCCATCGAAGTCATGCCGCCGTAGCAACTCCGCTGCCGTCGGCGGCGATCCCGCCCGCGAATCCAGCAACGCCACGGTCACCTCGCGGCGCGAAAACGCCGCGTACAGCACCGGCAGATAGCCGATCACCAATGCGATAAATCCAAATCCCGTTCCACCCTCCATCACCGTCAACAGGCGCGCTACGTGCGACTGCGGGGTTACATCGCCCAACCCCAACGTAAACAGCGTCGTCCCGCTCACATACAGGCACGATAGGAACCGCAACTCCTTCCCGCCCGCCGGAAACAAGTTGTCATGGAAGGCGATTCGCAACCCAAAGAACACCAAACCAAACCCGGCCGTCAATAAAAAAGCCCAAACCACAAATAGAACTAGCAGCGAAAATGGGCCATAAATGCTGTAGCTCTGCTCCCGGGTCGCCCGCGACCGGAACTTGCTCGTCACATACCTCCACGTAGGCCAAGTCGCTAAAAAGAACAGCCGCGTGACCCGCAGCCGCCCCGACGGCCGCCGCGGCAGAATGATCGTCTGAAACGCATCGAGCAGCACAACCGAAAGCAAAGCAAACCCGGCCAAAAGGGAGATCACGCGCATATGCCACCACCGTTCATGAATTTCTGAATGACATCTTGCAAATCTCATTCATTTTTAGTATTCAGAGATCAACAACGGCCGAACTCCTGGCCAGATCCGTTGCCGCTTCACCCTCCTTCGACGTGTACCCTGCGTCCTTATTCATGAACGCCAACCGCAGCGCCCTCCCCGGCTTAGGTGTGCCCATGAAGACACGCGTACTTGTAGTGGATGACGACCGACTCGTCGCGGACACCCTTTCTTTGATCTACCAAGCCAACGGCTTCGATTGCGAAGCCCGCTACACCGCCGCCGAAGCCTTTGAGCGCGCCCAAAGCTTCCATCCCGCGCTGCTGCTCTGCGACGTCACGCTCCCCGAAGAGTCCGGCCTTCAACTCGCCGACCGCGTCGCTTCGGCGCTTCCCGCCGTCCGCGTCCTGCTTCTGTCCGCCTACGCCAGCAACGAAGCCAAGGTGTCCGCCCATTGCCGCCAAGCAAAGCGCCCCCTCAAACTGCTAGCCAAACCCTGCCGCCCCGACGATCTCCTTCGCGAAAGCCGAGCCCTCCTTCAGTCCGCCTAGGCCCACTCACCCCGCGCCAACCTTAGCGCCCTTTGCGTGAGCGCTTTGCCCTCGCTCTGTAGATAAT
>CAXTTZ010000274.1:0-3968 GCA_964247325.1 uncultured Acidobacteriaceae bacterium | reverse complement strand
ACTCCGGAGGCAGCGGCGACTGCGGCAGGGGCTGGAGCGAAGGGAGTTGCGGCGGCAGCGGTGACGGCATCGGCGAACTCGCCGGGCGGGGTTCCCGGGGTGCCGAACTCGGGGATGCCAAAGATGCGGCCGGCGCTGCGCGGGGACCGGTATTCGCCAGGATCGGCACCGCCGGCGTCGGCGATGGTGCCAGGTGGGGCGGGGTCGCCGCGGCAGTAGTGGTTCTAGGGTTGGTATTGGTTTGTGGTACCTGCTGAGCCCCGTTGGGTTCGCGAACCTGGCTAACTTTTGCGGGCCCTTCCATCCTCGTACTTACAGAAACGTAGTAACATGTTCTCGTGTACATTGCCTTCGAGTGGGATGTTCGTAAGGCAGCCCTTAATCTTCGAAAGCATGGGATTAGTTTCGATACTGCCCTTCGGGTGTTTGCCGATCCCCTTGCCGCCTCGGAGATGGAGCGCATTGAGCAGGGCGAGGAGCGCTGGCAGACCATGGGTAGGGTAAGCAACACTTTGCTGCTGGTTGTAGCGCACACCCTTCGTGAGGAAGACCAGGACGGAACGCCCCGCGAAATCATTCGTCTCATCTCGGACAGACAAGCAGACCGGAAGGAGAAACGCAGGTATGAGCAAGCCATTGGCTAGGTGCAGTGTGAAGTTGGCCGATCTGCCGCCACTAACAAAGGCACGGGAGGATGAACTGGAAGCCCTTGCAGCGCGGCCGGACAGCGCAATTGACTATAGCGAGATCCCTGCGCTGCCTGAGACGTTCTGGGCCAGTGCCGAGCGAGGCCGATTTTATCGGCCTACAAAGACCTCGACCACAGTGAGAATCGATTCTGACGTGCTTGCGTGGCTGCGAGCGCAGGGGAAAGGGTACCAATCGCGCTTGAATGCGATTTTGCGACGTGAGATGCTGGCTTCCCTGCGGGAGAATGAGGCGGGCTGATGGGCGTGAGGGGGTGCTTTTTCTTTACCCGCATCACGGATTGCGTTGGGTAAACGCAAACGCAGATTCCCTTCGGAATGACAAGCAAACGAGCGAAGGCAAACGCAGATTCTCTTCGGGAATGACACCACAGAAAGGCTACGGCGACGGCAGGTTGCCTTTGGGCGTGGCACGCATGCAGGGCAAGGTATGCTCGAAGGCGACCCTTGGGAATGGCAGAAACCTCTTACGATTCGCGGCGGGAGTTGGAGCAGTACGGATTTCCGTTGCCGGTAACGGTGCTGGCGCCGGTGGTTTGTGTGGTGGTGGGGGCGCTGTTGCCGCGGGTGTGGGCGCCGCTGGATCTCCTGGATCTGCCGTTGGTCGCTACAGTGTTCTTTGCGGTTTCGCGCCGGAGCCCGATCCGGGGGACGCTGACGGGGACCGCAATTGGGCTGTTGCAGGATGCCTTGACGGGGCTGCCGTTGGGCGTGAACGGCATTGCCAAGGCGGTGATCGGGTATGTGGGGTCAAGCATCGGCTTTGCGGTGGATGTGGAGAACGTGCTGAACCGGCTGCTGATGAACTTTGTGGCAAGCCTGCTCGAAAGCGGGATGCTGTATGTGATTACGCGGCGGTTGTTGGGCGATGGAACGGTGGGGGCGCGGCCGGGCCATGAGCTGCTGCGCGCGCTGGTCAACACGGCGGTCGCGTTGCCGATATTCTTGGTGTTGGACCGCTTCAGGATCAGAGAATGAGCCCACAGATGCCGCACGAAGACCGCCGGAACTATGAAGACCGCCGGGACGATGAAGACCGCAGGGACGATGAAGACCGCAGCGAGTACGAAGGTTCCTCCCAGGAACACCGGTTTCATGATGACGCGTATCCCCCGCGGCGGGCGGAGGAGTTTGGCAGCAGTGGCGCCGAGGAGCTGGACCCGGAGTTGGACCCGGGGGCAGCGTTTGCGCCCGAGCCGGTGCAGCGCAAGGAAAAGGTGCCAGCGGGCAAGCTGGCGGTGCTGCAGTACGGCGTGGTGCTGGTGCTGATAGTGCTGGGGGCAGGGCTGTGGCGGCTGCAGATTTTGGGGGCGGACAGCTACCGGGTGCTAGCTGAACAGAACCGGGTGCGCAAGGTGCCGATGCTGGCGCCGCGAGGACGCATCCTGGACCGCGAAGGCCGGGTGCTGGTGGACAACTACCCGTCAGTGACCTGCTATTTGCTGCGCGACCAGATGGCGGCGGCGGAGGGCGATCTGCCGCTGATCGCGCAGGGCTTGCACATGGAACCAGCGCAGATCGAGGCCATTCTGAAGCACTTTCAGTTTGCGCCGAAGTATCAACCGATCCCGCTGAAGCAGGACATCACGCCGGATGAGCAGGCCTTTATCGCAGCGCACCGCGATGAGCTGCCGGAGCTGGACACGCTGGATGAGCAGCGGCGGTTGTATCCGCGAGATGGGTTTTTGGCGCACTTGATCGGCTATGTGGGAGAGGTATCGGAGGCCGATCTGAACAACTCGAAGTATGCGTTTTATGAGCCGGGCGATGTGGTGGGCAAATCAGGCGTGGAGGAGAGCTACGACGAGCTGCTGCGGGGTCAAGACGGGTCGCGGGACATGATCGTGAACTCGCACGGGCGCGAGGTGGGCGTGATGGGCGAGGAGTACGCCAAACCGGGGCAGGACCTACGGCTGACCGTGGACCTGGATGTGCAGCGTGCGGCTGAGCAGGCGCTGGAGGGCAAGATCGGCGCCATTGTGGCCATGGATCCGCACACGGGCGAGATCTTGGCCATGGCGTCGCGACCGACGTTTGATCCGAACCAGTTTTCAGTGCGGCTGACGAAGAGTTATTGGCAGACGATTTTAGACAACCCGGACCATCCGCTGCTGAACAAAGCGATTCAAGCCCAGTTGGCGCCGGGATCCACGTTCAAGATCATTATGAGCTTGGCGGGGCTCCAAGAGGGCAAGGCGCAGGATCTGCGGGTGAGTTGCAACGGTGGAGCGAGCTTTTATGGGCACTTTTTTGCCTGCGACCGGCACCATGGGTCGGTGGACATCCACAACGCGATACCCTACTCGTGCGACACGTTTTACTACACGCTGGCGAACCGGCTGGGGATTGGGACGATCGCGCGGTATGCGGAGTCGGTGGGCATTGGGCAGAAGACAGGGATCGACCTGCCGGATGAGGCGGCGGGGCTGATGCCCTCGGAGGCATGGAAGCTAAAGTCGCAGCACGATAAATGGTATGCGGGCGAGACGATTTCGGTGGGGATTGGGCAAGGGGCGATTCAGGCGACACCGCTGCAGTTGGCGCGGGCGCTGGGGGGCATCGCCTCAGGAGGCGTGCTGCTGCGGCCACATGTGGTCTTTGCGGACGAGCTAACCGGGGCGGTGCGGGAGGCGGTGCGGGAGAGCTTTCCGGGGGCGGGCGACCAGCAGGTGCCGCTTTCGGCGGAGAACTGGGAGATCATCACGGATGCGATGGCGAATGTGACCTCAAGCCCGATCGGGACGGCCTATATGGCGCATCTGAACGGGGTGGACTTTGCAGGCAAAACGGGGACCGCGCAGGTGATGAGCCATGATGCGCTTTCGCGGACGGGCAAGGGGCACAACACGGAGCCGAATGCGTGGTTTGTGGGCATGACGCCGCGGCGGAACCCGGACATCGTGGTCGCGGTGCTTTGGGAGCATGGCAACTGGGGAAACAACTCGGCCAAGCTGGCGGCGCAGGTGATTTCAGCGTTTGTGAATAAGCAGCGGGGCAAGGCGGGGAACCTGATGCAAGTGGCGGAGGGCAAAGCTCCTGACGCGGGCAGCGCGAGCGCGCCGGCTAGACCGTAGCGGGCCGGAGCTGCAAACGCCCTACACGGTGTCTAAGCCGGTATGCGTGCCTGGGCGAGAACGCGATGGAGCTGGCTCCTTGGCATGGCGCTGGCGCTTGCGGGCTGCGCGAGCGCACCGATTGGGCGCGCTCCGGCTGCTGCGGCGGGCTCGGACGAGCGGGTCAGCGTGTACCGTGGCCGGGCGG
>CAXTTZ010000273.1:0-3972 GCA_964247325.1 uncultured Acidobacteriaceae bacterium | reverse complement strand
CGGCTATGGCCGCCGCCGAGCGCGTCTTTAAACTGCTCGACACCGAGCCCGAGCTCGCCCAGCCAGCGCTCCCGACCCGTGGCAACGGCTCTGGTCGTATCGAGTTCCGCAACGTTTGGTTCACCTATCAGCAGCTGACGGACGAGCAGAACCTGGCGCTCAGGGCCCTAACTGCCGCAACGGATCAGGAAGCGAACGGCTTCCAGGACGGCTTCAACGATGGCTTGACTCAGATTGAAGCAGCCGCTCATCCTAGCCTCGCCAACGTGGAGTGGATTCTTCGCGGCGTCTCCTTCACGATCGAACCCGACACGACCGCGGCCATCGTCGGGCACACCGGTGCGGGCAAAACCACCATCACCGCGCTCATGATGCGCTTCTATGACGTGCAGCGCGGGGAGGTGCTGGTCGATGGCGTCGATGTACGCGAACAAGACCTGACCACGCTGCGCCGACGTTTCGGCGTCGTGCTGCAAGATCCGTTTCTATTTTCCGGCACCGTCGCCAAAAACATCCGGCTCGGCTCGGCTTGGATCACCGACGATGAGGTCGCCAACGCGGCCGAAGAGGTCAACGTCGGCGACTTCATCCGCACGCTGCCCGGCGGCTTTGCCGAACCGGTGCTCGAGCGCGGCTCCACGCTCTCGACCGGACAAAAGCAGCTCATCAGCTTTGCCCGCGCGCTCGCGCATCGCCCCGGCATCCTCATCCTGGACGAGGCCACCAGCTCCGTCGACACGGAAACGGAGCTGCGGGTCCGCGCCGCCCTTGAGCGCATGATCACGGGCCGCACCTCCGTCCTGATCGCGCATCGCCTTTCCACGGTCCAGCGCGCCGACACGATTCTAGTCATGCACAAAGGCCAACTGCGCGAACAGGGCACGCACCAGGAGCTCCTCGCCTTACACGGACTTTACTGGCGACTCTACCGCCTGCAATACAAGGACCAGGAACTCGGCACGCCGCTGCAGGAAACAGCTACGGCCTAGCTTGACCCGACCTCACGCTGCACTTCTAACGAAGTACTCCGAAAAGTAAAGAGGGCCCAGTTTTACCGAGCCCTCCTTTTTGCTACACCCTGCTCTTCCCTACCGGTGGCTTCCACCTCCGCCGGCGTGCGCTGAACTCATACCAGAGGGCGCCGACATGGCCGGGGACGACATTCCCGGCGAAGTATGCATTCCTGGAGCTGCCATGGGCGCCGAAGGGGCGCTGCGCGGTGCGACGCCGCCGCTACGCTGCGTTAAGCTGCCGGGCACTGCAATCTGGTTCGGGCGAGAGGACGCGTTGCCCATGCTGTAAACCGGCGCGGACACCGCAGCGGTAGCCGAACCGGTGCGCAGAGCTGAACTGGACATGCTCCCCAGTTTGCCAAAGGTATGGCGCGGCACCCCCAGACCGGCAGAGTCGGTGCGGAACAGGAACGATTGCTCGTTGGTCAACCCCGATGCCGTGAGCGGCCTCGTGTTCACCGGCACCAGCGTCGGGTGACCTGCGGCGGGCGGCTTCGGCAGGGGCGTGGGCCCTGTCACGCCCTTGGGCAATTTGCGGAGCACGGTGTTGCTCAAACCAACGAACGAGCCGCCCGGCTGCCAAGCCCATCCCGCGTTCCCGCACTGCTGCCATGATCCCGTGTGAAACGGCAGCCAGCCCCAGGGGTACGGAGAGACCCAAGAATAGCCCGCGCCCGGATACCATGCGTACATACCATTCGCAAACGGATCAAAACTTGCGCTGGCAAAATACGGCCGCCACGCATTGCCGCAGCCGGGCAGATCCGCAAAGCTTCCATAGTAGTTCAGATCGTTGGCGCCATACAGCGCGGACCCGCCTGAACCGGCAAAGCTGGCTGCCTGCTTGTGGTAGCTCTGCTCCGTTTTATCCCAGCCGTCGAGCGGCTGCTCTTCGGTCTTCGAGGCAAGCATCGGGGCCGTCTTCCCGTCTGGGCTAAAAGTTAACGTCTGCTTCTTGGCCACGGTCGACGGTCCGGAAACTCCCTCGAACTGCGCATCCCCTTCGAAAATGGCTAACTTGGCCTGGTGATCCTCCGGAGCCGCACCGCTTGCCTCCAAGCGCAGATGGGTTCCCGGTGACACATCAATCTTGGCCTCGCCATCTTCCAGCGTGAACAGGTTGCCTTTACTCTTGGCAAGGCTCACATAGGCCGTTCCACTTTCCAGCTTTACCGTGGACAAGGTTGTGCCTGTAGCCGTGCGGCTGAGCTGCGAAAAGCTCATCACCGAGTTGGGCGCCAGCCGGAGGGAGCTGTTGTCCTCAAACTCAACCTCTGCCACGCCTTGGCCGGTGCGCAGCTTTGAGCCGCGCGTCACAGGAATGTTCGCAAACGCGCCTTCGTACCCCCGGCCGGTAGCGCGGTCCAACTGTACCTCCCCGCGCACCTGGCTCAAGCGTACGATGCGCACCTCAGACACAGCCGTCGGGCCCGCGGCCGTGCCGGAAGCCGTACCCGCCGCCGCCGTTCCTTGGGTGGCTCCCGTGCCCGGTTTAGCTGGACCGGCGTCGCTGGCCACCTCTGTTTGCGCGGCTAACGCAGCGCCCTGCAACAGGCCGCCGCAAAGAATTGCGCTGATCAGACGTGCATGCTGCATACTGCCTCCAAAATGCCGGTAGCACCTGCCCTCGCGCGGCGCATTTCATGCCTTTTCGAGGGTTGATTCGGCGAATCCTCCATCGTAGCGCAAGCAACCTTTCTCGTCACCTTTTCTTCGCTTCGCCTTTTGTGATCCTTCGCCGCATAACATTGCTTCGCCTTTCTTACGATCTGCCCACTGGCCTTAAACCGTCTATCCCACGTTCGTGTCATGTTGCTCGAAGGCAATGTCCCAAAACGGCACAGAGCCGCAACCGCGGCGCCGCTTTACACTGAGCTCATTGCCAGCGAGCCCAACCCGCTCATCTTTCTTTCAGCCGGCGAAGCCTCCGGCGATACTTACGGTGCTTCCCTCGTGGAGCTTCTGCGACGGCATCTGCCTTCGGCCAGCTTTACCGGGCTCGGTGGCCCAGCGATGGAGCAGGCCGGCCAGAACCGCATCGTTCGCGCCGAAGACATCGCCGTCATGGGCGTCACTGAAATCCTCCTCCAGGTCCCCCGGATCTACGCGAGCTATCGCAAACTGGTGCGCTCCCTGCATCGTCACAGGCCTGCCCTCGCCATTCTGATCGACTTTCCAGACGTGAACTTCCGGCTCGCGCGTCATTTGCGCCACCTCGGGATCCCGGTCCTCTGGTTTTCCAGCCCGCAGCTTTGGGCCTGGAAGCACGGCCGGCTCCGCTGGGTGCAGGAGCGCGTGGACCGCATGCTCGTTATCTTTCCCTTCGAGGAGCGCTTCTACCGCGAGCGCGCCGTCGACGCCGAGTTTGTCGGCCACCCCTTGGCCGAGTTGCCGCTACCCACCAGCACGCGCGCCGTCTACGCCCAGCAGCACGGCCTGGACGAAGCGCGCACCTGGATCGCCCTGCTGCCGGGCAGCCGCTGGCGCGAGCTCCGCGCCAACCTCCCTGCGCTCCACGAACTCGCCATGAGCGATCTCATCGCCACCGCCGCCGCCCGCACGATCTTCGACAGCAGCGGCCTCCAAACCCCTGCCGACCCTGCCGCGCACACCCGTTACGAGTTTCTCCTGCCCGTGGCCTCCACCATCCGCGAAGCCAATCTTCGCGCCTTTCTCGAGGAACTTAATCGCGCGCACCTCCGTTATTGGGGTCCCGAGGCCCGCAGCCTGCGCCTGACGCTCGTGCCCGACGCCCGCGAAGCGCTCCACCACGCACGCGCTTCGGTGGTTGCGAGCGGCACGGCCACCGTCCAAGCGGCGGTTATTGGCAACCCTTTTGTCGTGGTCTACCGTGTGTCGCCGCTCACCTTCGCGGTCGCGCGCAAGCTGGTCGACTACCCCGCCGAGTTCCCCACTATGCGTGACCTTGCAGGAAACCTGCCCGTAGCTATGGTCAACC
>CAXTTZ010000272.1:0-3987 GCA_964247325.1 uncultured Acidobacteriaceae bacterium | reverse complement strand
GCACAGGCTGATGGCAATTTGGGCGGCGGGGCCTTTGGGATAGTGGTAGATGCCGGTGGAGATGGCCGGGAAAGCGATGGTTTTGACGCCGTGCTGCGGGGCGAGCGCGAGGGCATTGCGGTAGCAGGCGGCGAGCAGCTCGGGCTCGCCGTGGTGACCGCCGTTCCAGACGGGGCCAACGGCGTGGAAGACCCAGCGGGCGGGCAGGCGAAAGCCGGGTGTAAAGCGGACCTCGCCGGTGGGGCAGCCGCCGAGCAGTCGGCAGGCAGAGAGAAGCTCGGGGCCGGCGGCGCGGTGGATGGCGCCGTCGACGCCTCCGCCGCCGAGCAGCGAGGCATTAGCGGCGTTGACGACGGCATCGACGTGGCGCTCCGTAATGTCGCCGCGGATTACTTGTAGATCAGCCATGGGTGCTTTGATGTTTCTTGCTGTGGTGGTGCGGAGGGTGGGGAGAGGATTTCTTGGAGGGTAGTGGAAGGGTAGGCGGAAGCAGATTCCCTGCGGGAATGACAACAAGAAAGGCAAAGGCATAAGCAAAGGCAAACCCAGATTCCCTTCGGGAATGACAAGCGAAAAAGGTAAAAGCAACAGCAAGGGAGGCAAATGAGGATCCCCTTTGGGGAAGGACAACAAGGGGGCAAGGGCAACGACAAAGGAGGCGAATGAGGCGGGGCTATTGCGTAAAGTTCATAGTCCATTCACCTCCGTTGATCGCGAGCGGCCTAATCTGGCGAGACAGGGTACGACATTTCAATTTTGCGAGCTTTTCCTATGGCCTCCACTGCGACACAACCCTCCGGAATTCGATCATCGGCGAGCCCCGTTCTTGACCAGAAGATGTCTGCGAACCCGGCGGGCCGGTGGGGGGCGGCCATCTTTGGCGTACTGCTAGTGGGCGGGCTGGTCTATATTGCGACCCGGCTGACGAAGGACCTTTCGGTGGTCCACAATGCGTCGGTGTTTCCGTTTGTTTTGTTGGGCTTAGCGCTGCTGATTGCGTTGGGTTTTGAGTTTGTGAACGGCTTTCATGACACGGCGAACGCGGTGGCGACGGTGATCTACACGCACTCGCTCGAGCCGCACCTGGCGGTGGCGTGGTCTGGGATTTTTAACTTTCTTGGGGTGCTGACGAGCTCCGGCGCGGTGGCGTATGCGATCGTGACGCTGCTGCCGGTGGAGTTGATCCTGAAGGTCAGCTCCGGGTCGGGTTTTTCGATGGTGTTTGCGCTGCTGATTGCGGCGATCCTGTGGAACCTGGGAACGTGGTGGAAGGGGCTGCCGGCGTCGAGCTCGCACACGATGATTGGGTCGATCATCGGCGTGGGCGTGGCAAACCAGCTGATGCAGGGGCGCTCGGGGCTGAGCGGGGTGGACTGGGAGCAGGTGACAAAGGTGTTTAAGGCGCTGATCTTTTCGCCGATCATCGGGTTTGCCGGGGCGGCGCTGCTGTTCTTTGCGGCACGGCATCTGCTGAAAGATCCGCGCTTATTCAAGGCGCCGGAGGGCACAGAGCCGCCGCCGTTTTACATTCGTGCGCTGCTAATTTTGACCTGCACGGGCGTGAGCTTTGCGCACGGATCGAACGACGGGCAAAAGGGCATGGGGCTGATTATGCTGATTTTGGTAGGCACGGTGCCGACCGCGTATGCGCTGAACCATACGGTGGATCGTGGCAGTGTGCAAACCTTTGCGGCGGTTTCGGCGCAGGTAGCGGCCGCGGTGCAGCGGTATGAGCAGCCGGGCGCGACGGTGGGTGATGCCGGGCCGGAGTTGGAGCGCTTTGTGGCCGACCACAAGTATCAGCCGGCGACCACGGTGGCCCTGGAGCAGATGATCAACGACATCCGCAATGAGGCGGTAGGGTATGGGTCGCTAGGCAATGTGCCGCCGCAGATGCAAAGCAACGTGCGGAACCAGATGTACCTGGTGAGCGAGACGTTTCGGCTGATTCCGAAGTTCGGGCCGAAGATGGCGCCAGAAGATACAAAGATCATTGCGAATTACAAGGGCTTTCTCGATAAATCAACAAAGTACATCCCGAGCTGGGTGAAGGTGGCGGTGGCGCTGGCGCTCGGGTTGGGGACGATGATTGGGTGGAAGCGCATTGTGATTACGGTGGGGGAAAAGATCGGCAAAACGCACATGACGTATGCGCAGGGTGCCTCGGCCGAGCTGATTGCGATGTGCACGATTTATGGATTTGACAAGATCGGGCTGCCGGTCTCGACGACCCATGTGCTGAGCTCGGGCGTGGCAGGGACGATGATGGCCAACGGTAGCGGGCTGCAGTGGGCGACGGTGCGGAATATCGCGATGGCGTGGGTGTTTACGTTGCCGGCGGCGGCGCTGCTGTCGGGCACATTATTTTGGGTGTTTAGCGCGGTGGTGCGGTAGGGCGACGGAACGGCAGAATCTGACGCAAAGGGCGCTAAGATGGCGCGAAGGGACGCGACGAGGTTCGTGGCGGCGCTTGGCGGTCCGTGTCGACCTTTGCGTCAGATGTTTGTTTGGCGGAGGGTGGGGCTGGGCTTGGTACACTGCTCGCTGCGCGAATGAGTTTGAAAGGCAAGATCGAGGCCATTGTGTACGCGGCGGAAGAGCCGGTGACGCTGGCGCAGCTAGTAGGTTTGCTGGGAGCTGAGGCGCAGGCGGAGCTGGAGGCCGAAGCGGCGCGGCAGGGGCAGTTGACGCTGCTGGGCGGGTCGGCCGAGGCTGGAGACCCGGAGGCGCTGAACGCGGAGACGCTGGGCGACGGAGCGGAGGTGGCGGTTTCGGCCAACGAGTTCACTGGAGCCGCGGCGGAGGGGCGGGCGCGGGAGCGGGAGTCGCGCGAGTACCTGCGGGCGGTGCTGGAGGAGTTAGTCAGGGAATATCGCGAGGGCGACCGGGGACTGGAGATTCGGGAGATCGCGGGCGGTTACCGCTTTGCGACCAAGCCGGAGTATCACGATGCGGTACGGGGGGTTGTGCGGTCGCTGAAGCCTCCGCTGAAGCTGAGTCTCCCCGCGCTAGAGACCTTGGCGGTGGTGGCGTACAAGCAGCCAGTCACGGCGCCGGAGGTGTCGGAGATTCGCGGGGTGGACTCGGCGGGGGTGCTGGGGAGCCTGTTGGGACGCAAGCTCGTGGCCGCGGCAGGGCGGAAGCAGGTAATCGGGCGGCCGATTTTGTATCGCACCACAAAGGAGTTCTTGTTGCGCTTCGGGCTGAAGGACGTCAACGAGCTGCCGAGCATCGAAGAGTTTGAGCGCTTGGCTTCGGAGCTGAATGAGGCGGTGCAGGAGGAGAGCCCGATGGTGGATATGCCCCCGAGTACGCGGCTGCCGGTGTCTGTGGCCGAAGTGGCGCGCGAAGAGCCGATGCGTGATGAGCATAGCGCCCAGGCGGACGGGGTGCCGGAAGCGGAGATGCGCGCCGAAGAAACGAGTGCGGAGCATTTGACGCCCGCGCCGGAGGGTCCCGGGGAGTTTACGGGTGACGAAAACGCGCCGCCGGCGGACAATGCGGCGGTGGACGGGCGCATTTCGGGCGTGCCGCCCAGCTACGATACAGCCAAGGATGAGATGACGGATTCGTCTGCGCACGATGCAGAGGTGCAGCGTGAAGAACAGCTTGGCAATCGAGGGAGTGACGACTGATGGCGTACCCAGTAGATCCTGTGGAAGTGCGGGACACGGTTCCGGAGAATACGCCGGATACGGTGGCCACGCCCGAGGGCGATAACGAGTATGCGCCCGATCAGCCGCTGCCGGGCGGAACGATGCCGGCCCCACCGGAGCGTCCGCGGGGCAATGAGCCGCATCCGGTGCAGCCGATTCGGGATGCACGAAGTTAATGGCATTTGTGCTGACCTTGCGCGCTACGCTCCGGGCGGGATCGCAAAGCACAGGCGGATGAGACGCAGATTCCCTTCGGGAATGACAAGAAGAAAAGCAACGGCAGAGACAAATGCAACAGCAGACTTCCTTCGGGAATGACAACTAGAAAAGC
>CAXTTZ010000271.1:0-3993 GCA_964247325.1 uncultured Acidobacteriaceae bacterium | reverse complement strand
GTACCCCCCAGACAAACCCTGGGCTCCCAACGTCCAGCGCATCATCCACCTCTCCCCGCCGCAACACCCCAGCTTCTACTCCAGCTCCCGCTTCACCCTCAACCTTACCCGCGACGATATGGTCGCTGCCGGCTGGAGTCCCTCCGTCCGCCTCTTCGAGGCCTCCGCCTGCGGCGCCGCCCTACTCTCCGACCCCTGGCCCGGCCTAGAACACTTCCTCACCCCAGGCCAAGAAATCCTCCTACCCAAAGACGCTGGCGAAGTTGCTGAAATCCTCAAGCACACTCCCACGGTTACTCGTCATACCTTAGGTCAACGAGCCCGCGACCGCATCTTAAGCCAACACACAGCAGCACACCGAGCGCAACAGTTCGAAGCAATAACAGCTCTCGTCTCATAACCTCCCCAGCACGGGACCTTAAGAGTGCTTCTACAGTCACCAGCGTAAAGTTATGTCGGAGCACTCGCGACCCTATGATGCTCTAGTTCTACGTCCGAAATCAGCAGATAAGTCAAAGCTTGGGTAAAGAACGTCGAGAGATTCGGCGATGGAAACAGACGACAAATGCTATACCTCCGCCTCACCACCACTCATTCTCAAATAGCATCGTGGAAAAAGGTAGACCTGACTAGAACACCGTCAAAGTTCTGAACAGCCCACGGGGCGAGTTGCAAAATCATAAGCTGCAAAATCATAAGCATCAATACGCTCTCGCCGATGTCCGAGTATGCTGACCACAGGAGCTCCACCATGGCCCACAGCACCTACCAACACATCCTGCACGCCGCAGAAACCCTACCCCGCGACGAACAGGCTCTGCTCTTGCAACAGCTAGCGAAACAGGCTGCTAGCGCAGAGCCTCGCACCCGCATTACCGACCTGTGCGGATTGGGACAGGAAACCTGGGACGGCATCGACGCTCAGGAGTACGTCAACCGTGAGCGAGCCTCATGGAATGGTTGAAGCCACTTTTTAGGTCAGACAGTCGGTCTGGATACAGCGCCCCTCATCTATCTCATCGAGAGGCACCCGGTTTACCTTTCCGTGGTGATGCCCTTTTTCCAGGCAGTGGAGCAGGGCGAGATTGAGCTTGTCACCTCAACGCTCACGCTCACCGAAATCCTAGCTCACCCGCTCCGCCGAGGCGACCACACGCTTGCTACGCAGTACGCCTCTATCTTGCTGAACGCCGCACATATCACCACCTTGCCTGTGTCGTCCGCCATAGCCACCCGGGCTGCCCAGCTCCGGTCTAGCTATGGGTACAAAACGCCAGATGCCATCCAGCTTGCTACAGCACGTTCGAGTCATGCCCGGTACTTTCTGACCAATGACGAGGCTCTCAGACACATGCCGGAACTACAGATACTTACCCTTCGGCAGCACCTGGATGCCCACTAAACCTGGATGCCCACTAAGCAGGCAAGGTGTTCCACTTGCCGGGCCAATCATTTCCTAGCTTGCTGAGTGGAGGCCGCAAGATCGGTCGCCGAGCCAAATATAGCGAACACACTTGATCTGCACGCTGTTCCGCATGTGAAAACTGCGCAACTTCCTTCCACCCTACCGCCGATCATCATCTAAGCCTGTAGCACCACGCGAGCACATTCGGCCGGAGGGCCACCATGACGAACACCACCCAAATCACGACCTTGGACCCCCGTCCCACGCCCCTCCTTGACCAGGAACTCGACCAAATGCTCCGCTACTGGCGCGCCTGCAACTATCTCTGCGCCGGCATGATCTACCTTTACGCCAACCCACTCCTTCGCGAGCCACTCAAGCCCGAGCACCTCAAAAATCGTCTGCTCGGCCATTGGGGCACTGACCCCGGCCAGAGCCTGATTTGGGTGCACATGAACCGGCTTATCAAAAAGTACGACCTCGACATGATTTACATCGCCGGCCCCGGCCACGGCGCGCCCGCTACACTCGCCAACAGCTACCTCGAGGGCCACTACTCCGAGGTCTACCCCGAGTGCAGCCAGGACGCCCGCGGCCTGCTCCGCCTCTTTCAGCGCTTCTCCTTTCCCGGCGCACTCGGCAGCCATTGTACCCCCGAAACCCCCGGCTCCATTCACGAGGGCGGCGAGCTCGGCTACTCGCTCGCCCACGCCTATGGTGCCTGCTTCGACAACCCCGACCTCATCGTCACCTGCTGCGTCGGCGACGGCGAAGCTGAAACCGGCCCGCTCGCTACCTCGTGGCACGCCAATAAGTTCATCGACCCCGTCCGCGACGGCGTCGTCCTTCCCATCCTCCACCTCAACGGCTACAAGATCGCCAACCCCACCATCCTTGCCCGCATCAGCCCCGAAGAGCTCGACGCTCTGCTGCGCGGCTACGGTTACACCCCGCACTACATCGAAGGCGACGACCCTATCTTGATGCACCGCAAGATGGCCGAGGTCGCCGAGCAGTGCATCCTCGATATTCGCGCTCTGCAGCAGCATGCTCGCGAAACCGGCGACACCACCCGCCCGCGCTGGCCCATGATCGTGCTCCGCTCGCCCAAAGGCTGGACCGGCCCCAAGATGGTCAGCGGCCACCATGTCGAGGGCTTCTGGCGCGCCCACCAGGTGCCTGTCACCGACCCCAAATCTAACCCCGACGACTTTCGCGCCCTCGAGGATTGGCTCGGAAGCTACCGCGTCAACGAGCTCTTCGACGCCGACGGCAAGCTCCTCCCCGAGCTCCAAGCCCTCGCCCCCACCGGCCAGCGCCGCCTCAGCGCCAACCCCCACGCCAACGGTGGCCTCCTGCTCAAACCGCTCGACCTACCCGACTTCCGCACCTTCGCCGTCGACCCCAAAGGCCACGCGCAAACCTACCAAAGCCCCACTGGGGTGCTCGCCAAGTTCCTGTGCGAGGTCATGCGCCTCAACATGAACACCTTCCGCGTCTTCGGCCCTGACGAAACCGCCTCCAATAAACTCGAAGCCATCTACGCCGCCTCGCCCAAGACCTGGGAGGCTGACATCCTGCCCATCGACGCCGACGGGACCGACATCGCCCCTAACGGTCGCGTCATGGAGATGCTCTCCGAGACCACCCTCGAAGGCTGGTTCGAAGGCTACGTCCTCACCGGCCGCCACGGTCTGCTCAATAGCTACGAGGCCTTCATCCACATCATTGATTCCATGTTCAACCAGCACGCCAAATGGCTCGAAAAGAGCAAAAAAGAGATCGACTGGCGCGCCCCCATCTCCTCCATCAACCTCCTCATCAGCTCGCTGGTCTGGCGCCAAGACCACAACGGCTTCTCGCACCAAGACCCCGGCTTCCTCGATATCGTCAACAACAAGAGCCCCGAGGTTACCCGCATCTATCTCCCGCCTGACGCCAACTGCCTCCTGTCCGTCGCCGACCATTGCCTCCGCTCCAAGGACTACTTCAACGTCATCGTCTCCGACAAGCAAAAGCACCTCGTCTACCTGTCTATGGACGAGGCGATTCGCCACTGCACCAAAGGCATCGGCATCTGGAACTGGGCCTGCACCGACAACGGTCTCGAGCCCGACGTGGTGATGGCCTCGGCCGGTGACATCCCCACCATGGAGGCCATCGCCGCCACCGCACTGCTCAAGCAGCACTGCCCGGACCTCCGCATCCGCTTCGTCAATGTCGTCGACCTGTTCCGCCTCACCTCCTCCACCGCCCATCCGCACGGCCTGTCTGACCGCGACTTCGACTCGTATTTCACTGCCGACAAGCCCGTTATCTTCAACTTTCACGCCTACCCCACGCTTATCCATAAGCTCACCTACAGCCGCACCAACCACGCCAACTTCCACGTCCACGGCTACCGCGAACGCGGCAACATCGACACCCCGCTCGAACTCGCCATCGAGAACAAGATCGACCGCTTTCACCTTTGCATGGACGTCGTCGACCGCGTCCCCAAGCTCCGCGACATCAGCGCTCACTTCAAAGACTGGCTACGCGATCAAATCACCAACAGCCTCAACCAGGCCTACACCCAAGGCGTAGAC
>CAXTTZ010000270.1:0-3999 GCA_964247325.1 uncultured Acidobacteriaceae bacterium | reverse complement strand
TGGCCCCGCACGTTGGTTGCTCTGGCTTGGAGGCGGTCCAAACGGGATCAGCCTCGCCGTGCAGCAGCAGTGCCTCGCTTTCCTGGTTAAGGGAACGCTTCTTTGCAGTGCTGAATCTAGGATCCCTGCGACGCATCTCCGGTGACTGCACCATGGAGCGCGTTTCGGAGCGGTGATCCACCCCGACGGCAGCTCCGCGCTGCGCCGTAGTTACCAAAGGAAACTCTTGTCTAACGCTACATCCCCGTATACGTCTTCTTCCCGGTCCAGTTCCGGACGCTCTTCCTCCAAACATGCCAGCGCGGAGGGCCGCCAAGGAGGCCGCTCGCGCCAAGGGCAAGGCAAGCCGGCCAAGTCGCAGACTAGCCGTGATCCCAAGCCCCAAACGGCCCATGAGCCCAAGCCGCAGCATGCGCGCGAGCCGAAGCTTGACACCAGCAAGCTGACGCTGGAATCAATTCTCAACCCCGAGCCCGCTGCGGCGGCGCGGCACATCACGCAGGATCAGGCTTCTGCGCTGCATTTCAATGATTTTGATATTTCGGATTCGCTGAAGGCTCGGCTGGCTGCCGCCGGTTTTGTTACCCCGACGCCGGTGCAGGCCGGGGCGATTCCGCCGGCACTCGAGGGCGACGACATCCTTGCAACGGCTTCGACCGGCACGGGCAAAACGCTGAGCTTTCTAGTGCCGATGATTGAGCGGCTGGAGGAGATTTCGGAGCCTTCCGCGCGTGGCAAAAAGAACCCGATCCTGGCACTGATTCTGCTGCCGACGCGCGAACTGGCCATGCAGGTGCTCGAAAACTACCACAAGCTTTGCCCAGTGCTGAAGAACGATGCTGTGCTGGTGTGCGGCGGACTAAGCGAGCATCCGCAGATTGAGGCGCTTGGCCGTGGGCCGCGCATCGTGGTAGCAACCCCGGGACGGCTGGAAGATTATCTCGACCGCCGCCTGGTGAGCCTGCGCGATGTGGATATGCTGGTACTCGATGAGGTCGACCGCATGCTGGATATGGGCTTTCTGCCTGCGATTCGGCGCATTGCCGGTGCGCTGCCGAAGGATCGGCAGACCATGTGTTACTCGGCGACGCTGGATGGCAACATTCGCAATATTGTGCGCGATTATGTGACCGACCCGGTGCGGGTGGAGATTGGGCAAACGTCACGGCCGTCCGACCGCGTCACGCTGCGCGTGTACACGGTCATGCAGGACCAAAAGCTGTCGCAGCTTGATCGCATGCTCACCACCGAGGAGGGCTCGTACCTGGTGTTTTCGCGCACCAAGCACGGAGCCGACCGTATAGGGCGCAAGCTGGAAAAGCTTGGGCACAAGGTAGAGATCATTCACGGCGACCGCTCGCAAGGGCAACGCACCTCGGCGCTGCGGCGCTTTGCGGATGGCAAAGCGCGCATTCTCGTGGCGACCGACGTCGCGGCGCGCGGGATCGATGTTTCGCACATCGCGCACGTGGTGAACTATGATCTGCCGGGCGCTTCGGACGACTTTGTGCACCGCATTGGGCGCACGGGGCGTGCGGGCGCGAAGGGCGTAGCGACCACATTTGTGACGCCGATTGAAAAGCGTGATGCCAAGAAGCTGGAGCGCGAGTTGAAGATCGCGTTTGAGTGGTTGGAGGCCGACAAGGACCTGCCGAAGGAGGAGCGGAACACCCCGCTTGACCTGAACAAGCAAACAGCGGGTGGCTTGGATGGCCTGCTGGCGCTGGAGACGCGGTCGTGGAAGAGCGGGCAGGACGGTGACGGCACGGCAACGGCGGAGCAAGACACGCCGGTCCGAAGCCGGGGACGCTCGCGCAGCGGGCAGCGCGGCGGGGGCGGCCGTTCGAACAATGCGAACTCGGGCGGCCGTGGCGCGGGCGGACGTCGGCGGCGCGCTTAAGCAGTGGCCGCATGAAGGGGTGCGTTGGGTGCCGGTTGCAGCGAAGCCAGGCCTGGAATCGCCGGGTCTGGCTTTGCTGTCTGGTCATACTGACAGGTTGGGGTGGGCTGCGCCATGCGGGTTGGGCGCAGGCGACGGCGGGACCTACCACATTGCTGGATTCCCACGATGCGCTGTATGCCCGCTTGGTGAGTCTCGGCAGCGCCACGGATCCAAGCCAGAATGACGCCATTCTGGCGACTGTGACCAGCTTCACCGGTGGCAATCATGTAGACGTGTATCGAAGTCTGGATCAGGGTAAGAGCTTTGCGCCGTTTTCGAGCATCAAGGATCCGGTTTTTGCGACGGGGCTTTGCTGCGGGACGCTCTTTGAGCTACCACGCCGGGTGGGCGCGCTAGCGGCGGGCACGCTGTTATGGGCGGGTTCGGTGGGCCAAAAGGAGCCGGCCGTAGGTGGCGCCGAACGACGCATGCAGATTAGGGTATACGCCAGCGTGGACGAAGGAAAGACTTGGAGCGTACGCGACGGCATTGTTGCAAAGAACAAGCGGGGGCTTTGGGAACCGCAGTTTGCCCTAGCCGAGGATGGCGCGCTGGTAATGTACTACTCCGACGAAACACATCCGGCGCAGAGCCAGCTGCTGGAGGAGACGAGGACGTACGACGGCGTGCACTGGCAGGATTTTCGGGACGTCGTGGCGAGTGCGGCGTACGCCGACCGGCCAGGAATGCCGGTGGTGAACCTTCTGCGCACCGGGATATTTCTGATGACCTATGAGGTGTGTGGGCCCCTTGCTTGCGTGGTGAACTACCGCACCTCGCGAGATGGGTGGAACTGGGGCGATCCGACGAATCTGGGAAGGACCATCAGCACGCCCGAGGGACTGCACTTGGCGCATGCGCCAGTGAACACAGCCCTCCCGGAGGGCGCGATTCTGCTTACGGGGCAGATGGAATTGAAGGCGGACGGAAGCGTGGCAGCAGGCAACGGCGAAACGATGTTTTGGAGCAGAACTGGTGATCCGGCAGGACCGTGGAGCACGTTGCCCGCGCCGATCGCGGTACCCGAAGCGTATGACAACTACTGCCCAAATTACTCGTCACCCCTTTTGGCATTGGATGACCAAGGGAGCGTGCTGGAATTCGCGAGCCGGCGTGTGGGGACACGCTGCTTGATGTTCTACGCTACAGCACCGAGGCCGCCGAACGAGATAGACCTTCATCAATAACGAGACTGCGGCTATCGAGATCGCGTAGGGCTGGGTGTGCGGCGGGTGCGTTTGGGAGGCACGGGCTTTTTAAGCTGGGCGGGCTCGGGGCGCTCGCGTTTCCTTTCGACTTTCTTGCCGGCGGCGGCGCGGTTGAGGGCTTGCACCTCGCCGGGGCTGAGCTCGCGGAAGGCTCCGGGTGGGACGTCGAGGGTCAGTGCGCCGTAGGCGATGCGGCGGATTTTTTCCACGTGATGGCCGATCTCTTCGAACATTTTGCGGAGCTGGCGGTTGCGGCCCTCGGTGAGGGTGACCTCGAACCAGGGGTTATCGCCGCCGCGCGCCTGCTCAATGCGAGCGGGTTGGGTGAGGACGCGGTCGCGGCGGCCGGAGCGGACCTCGTTGAGGCGACCGCGGTCGATCATGATGCCGCGGCGGAGCTGGTCGAGGGCGTCGTCGGTCGGCTTGCCAGAGACTTTAACGAGGTAGGTTTTTTCGACGCCGGCCGAGGCTTTGGAGAGCCGGTTGGCGAGTTCGCCGTCGTTGGTCATTAGCAGGAGGCCTTCGCTGAGGTAGTCGAGGCGGCCTACGGGGTAGAGGCGGGGTAGGCGGGCGTGCTCGCCGGTGACCTTCTTCTGGGACTCTTGGCCGAGGAGTTGGGCGATGGTGGGGCGGCCTTCGGGGTCGTCGAGGGTAGTGACGTAGCCGCGGGGCTTGTTGACCATGAAGTAGCGTTGGGGCTCGGGGCCGTGGAGCAGTTTGCCGTCGACGCGGATGTGGTCGCGATGCGGGTCGGCGCGGGTGCCGAGTTCGGTGACGACCTCACCATTGACCTGCACGCGGCCTTCGAGGATGATCGCTTCGGCGGCGCGGCGGCTGGCGATGCCGGCC
>CAXTTZ010000269.1:0-4045 GCA_964247325.1 uncultured Acidobacteriaceae bacterium | reverse complement strand
AGCACAGGAAAGCCGGCAGGATGCCAGCATCAGCGGCTTCGGTCTGTTTGCACCCAATGTTTATGGGAACTTTGTTCTGCCGATGACCACCACCAAGACTGTGGGTGTGCTGGCCAGCTACCGCTACCTGCTCACGCCGCGCAGCGGCCTCGAGATCAACTACGGTTGGGCGCAGAACTCCATCAAATACAACGCGCCGAGTCTCGCCTTTCCCAACCAGCGCGTCAACGAGCGCCAGCAAGAGATCAGCGGCGCCTTTGTGTACTCGCGCAATTACAAACGGTACAACCCGTTTGTCGAAGCCGGTCCCGGCGCCATAATCTTTACCCCGATCTTGAATTCGGGTACGCAACTTCTCGACTACCGTTCCACTACCCGCGTCGGCGGCTTGTTCGGCGGCGGCGTAGCGTATGAAGTTAATCCGAGCTTCGATCTCCGTGTTGAGTATCGCGGTTTTGTGGCCAAAGCTCCGGACTTCAACATCACTGCCTTCAACTCAAACCGGTACTACGTGATCTCCACCCCCTCCATCGGCGTGGCGTACCACTTCTAACCGGCAGGGAACTGTCTTGTTCAGAAACAGCATAAGAAACAACGGAGCCCCGCAAAGGGCTTCGTTGTTTCTTAGCGCTTTTTCCACTTTAGCTAGCGAAGCCGGTACGCCGCACCGAAGCTGAACACATACGGCGTCAGGTGATTCGGAGAGTACGAGAGCCACTCCTGGCGCTCAAAATCTATGGCTCGAATAGTGAAGTGATTCTGTAATTTGTATTCGTAGCCGCCCCCAATGGCAAACGCAGGATAGGTACCCGGTGCGTTCAACAGCGGCGCTTTCGTATTGTTGCTCGAAGTGCCGCCCCCAATCAGCGCCTTTCCATACAGCATGCCCCGGCCGCGACGGTACTCTCCCCGTGCGCCTACAAAGTACGTGTGCTCCAAAAAGACCACGTTCGAGAAAGCTGTTTGCAGGTTGATCTCTGCGGTTGCGCCGACATAGCGGGCAAAATCATAGTTGGCGAAAATACCGATGCCCGAAGCGCGCTTTTGCGCATAATCCGGATCGATATTCTGGTAGGAAACGCCAATCGCCAAAGCGTTGCCGGTCGCTGTTGCAACCGCCTGCGCGAAAAGCCGCGGGGTACTGGCTGCAACGGCCACGGTAAAAGCTAAAGCGCAAAGGCACTGCTTCTTCATTCGATCTCCCGAAACGGCGGTGTTTCTCATCAGCTCTTCGGAAGCACCGCCGTGACACAACGAGCAAATCAAGGCCCAAACTGCACATGTAAAGAATTAGGGTTGTGGGGGAGCTGCCGTCGTGGATGCCGGAGCCGCAGGAGCTGCTTGTGAGGGGGACGGCGCTGCCGGCGCTGTCGTCGTTGCGGCCGGGGTTGCATCCCCGACCACGGCATTGTCACCAGCAGCGGGTGCGGCTTGGGCCGCGGGTGCAGCTGCGGCCGGCGGTGCGGGCGGAGCCGGGGGCTGCCAGTACGCCAGCTTCAGATACACAGGGGTAATCTCAAACGGCAGCTTGTCCCGCGAACTCAGCAGCGGGGCATACGCCGCGTGCAACTGGATTACCTTGTCGGTCCAAGGGTCAAACCGCAGCAGTTGCGCTAACGGCATGGCCGCTTGCTGCGCCAGATCCGTGTTATTCAGCTTTGGCGCCTTCGAGACCAAGGCCTGCATCCAGAACGTGCCGTCCTCCTTGACCAAACCGTCGCCGATCTGCGCATCCGTTAAGGCCTTCAAGCCCTTCTCGCGCGCCTGCAACTGCTGCAGGTACAGCCCGAAGTACCTTTGCCCGTCCGCCAAATCGGCCACGCTCAGCAGCTCCATCGCCTTTTTCGCCGCGTCTACGTTTTCCTGATCCGTGTGGTGCATCGGAATGCGCTGAAAGGCAGACTCCTGCGGAAACATCAGATGATCGCTGAACGCGTACTTCGTGTCGATGTGGTGCCCCAACAGAATGTGAGCGATCTGGAACGCAAGCAGCGTGTTCAGGTCGCCCTGCTGCTCGGCCTGTTTCCCATCGGCCGAAGGCACCGCGGTCGTATCAAGCAGGCTCTTCGAGATCAAAATCGTGTTACCAACCGAAAGCGTTTCCAGCGGCTCGGTGAGCAGGGTACGGACCTTCAACGGCCGGTCGGTGGCGATCTTGTTATAGGCCAGAATGTTATTTGCCAGTAGCTCCAGCGTCTGATCAAACTCGCTCGGTGCATCGATCAAACCAGCCTGGTACAGGCGGTCGATCACATTGTCCTCCGCCTGTTGTACCCACTCGCGCTGTGCCTGCAGTGGGCTAACATCCGGAGCATTTTGTGAAGCATCCGTCGCACCCTCTACCTCCAACGTCGCTTGGTCGGCGTCCTTGGGCGGCGTCTTCAGGGAGTAACCCCAGATGTAATTGACAGCTTTAAATTTCAACGAGTGGCTCGGGCTTTTAGGATCGGTTTCTTCAATGTAAACCGAGGTCGGCAGCCAAAGGCCTTCCTGGACGTTGGTTCGCCACGAATCAAAGTGATAATACTCTGCAACGTCCTTTTCGGATCCGGCAAAATCACCGTTAAATCGCACGATGTTGCCGCTATTGCGCTCAATCCAGACACGTCCGGCAAAGCGCCCCGTCGCGTCATGCTTGATCGGCCTCACATCAAACACAACAGTCGGAATGGTCCCGAGAAAGTCGTTGCGCACAAACTCAAACTGATACGTTTGCCGATTAAAGCTATTGCTGTCCACCAACAACATCTGGACAAAACCAGCCTCGTGGTACGACAAATGCAGCGATGCCGAAAGTCCAGAGATATACCCTAGTGAATGTTTGAAGAAACCCAGCTTGCCGCTCTTCTCATCCGGCTTGTCCCCATTCGCATACGAGGTGTCGTTGATAACTTTCCCGAAGTTCACACGGCCTAGAAAGTGAACATCCGACTCCGGAACCTGGCCCATCACGGCATCGGCCTTCATATTCTGGATGTAGGTTTCCACAATCGGCGTGCGGTCCTTCAGCGTCTTGACAATGGTCTTTTCGCGCGTGATGGCCTTATCAATTAAGGCATTCTGCGCGGCTGAAGGTTTCCGGTAATCTGGCGTCACCTCCACCTTCTTCTTGCCGATCGGGAACGCCATGGCGGGCAACGCCGGTCCGGCAAGAAGGGCGAGTACCACGGCAGCGGTGAGTTTCGTCCGGTTCAACATGAGGGATAACTCCTTGAAATTTGGCGTCACAAGCTAGGCACATCGTTCGGGAAAGAGAAAGCGGATCGGGCGGGTGGAAGCGGCCAGCAGCACAAGGGAACTGGCCGCCCTCTTCTAACTCATTTGGAACTTCACGGTCACCACGCCCTCCCACGGTACCGGATTGCCGGTCGCATCCAGGGCCGGTTTGAAGCGCGTTCCTTCGGCGGCGGTGATGGCGGCTTGATCCAAGCCATGACCCAAACCGTTGACCACCCCAAGCACCTGCACGCTGCCCTCAGGGGTAACCCGGATGCGCACCGAAACGTTGCCCTCCAGATGCAGCGATTTCGCCTCTTCGGTATAAACCGGTGCCGGCTTGTACACCACCGTGGGTGTTGATTTGGCCACCGTGGCCTGTACGCGGGGTTGCTGTAGGGCCACTGGCTGCGGCGCTGTATTCATGGCCACACGCTGGATCGGCGCATTGGACAAGTTTTTCGAATTCATCGGCCCCGTGCAACCCACGCAGCCCATGGCTACTCCCTGCACCGGCCGCGGCGACCGTGCGTTCAGGTCCTGGCCGCCCGGCGAACCGGAGCCCATGCTGACATTGACCGCACGCGGGCCGCTGCCGGTGTTGCTGCCCGGCATGCCCGGCATACCGGCAACGCCCATGTTCACGCGCTGCACGGCCGGCCCAGACATCGGCTTCAGCGGATTATCCGGCGAGCCAAGACGCACAGCGCTGGGGTGAAGATCGTTGTTGGGCACGTGCGCCGCGCTCGCTATCAGGTTCACGGGCTTGGGCGCCGGCGGTTCGGGCTGCAACTTCGGCGGCGGCGGCGGCGTGACCACGGGCTTTGGC
>CAXTTZ010000268.1:0-4088 GCA_964247325.1 uncultured Acidobacteriaceae bacterium | reverse complement strand
GGCTGCAACGGCGGCCCCAAATACACCCGCCCGCAACCCCCGGTCCCTCCGGCCTTTCGCGGTGCCGACGACGCCCAGGTTACCTCCGACCCTGCCGCTTCGCTGGGCGACCAGCAGTGGGCCAACGTCTTCCGCGAGCCCGAGCTCCAATCGCTCGTTCGCATCGCGCTCGCCAATAATTACGACCTCCGCATCGCCGCCGAGCGCGTCCTCGAGCAAGAAGCCCAGGTCAAAATCACCCGTGCCCAGCAGTTCCCCTCCATCAACGTCGGCGGCACTGGCCTTGGCGCCGAGTTTCCGAACAACCTCGGCAGCAGTATCGCCAGTCCCATCGAGTTCGGCAGCTACAACCTTTCCGCCGCTTGGACCCCCGACTTTTGGGGCATCTACCGCAAGCAGACGCAAGCCGCCCGCGACCAGCTGCTGGCCCAAACCTGGGCCCAACGTGCCGTGCGCCTCACCCTCGTCCAAAATGTAGCCACGCTTTACTTCCAGATCCGCACCCTCGACCAGCAGCTCGCGGTCGCGCAGCAGACCGCCAAAGTTCGTCAAGACTCCGTCAATCTCACCCGCACGCTCGAAACCGGCGGTGCCACCCCCCTCTCCGACCTTCGCCAAGCCGAGCAGCTTCTCTTCACCGCTACCGCCCAAATTCCGCAGCTTCAGCAACAGATTCAGCAGGACGAAAACGGCCTCCAGCTTCTGCTAGGCCAAAACCCGGGCCCAGTCGCCCATACCGACCCCAACGCCCTCGCACCGCCTCCCACCGACCTCCCCGTCGGCCTTCCCTCGCAGCTCCTCGAGCGCCGCCCTGATATTCAGCAGGCCGAAGCCCAGTTGCGCGCCGCCAATGCCCAGGTCGGCGTCGCCCGCGCCCAGTTCTTTCCCCAGCTCACCATCAACGCCTCCGGCGGCCTCGGCGGCAGCACCTTTGCCGACCTCTTCAACACCTCCGGCCAAACCGTCTACGGCTACGGCACTCTCGCGCAACCCCTCTTCGCCGGCGGCCGCCTCCGCGGCCAGCTCCAACTCTCCGAACGCCAGAAGCAGGAGATGGTCCTCAACTACCAAAAAACCATCGTCACCGCGTTCCACGACGTTTCCAACGCCCTCATCGCTGTCCAGAAACAGCGCGCCGCCCGCGAAGAACAAACCAAACTCGTCGCCGCCGCCCAAGACGCGACCCGCCTCGCTCGCGTTCGCTACCAAGGCGGCGCTACCGCCTACCTCGAAGTCCTCACCACAGACTCCAACCTCTTCGCCGCCCAACTCAACCTGGTCAGCGCCCAGCAAAACGAAGCCCTCACCCTCGTCCAGCTCTACAGCGCCCTGGGCGGCGGCTGGCAATAGTTTTTCCACCCCAATCAAACACGAAACCGCAGAAAGCACCCGGATCCTCCACGCAAATCCGTGGCGTACCTTTGCGCGCCTTTAGCGTCAGCTTTGCCTTTGCTTCTAATCCCGAAGCTCCGCCTCGAACAACCCAGGTTGCCCCTCCCGCAAAGGCTCCCCGGGCACCCCACCCTGGCACTGCGGGCATCGCCGCTCTTTGATATCTAATCCATTGCACCCATACCGAAAGTCACAAGCCCCACACCGCAGCGCATAGATTACCTGCCCTTCCCGCGTCGTCGACGGTGCCCCCGTGCCCCGCTCCACCACCTGCCCATTCGGGTTGCGAAATCCCGGCTCCGTCGTCGGCGTGCGCGCTCCTCGCACGGCTCCCGGTCCGCGCCGCCCTGGACTTGTCAACTTCATTGCCACCTACTCCGCCCCCAGGTCCTTGGCAAAGATCAGGTCATCGCACACCTGACTACCCACCTGAAAGATCCGCGTTCCCGCCTCCCGAAACCCATGCTTGCGGTAAAACGCAATCGCCTGCGCATTGCCCGCGTGCGTACCCAACAGCAGCCGCGTGCGCCCCATCGCCCGCGCCTCAGCCACAGCGGCCTCCATCAGCGCTTGCCCTGCCCGCAAACCCGGCACCGGCCTCCATCGCCCTTCCGCTCCCCGCGCCAACACCGGCGTCGCCGCCGACCGAAACCGCGACAGCACGTAAATCCGCTTCAGCTCAATATCCTTTGGCAGCACCTCAAAACTCGGCAGCTCCGGCGCACACAGCATCGCATACCCCACCGGCGCGCCGCCCTCCACCTCAGCCAGCACGATCCGTGTCTCCCCGTGCGCCAAATAGGTCCGGTACGCCTCTGCCGTCTGTGTACGCGCCACATGCGCCAAAATATCTGCTCCCGGCAGCATCCACGTGTAGGCCTCTAAAAATGTTGCTGCCCCTACCAAGGCCAGCGCCGCGGCGTCCTCCATCCGCGCCCGCCGCAACACCACCGCCTCTACTCGCCCCGTTCCGGGCTGGGCCCGTCCCGCTACATCGGTCGATCCCTTTCGGAAAGCCACTTCGCTCATAGCCCTTCCATCATAATGACCTTCTGCGAAACGCCGTCCTTCCGGAAGCTCCGCCCCGCATCCAATTCGCATGGCTCGAACCCGCTCGCCGATACCTAAGCCAAGATCTAAACCAAGACCTAGGCCAAGACCCAAACCACAAGCAAGGCCGCAGCCCGCTGCGCTCTACCCCGTGGTCACGATCCGCGAACACATCACCGCCCTCGAGACTGCCCTTTCCGCCTGCCTGGCCAACCCGGCCGAGCAGCCCGTGCACCGGCTGCGCACCCAAACCCGCCGCGTTGGCGCCCTGCTCGCCCAGTTGCCCACCCTTCCCTCGCTGCCTCACCTCGATCGCCACGCCACGAAATTGCAGCGTATCTTGCGCAAGCTGCGCCGCGCCGCCGGCTCCGTGCGCGACTTCGACGTACAACTTCATCAGCTCGACCACCTGGCGAAACACACGGAAAGCCACCTCAGCCAAGAAGCCTCGCCTGAGCCTTCCGCCTTGCTCGAAAACGTGCCGAAGCTCCGCGATCATCTCAGCGCACAGCGTGTCCACACCGCCGAACACCTGCTCGCTCTTCTGCGCGCCTACCAACCCAAGGCTGCCCGCGCCACTGCGCGCTTGCTCGCCACGCTGCAGCCGGCCGAGACTGCCACGCTCGCCTCTCCAGAGCTTGTGCGCGTCGCCCAAACTCTGGCCCAGCGCCGCCTTCCGGCTCCCCAGGCGCGCCTCCGTCGCCTCACCGAGCACGAACTGCATAACGTCCGCAAAGCCGCGAAAGCCGCCCGCTACCTCGCCGAGATTCTCCCGAACGACCCCACCGCCGCCGAGGCCGCCCGCCGCTTCGAGGCTCTCCAAGATGCGGGTGGCCAGTGGCACGACGCTCTCGATCTCACCCGCGCCGCTCGCCACCACCTCGGCAAACACAACCCTCTCACCCAAATCTTTCACAAAGATCGCGACCGCCATCTGGCGTCCTACCTCCGAGCCCTTGCCGAAAGCGCCAAGGGGCAACGTAAGCTCCCCAAGTACCCGCCCATGAAGGCTCATGCTGTTCACTCAGCAGCCGCGGCCTTTTGAGCCGCAACGCGCACCTGAGCGCTCCCCCTCTGCCACCCAAAGTCGCCCCAGACCCGGCCCTAACCGAAGGGCAATCTCTCTAAGCTCTATCTAGCAGCCAAACCACATGCCCTTGCCTTTGGCGCGGCTACAATGCTTTGTGGCCCGTCGGACCTGGCCCGGCGTTTCTCCCCTTCGCCGCTGCCCGACGCTCTACCCCAAGGACGCCCGCTTTGCACTCAACCCTGCTCGAGCTTGCCCAAACCCTGCTCGCCCTTCTCGCGTTCGCCCCCTTGCTCCTCGCGCCCGGCTTTCTGCTCACGGCGGCACTCCGCCCCTTCGGCGTCCCAGCCCGCCCAGATGCCGATACAGCCCTGTGGTCCGTCGTTTTCTCCCTGCCAGCAAGCCTCGTTCTCAGCGAACTCCTCCGCCGCGGCCTCCCACCCACCGCGGTTCTGGCTGTCTTTGCGCTGCTCACCTTCGCTGCTCTCCTCATCCTCCTCCGCAAACAGCCCCTTTCTGCCGTGCCACCCGCACCTTCCGCAAACTTCGGCCCTTGGCTTTGGACCGCCGCCGGCCTGCTCGCGCTCCTGCTGTTCTCGCCCGTGCTGGCCTGGAACGC
>CAXTTZ010000267.1:0-4124 GCA_964247325.1 uncultured Acidobacteriaceae bacterium | reverse complement strand
CGGCACACCCGCACCCCAGCGCCACGCGAGCTCCAGCGCCAGCAGCCCAGGCCGCTTCCACACCAGCGCCATCGCGCCCACAAAGCTCTGCGTGCCGCGCACTGGCGGCACACGCCCGTACGCCCGCGCCACCGCGACCGCGCCTTCAGCCACCCGCTCCTCCCCAGGCCCCCTCACTTCAGCACAAGGTTGACGAGCTTGCCCTTCACCACAACCGTCTTGACCAGCGTCTTGCCTTCCAGCCTCGCGGCCACTTTTTCATGCGCTAGCGCCGCAGCCTTTAGCGCCTGCTCATCGGCCTCCGCGGCCACGCGCACCACCACCACCAGCTTGCCGTTGGCCTGCACCGGTACTTCGATCTCGTCCTCCCGCGCCAGCTCCGCATCCGCCGCCGGAAACCCATGCCGGAACAGCACCCCGGTGCCGCCCATCTGCTCCCAAAGCTCCGCCGTCACAAACGGCGCAAACGGCGCCAGCATCAGCACCAGCGCTCGAAAGATCTCTGCCGCCGCCTCTGCCGGCACCTCGCCCGCGTCCAGCTTCGCCTCCGCCGCTGAAATCTCATTCACCAAAATCATGATCGCGCTGATGGCCGTATTAAAATGCCACCGTTCGGTCAGCTCGTCGGTAATCTTCGCCAATGTCTGATGCAGCGTCCGCAGCAGGGCTGTGCTCGCCGGCGTCGCTGCCCCACGCGCGCCTTCCGGCACCGGCCGCACCACCGGCGCAAACTTGGTCGCCAGCCGGTACACCTTCGCCAGAAACCGGCTGACGCCCGCAACCCCCTCCTCCTGCCAGTCCAGCTCGCGGTCCGGCGAGGTCGCAAATAGCGCATACACCCGCGTCGCGTCCGCCCCAAATTTGCCGATCATCTCGTCCGGGCTCACCACATTGCCCTTGGACTTCGACATCTTCGCGCCGTCCTTTATCACCATGCCTTGCGAAAACTGCCGATCCGCCGGTTCGCCGTTCGCAATCAGCCCTAGGTCACGCATCACCTTGGTCCAAAACCGCGAATAGATCAGGTGCAGAATGGCATGCTCCACCCCGCCCACATATTGGTCGATCGGAAACCAATAGTTCGCCTTCGCGCTGTCAAATGGCTTCTCCGCGTTGTGGGCATCCGTATAGCGATAGAAGTACCAACTCGAGTCCACAAACGTGTCCATCGTGTCGGTCTCGCGCCGCGCGGGCCCGCCGCACACCGGGCAGCTCGTCTCCACAAACTCCGGCAGCTTGGCCAGCGGCGACCCGCCCTCCTGTGTGATCTCCACGTTCTCCGGCAACAGTACCGGCAAGGCCGCCTCCGGCAGCGGCACCACGCCGCCCGGCGCCAGGCCTTTGTGCCCGTTCGTGCAGTACACCATCGGGATCGGCGTGCCCCAATACCGCTGCCGGCTCACCCCCCAATCCTTCAGCCGAAACGTCGTCGTCCGCTTACCGAACCCACGCTCCTGCGCAAAGCGCCCCATCTGCTCCTGCGCCTCTAGGCACGGCTCGCCGGTCCACTCGCCCGAATCCACCAGCACGGCCTCCGCCTCGCCCGTATACGGCAACTGGAGCTCATCTGTATCCACATTCGGCGCCACCACTCGCTTGATCGACAGCCCGTATTTCGTCGCAAACTCAAAATCCCGCGCATCATGCCCGGGTACGCTCATAATCGCGCCTGTGCCATAGTCGGCCAGAATGTAATTGGCCACCCAGATCGACAGCGTCTCGCCCGTAAATGGGTTTACCGCCACCCGCCCCGTCGCCACCCCATGCTTCTCGATGCTGCCCAGGTCGCCGGCCTCCTTCGCCGCTGCTTGCTGCGCCACCATCGCCTCCACCTCGCCCCGCAGCGCCGCATCCTCCGCCGCCCACCGCTTTACCAGTGCATGCTCCGGCGCCAACTGCAAGCTTGTCGCCCCGAAGATGGTATCCACCCGCGTCGTAAACACCGTAATCACCGGCGGCTTCGCCAGCTCCCGCTCGCTACTTCCTCCTTCCTCCCTCCTACTTCCTACTTCCTGAACCTCAAAGCTGACCTCCGTCCCTTCACTCCGCCCGATCCAGTTGCGCTGCATCGTGCGCACCTTCTCCGGCCAGCCCGGCATCGCGTCCAGCCCCTCCAGCAACTCATCACCATAGGCCGTGATGCGCAAAAACCACTGCACCATCTCACGCTGCTCCACCGGCGTGTCCTCGTGCCGCCAGCAGCAACCACCCACCACTTGCTCATTAGCCAAAACGGTCGCGCAGCGCGGGCACCAGTTCAGCTTGCTCGCCTTGCGATACGCCAGCCCGCGTTGGTACATCTTCAAGAAAAACCACTGGTTCCAGCGGTAATACTCCGGCAGGCACGTCGCGATCTCCGTCCCTGCCCAGTCATAGCTCAGCCCCAGCCGCTTAAACCCCGCCCGCATCTGCGCAATGTTGTTCAGCGTCCAAGCGCGCGGCTGCGTGTGGTTTTTCAGCGCCGCATTCTCCGCCGGCAGCCCAAACGCGTCCCACCCCATCGGGTGTAGCACGTTGTAGCCGCGCATCCACATGAACCGCGCCAGCGCATCGCCGATCGCGTAGTTCCGCACATGCCCCATGTGCAGCTGCCCGCTCGGGTAGGGCAGCATCTCCAGACAATAAAATTTCGGCTTCCCGCTCGCCGGGTCGTCCGCGCGATACAGCGCCGGGTCCGCGTCCCAGCGCGCCTGCCACTTGGGCTCAATTTCCGCCGGGCTGTACCGCCCCGGCTCCGCCGCCTCGGCCGCTTTGTTTATCTCCTGCATATCTTTCTATTGTAATGAACCCACAGCCCGCACCCACGTCTTCCGCTGACAACCCCTGCCCACCCCACAGCCCTCTTACCGTGCAGGCGCAATCGGCTGGGCGCCCTGCCCTCTGACCCCTGCACGCAAATCAAGACAAAGGCTTCCCCCTCCCATGTACTACACCGATAAAAAACTCCAATGGCCCGTTCGCGTCGAAAAGCCCAATCCCGTTTTTGCCCGCATGCTCCAACAGGCCATCGGCGGCGTCGAAGGTGAGATCCGCGTCTGCATGCAGTACTTCTTCCAGGCCTGGGGCAGCCACGGCCCGGCCAAGTACCGCGACATGCTGCTCAACACCGCCACGGAAGAGATCTCGCACATCGAGTTCCTTTCCACGGCCGTCGCCATGAACCTCGAAAAGGCCCCCGTCTCGCTCCAGGAAGAAATCTCCAAGGACTCCGTCGCCGGCGCCGTGCTCAACGGCATGGACATGCGCCATATCCTGTCCACCGGCCTTTCCGCCTACCCCGCCAACGCCAACGGCGTCCCCTTCGACATGTCCCACATCTACGCCAGCGGCAACATCGCCGCCGACATGTACTGCAACGTCGCCGCCGAAGCTACCGGCCGCACCCTCGCCGCGCGCCTCTACCATGCCACCGACGACCCCGGCATGAAAGAAATGCTCGCCTTCAACATCGCCCGCGACACCATGCACCAAGAGCAATGGCTTGCCGTCCTCGAAGAGCTCGGCCCCTCGCACCTGCCCATCCCCAACTCCTTCCCCCAATCGCTCGAGAACAAGGACTGGAACTACACCTTCCTCATCACCGACACCCACGGCGTCGGCAACCAGGCCAACCAACCCTGGACCTCCGGCCAAGCCCCCGACGGCAAGGGCCAGTTCAACGTCAAAATCGCCGAGCCCCTCGGCTACATCCCCGACCTAGGCTTCGCCCGCCCCGACACCTTCGGTGAAAAAGAACAAGCTCTCGGCACCCCCTCCGGCTTCAAAAACAAAGTAAAAGACACCTTCAGCAAACTAACCACCAACTCCCAGTCCTAACCTGTGCTCTAGCCAGCATGGTTCTGACTCCACACCCCACCAACCCAAAAAGGCCGCATTCCGACCCGGCCTTTTTGCGTTAGCCGCGGCTTCTCTCGCCCTCGCTTTTCTTGCTGTCGCCTTCCTGCTCTCGTTTTCTAGTTGTCATCCCCGAAGGGAATCTGCTTTTGCCTTTGCCTTCTTCTCCCCGCAGTAAACAAAGAAACTCGCCCTTGCTCCTCTTTCCCATCATCCAAAGTAAACCCCTTCTTACCCAACTCGATCGCTACCGCCTACAAACCCGCCACCCCGCCTCTACCACCTCACAC
>CAXTTZ010000266.1:0-4138 GCA_964247325.1 uncultured Acidobacteriaceae bacterium | reverse complement strand
GCGCGGGCGGCAGCCGCGAACCGCGCTTTTGTGGAACCGAGGGCCGCGCTTAGAAGCGTGGCCCTTTCTCTTTGCGGAAAGGAGCGGGTGAGGCGCGACATCCTCATTCTGGCGGGCATCAGCCTCTTATGGGGCGAGGCGTGGCTACTCGGCCCGGGGCTCGCCCAAGCGGCGACTCCGTTTGCGGTCAGCGCGCTCAGCCTGCTGCTCGCGGGCGGGTGTGCGCTCGGTTTCTCCCTGTTTCGGCGCGGCGAGCCGGTGCCGCTGCGCGCCAACTTGCCGCTGAGCCTTGCATTGTTTGCCGTGCCGCAAAGTCTCCTCATCGTCGCGGGCAGGCACGGGGCCGCGGGCTGGACCCCTCTGCTCTACTCGCTCATGCCGCTCCTGCTGGCGTTCGCCGAAGGAGCCTGGACGCCTGCCGTGGCGATCGCTCCGGGGGCGGTCTTAGTAGTTCTGAACGGGACAGTTCCGTTCACCCCGAGGGCGCTGCTTGGGGCACTGCCGGCGCTTGCCGCCGTAGGCTTGCAGGCATGGGCGCTGCTCCGGTTGCGGCAGCTTGGCCCCGGCCGCGCCTTGGCTCGCGCGCTCGGGGTGCAACTGCTGTTCGCCTCGCTTTTTGTCGCCTTTGGCGGCGCCGTCCTGGACAGGCCCCAGCAACTCTCCTTCTCGCTTCTTCTGCCGCTCCACGCCTTGCTGGCTGTTGCCCTCCCGTACGGCGGGCTTTTCCTGCTGCTGACTCGCGGGGCGCTCCGCCCGGCGCAGGTTGCCGTCACGCAGTGGTTCCAGACCCTTTTCGCCGCGGCAGCCAGCCTTTTGCTGGCCCGCGCGCACCCGCCCCGGCCCGTTCTCCTTGCCGCCTGCGCGCTGCTGGTCTGCGTGTTCCGCGTCCTCCAAGAGCCACCCTCTCCCCGCGGAGGCTTATTTCTTGAAGACTCGTTCGAAATCTTTCCCACCCCGCAGCCGCCATTTGCGTCCTATGGAGGAGATGAGCGCGTGCTTTTACATTGTGGTCGAGGGCGAAGACCCCGGGTTCGACATCTTCGTCAACGGCCACGCGCTTGCCCGCTACGAGGCCGAGCTTGAGCAGCTCGCCGCCTCGCTTGGCGTCCCCCCTCTGCTCGACTACTTCTCCGCCGACCGCAACTCCATGGCCATGCTCCTGGAGCAGGGCGCGGGCGACCCCGCCTGGACCCAGTCCCTGCCCGACCCGCAATGGTTCATGCCGCGCGAGGGCCTTGAAACAGTGGATGCCCTCCTGGCCCATGTCGAACGCGACCCCGCCTGCTACGGCCCCGGCACCCTCGAACTGCTCACCGAGCTGCGCGAATACAAGCTCGTCCTCCATAAAACCGCCAGCCGGGGCCTGCGCTGGCACCTAGCGGTGAGTTGGGAGTGAGCTCCGACGGTGCGCGATCCGTGTTAGCGTAGCGTCTTGGAAGCGCTACCGCTTCGTATCCCGTTCCCGGAGACGACCTTGCCTATCCAGCCTTTCGAGTGGAAGCGGAACTGGTGGATCGTTCTGCTGCTTGCATTAGCCGCGTACCACTGTGTGCAAAGTATCTTTTACGACAACGTGAGCTACATTAATTTGGTCGCTTACGAAAACGGCACAGAACGCATGCCGTTCCAAGGTCGCGTTTCCATGATGCCGCTTTTGAAGTGGGCGCACGGCAATAAAACAATGGTGCAGCTTGGCGATGAACTAGCCTACAAGGAGGGCAATCCGGTTCCCGTGCTGCTGGAGCAGTTCTCACCCGAGAAAGTTGCATCGTTCGCGATTGGCGTCGTTTGTGTTCTTGGGATGGTCGGAATGACCGCCCACTTCGGTCGGCAGCGCTTTGAGGAGCTTTGGTGGCTGCCGCCAGCCTTGTTCTTGGCGGTGCTGTATGTAAGCTATGCCGCACGGGCGGACACTAATCTTTGGTATCCCTACGACCTGCCGCATGCAGCCTTGTTTACCGCCGCTCTCCTTGCACTGCTATCTGAATCCTGGCTGCCGGTCACTCTTGCTTTCGCCGTGGATTGTGCGACGCGCGAAACCTCCATTTATCTGGTGCCCTGCATTCTCGCTGTGGGTTACAGCCGTGGAAATCTTCGTAAATTTGCGTCTATTGCCGGAGGTTTGGTCGTGCTTTGGGCGGTGATCCATCTGGCGATTGGCCACGCTTTCCGCGCGAACACAACGGATGTCGGGCTGCATTACCATCAGGATTTTGCCGCCATCAGCCACCCGAAACACATTCCACAGCTGGCCAGCGTGGTCGGTTTCCTATGGCTGCCTTTGCTTCTCTGTCGTCGTTTGCTCGCGCCCTCCGAACAGGCGCTCATGCTGGGTGCTCTTCCGGGAATCGCCGTTTCCGGCGTCTTTGGAATCTGGTACGAAACCCGAGTCTGGTCGGAATGGAATGCGATGGCGGCCTGCTTGGCCACCATCGTCTTTATGCGCTACCTCGCCGATCGTAAAGTGGCGTGAGAGCCTCGAGCGGACCGCGGTGCAGAACCAGTCTGCGAAAAACTTTTGCGTGCTCGATACGCTGCGCGTACCCATAAAACTGGCCGAAGACAGGCAGGTGCGGCAAGCTCCAAAGTGTCATGTAGCAAAGAAGCGCGAGGGTGGCTGGCAGTGCCGGACGAAAACCACAGGAAAGCGCGCACCGGCCCGGTAAAACAACGCCGCAGTGATCCCAGTCGAGTGAAAACAGGATCAGCGACAGCGAAAGGACGTCCATATAAATCCAGCGCCCCCAATCTACTGCGAATAGATAAAGCGGCAATGAAAAGAGCGCTGTCATCGCAGCCACGCCGGTCACAAGAAGGGCATCACTCCGGGTCGGGTCATGGCGCAAACCAGCGCGCAATAAAACCGCGATGGGAGCGAGGGCGAAAGAGCCGAGGATCGCGTAAATCAGGGGATAGTTTTGCCTGTGAAAGGCTGCAGACGCATCGGCATGAGCTTCGGACGGAGTCGAGCTCAGGTAACGGAGGCCCTGGCCACACTGGTTGAGCGGCACATGCTCAACGGAAGCGCAGACTGCGGCGGCGATGGCGCGATTGCCGGGATGCAGCGATATAGCCGCCATCGCGAGCGCCGACAGAAGCAGCGGAATTCCAAGGATCCGGGCACTGCGAAGGATGAACCCCTGCGGCAGCCGGTGACGCTCATGCAGCAGAATGACCAAGGCGTAGTAGCCAAGATAGAAGAACGCACTTTCGTGTGAGAGAACGAGACATGGAAGCCAAACCGAGAGCGCAACGGATACCAACACCGGCTTGACTGAACGTCGGAGGGAGAGCAAGAGCATTCCAAGGCCGGCAAAGAAGAGAATCTCCTTGCGAAAGCCGCCGACGTGATCAAGCAGCTGAAAAGCGAAAGCCGCCGGTGAAAGAACAAGCGCCCAAGTCCAGGGACTGTGCTCGCTACTGCGGCGGAGCAGCAGCCAGGCGCTCGCGAAGACCGTGAGATAGCACGCTGCTTGTCCGGCTGCCGCCAGCCACGAGGGTGCCACATGAAGTCCGCGCCCCAGGGCAGATGCCAATGTGCCGGGAAGACCGCGCCGTACGAAGCCTCCCGAGTAGTTGACTAGCCAATCCTCGAGAGCCCAGTCGTGCGAAGAAGGGAAGCGATGAGCCGTACTGACGGCATACGCCAGCGTAGCCGCTGCGGCATAAAGCAAATAGAAAGCGAGGATCGTATTCTGCCGAGAGTGTCGCATTGCGCTTCGCTGCAAAAGGAGAAGCCTCGATGGAGAGTTTATGGGCAAGGAGCAGAGCGTCACCGGTACAGTCCGCGCCCTGAAGACTCTATCAGAACGAAAGTACAGCAAAATCAGAGTCGTATGCCTCTACTTCCGGTCCATCACTCTTAATTTTTTAAGCATAGGCCTGAACAAAATCCCGGAAAGTGCCGATAAAAGGGTCGGAGGTAGTTCCTATGAATGTTTCCGTCGCAGCCGTCGCCGTCCACGCCCAACCCCAGCCCGAACTCCAGCCCAAACCCGCCCCGCAGGCGGCTGTCGCTCCGGCCGCGCACGCACCCGCCCTGCCGCGCGACACTGTCCACCTGAGCGCGCAAGCGGCGAAACCGGTCGACGTCGACCACGACGGCGACAGCAAGTAGCCGAACCGGGGCGAGGCACGC
>CAXTTZ010000265.1:0-4165 GCA_964247325.1 uncultured Acidobacteriaceae bacterium | reverse complement strand
GCCCAAATCACTGCCACCGAGCCCGCAAGCAACACCATAGCCGTCGCCGAAGCCAACCTCACCACCCCCGGTAGTTCCACCGAGGATTAGTAAATATGCCCGTTGTGCTGCGAATAGGGCCGTACGTATTCTTTTTCTATAGCCAAGAAAGTAATGAGCCGCCACACATTCACATACGTCGCAACAAGAGCCTCGCAAAGTTCTGGTTGGTTCCTATCCGTCTTGCATCCAACCGGCGTTATCCAACCCACGAGATTACACATTTGCGAGAACTCGTTGAACAACATCATCAGCTTCTGTTGGAGAAATGGAATGAATACTTTGCGGGCACCATGGATTGAATTTGATAGCAATGCTATCGATGTAGAAACCGACGAATACATGCTGCGGGTGCGCTTAGCGGACGGCCGCGAGATCGCAGCTCCCCTCGAGTTCTTTCCAAGACTCCGTGACGCCACTCCCGAGCAGCGAAGCTCGTGGGAGCTCATCGGCGACGGCTACGGTATTCATTGGGAAGAACTGGACGAAGACATCTCCGTCCGCGGCCTCCTCCGCCTGCACTAGCCCCCTACCCTGCAGCTTTCTTCTTTATCGTTCCATCGCTTTCTTTTTGGTTATTCCGTAGCTTTCTTCCTTTCCATTCCATAGCCTCCTTTGTTGTCATTCCGTAGCGAAGCGGAAGAATCTGCTGTTTGCCCGTGGCTCCAAAAACGTACCGGGGAACCAGATCCCTCCCCCAGCCTACGGGGACGACAAAAGGACAGGCTGCAGCGAAGAAGCGAAACACACCCTTCCTCCTCCCTACTGGCTCCCGCCGCTGCTCTGCCCCAACAACCCAAATACCGCCACCGCGTTGGGCGTGCCCACAAACACCATGCCATTGCTCACCACAGGCGTGATGAACTTATTGCCTTGGCCGAACGCATCGCGCCCATTCGCGGCCTGGTTGCTGTTGTAAAGCTCATGCGCCAGGTTGGCTGCGTCGTAGGCGTGCAGCACGGCCGGAGCGTTCGCTGCGCTCTCCAGCGCCCACACAATGCCGTTCTGCGTGCCGTTGGCCGACACGCTCGGCGTCGTCCCTGGGTACGCAAAGCTCGTTGCTGACTGGCTCGTCGGCGCGGTGCTCAACTTGGCATTGCTGATCGTGTACGCCTTCAGCACATCGTTCACCCCGCCAAAGTACACCGCATGGTTGAAGTAGGCCGGCCCGCCCCATTCGCCGTTCGGCAGCGCGTTGGGCAGCTCTTGGTACACGTTGCTGTTGTCTTTGGCATTGAACTTGCCCAGGCTATCCCGGTTGCCGACATAGATATTGAAGTCCTTGCCCGCGCCCACCAGCAGATGATGCACCGTGCCCGCGCTGTCGGTCAGATCTGGTAGCAACATCGCTCCACCCGACCCCAGATCCAGATCCATCGCCGAATCCGCGACCGTGTTATACGGCTCGAAATAATCCGCCACAGCCAATCCGTGCGCGCCCGTGGTGGTCAACTTCAAAATCGCATTGCCGTAATCGCTTTGGCTCGGAAAGCCGTTCGCGTCGAACCCGCTATCCAGCGTGCCATTGGCGTCCAGGGCATACAGGTTGCCGTTCGCGTCCGCGCTCAAGCCGTTGCCGCTCATCCACAGCGAACCGTCGCTGCCATTGGGCGTCAAGTTCAACACCGTCGACTGCTTCAGCGTCGCTTCGCTGTAGCCCATCACCCAGCCGGTATAGGGCGCGATGTCGCAATGGCTGCTCCAGCCCATGTAGATCGTCCCGTTCAGCAGCGTCAGCGCAGCCCGCTCCACGTACTGCCCGGGCACGAACGGCACCACGCCATTCGCGCTGCTCGCGCCCGTGCCCGGAAAGCTCGCCGCAATCTCCGTCGGGCTGCCGGGCAGCTCGGTCCCGGTGGTCAGATCCAGCGCATGCAACCGGTGGTGGTAGCCGCCGCTCGCGTCCTTGCTCATGCCGACCACAAAGATCGCGCCGTTCTTTCCATACCCGCGATCAATGACCGGCGTCGAGGTAATGCCGATCTCCGGCACAATCTGGTTGCAGTTGCGCGCGTCGCTCGGCGTCTCCCCCGTCCCTAGCACGGAGGTCTTCCACTCTTGCGCCCCCGTCGCCGCATCCAGCGCATACACGCTGTCGTGCTCGGTCGCGACGTACACCACATTGACCGTGTGCGTTTCGGTCCCTGTCTGCAAGCTCAGCCCACCCACATACAGCGGCGCGGCATCCACCAAACCATCCACGGGGTAGGTCCCCAGCAAGCCGAAACTCCCGCTGTTTACGTTGTTCAGCGTCAGAAGGGTTTCCTGCGCGTTTAGGCCTTGCCGCGTATTGTCGTAATGGTAGGTCGTCACATCCGGCCCGGTCGCCGTCATGGTCGTGGGCGACGAAACCGTGATGGCCAGCGTTGTCGTGTGCGTTAGCGAGCCCGCCGTGCCCGTAATCGTGAGCGTCGCCGCGCCCGCCGGCGCCGACGCTGCCGCGATGACGCTCAGGTTCTGCGAGGCCCCCGGTGTCAGGCTCAATCCCGCCGGCGATATCGTTACGCCGGCCGGCAAACCGCTCACCGTCACCGCCACGCTGCCGCTGAAGTTGTTGACCGGCGTGGCCAGCAACGTTACCTGCTTGCCCGCGCTGCCCGGGGTCAACGTCTGACTCGTCGGCGAAACGGACAGCGAAAAGTCCGGTGGCGGCGGTGGCGCGGTCACTGCCAGCGTCACCGGCACCGTGTGCGTCAAGGAACCCGCGGTTCCCGTCAAGGTCAGTGTGGTCGAGGCTACGGCAGCCGCTCCGCTCACCGTTACCGTCATATTTTGGGCCGTGCCCGGCGTCAAGCTCAGCGTGCTGGGCGAGACGGTTACGCCCGCCGGCAACCCCGACACGCTCACCGCCACCGTGCCCGTCAGCCCGTTCTGCGCCGCCGCCGTCACGCTCAGTTGGCCGGTCGCGCCCTGGGCCACCGAAAGCGTAGCCGGAGAAACCGTCAACGAAAAGTCCGCCGGTGCGGGCACCGCTGCGCTACCCGAACTGCTGCAACCGTTCAGCAAGGGCATCGAGAAGCACAGCAGCAGAAAGATCGAAAATGCGGTCGTTAGGCGGGTAAACATGGGCTGCTCCGGAATACTGCGACACAAACCTAGCACAAAAGGGCATGTTCAGTTGTCACACAGCAGGGGCCTGTTCCATTCCACGATGCTCTCAGCCCGTTTGCCGCTCAGCCTATGAAAAGCGGCGACTGCAGGCGTTGCGCTCTTTGTTCCGCGGCACGGGGCTCCGTCGGGCCTGATACAAGAGCCGTACCAAAACCGACTACACTGGACAGGCCATGTCTGAACACGACGCCAAGCCGCTTCCCGAGGTCGACCTTTCCTTTCCGCCCGCGCCCAATATCGTCCGCGTGACCTTCAAACCGGAAAACAAAACCGTCGAGTTTCCCTTCGGCACCCTCCCCTACGACGGCCATGGCGAGCCCATGAGCTTTCTTGACGTAGCCGAAAACTACGGCATCTTCCTCGACCACGCCTGCGGCGGCGTTTGCGCCTGCACTACCTGCCACCTCCACGTCCTCGAAGGCGCCGGAAGCCTCAACGAGACCGAGGAAAAGGAGCTCGACCGCCTGGACCTCGCCCCCGGCCTCCAGCTCAACTCCCGCCTAGGCTGCCAAGCCGTCATCGAAAAGCCCGGCAGCTACACCGTGGAAATCCCCTCTTGGAACAAAAACTACGTCCAGGAAGGCAAACCCGTCACCCCCAAGCCCTAACCGCTCGTTGTAGGGCCAGAGGCCCGGCTTCATACCAGCCTAGGCCGAAGACCTAGGCACCCCGCAAACCCTAAAACACCGGCCACTCCAACAACGAATGGTGCTTCAACTCCGGCTGCAGCGTTAGGGTCATCTCCCGCCGCTCTCGCAGCACCGAAAGCGCCATCGGCCGCCCTTTGGCCGCATGGACCCGCTTGCTCCAGTCTGACGGCGTCCGCAAGGCGACCTGATCCGCCCGCAACAGCACATCCCCCGCCCGCAGCCCTGCTACAGCCGCCGGGCTGCCCGGCGTCACGGGCTGCACCAGCAACCCCACCCCTTGTGGCGCCCCAAAATACGTCGCCAGCTGCGGCTCCATCGCATCCAGCATCATGCCCGTAAAGGGGCCGCTGTGCAGCACCGAACCC
>CAXTTZ010000264.1:0-4173 GCA_964247325.1 uncultured Acidobacteriaceae bacterium | reverse complement strand
CGGGGTTGATCTTTTGGCATCCCAAGGGCGGGCTGATCCGCAAGGTGATGGAAGACTGGATGCGCGACGCCTGCCTGCAGCGCGGCTACCAGTTGGTGTACACGCCGCACATCATGAAGCGCGAGCTTTGGAAGATCTCCGGGCACGAAGGCTTTTATGGCGAGAATATGTACCCGCCGATGGAACTGGACGACGCGGAGTACCGGCTGAAACCGATGAACTGCCCGGGTCACATCCTGATCTATAAGTCGACGCCGAAGAGCTATCGCGACCTGCCGCAGCGGTATGCGGAGCTGGGCAATGTGTATCGGTATGAGCGCTCGGGTACGATGCATGGGCTGTTGCGGGTGCGTGGATTTACCCAGGATGACGCGCATATTTTCTGCACGCCCGAGCAGATTGAAGATGAGGTGGTGGCGTGTGTGGAGTTTGCCGAGGCAGTGCTGCACACCTTTGGATTTAACGAGTTTCGGGTGGAGCTTTCGACCTGGGACCCCAGCAAACCGCAGGATTACACGGGCTCGCCGGAGGCATGGGGGAACGCGATCGAGGCGCTGAAGCGAGCGCTGGGGCGCAAAAAGATTCCATACACGGAGATCCCGGGCGAGGCGGCATTTTATGGGCCGAAGATCGATGTGAAGCTGGTGGATGTGCTGGGGCGGTTGTGGCAGCTCTCAACGGTGCAGTTCGACTTCAACCTGCCGGCGCGGTTTGAGTTGGAGTACGTCGGCGAGGACGGCGAACGGCACCAGCCGGTCATGGTGCACCGGGCGCTGTTTGGGTCGGTAGAGCGCTTTTTTGGCGTGCTGATCGAGCACTATGCGGGGGCGTTTCCGATGTGGCTGGCGCCGGTGCAGGTGGGGCTGGTGCCGATCTCGAATGAGAAGCACCTACAGTACGCGGAGAAGGTAAAGAAGCGGCTAGAGGCAGCAGGTTTCCGGGTGGAGCTAGATGCCTCCAACGGAAAGATGCAGGGCAAAATCCGCGACTTTGGGCTGCAAAAAGTGCCGTTCATCCTGGTGGTGGGCGATAAAGAAATGCAGACCGACTCGGTCAGCGTACGGGTGCGCGGCAAGGGCGACCAGGGGTCGAGCGCGGTGGAGACGTTTGTGGAAAGGGCGAAGGGGGTAGTGGAGGAACACGCGATGGAGCTGTAGAGTGCCAACAATCAGCGAGTTCTACGGCATGTTGATGCAGATGTATTACAACGATCATGCGCCACCACACTTTCATGTGCGATATTCCGGAGCTAGAGCGACGGTGGATATCCAAAAGTTGATTGTGCTCACGGGCACTCTGCCGCGGACAGCAGAATGTTTAGTGTTAGAGTGGGCGGCCTTGCACCAGAGCGAATTAATGGAGGATTGGCGATTATGCGAAACGCGATCGGCACTGTTGAAGATCGAACCCCTACCCTAGCGGGTGTGGTGCATCCCGAGGACGTAGTGGAGGTGTATGCCGAACCAGGTTTTCAGCTGTTTGTTCGATTTTACGACGGCACCGCGGGCCGGGTTGCGATGAGCGGCCTAATCCAATCGCCCCGTGCGGGTGTGTTTGCGAAGCTTGCCGATCCAGCAAAGTTCGCAGAGGTATGCGAAGAGCACGGGGCAGTCACCTGGCCGGAGGGTTTGGACTTAGCGCCGGATGCAATGTACGAAGCGATACGCACGAAAGGCACCTGGGTCCTTTCTGAATAGCGGTGCAAGATTCGACGAGTGTCGACTGCTCGGGAATGTTCTATGCTTTTGAAATATGAACGATCGACATAGATTGAAGAGGGGCCCGAGCGCGGCTTTTGCGTTGCGGCTGCACCCTCCAAATGTGTGGGATGAACCGGAAGTTGCCGAGTACAACGAGATCGTTGCAGAGCTACATTCAGCGGAACCAGATAGAGAGCTATTGAGCTTTCTTGTTCCTGCTAGTGAATCGGTCCCCCGGGTGTCGACTGTCACACGTGGATCCATCCGAGGTCCTGGTGAAGTGTTCTATACGTCGAAAAGATATTGCGACACTGGAAAGGTGCTACGTCGTGTTGAAAGTGTAGCTGCCTACTTGGATGCTGCAAGGGTAGCTACACCTGATGTAAGCACAAGCGTCGTGATCGAGAGTTCCGCCGTTTCTGCAGCTGAGCGCCCTCGAAGGCTTAGAAGTTTTATTGAGCGTATCTGGGTGGTTGTTTGGTCATTAGTGAAAGACAATCTTCCGGCTCTCTTTAGTGCTTGGCTGAAGCGCAAAGGGTGGGAATAGTCCTTAGGTGCGGATCAAATACTGTTTGGTCGGCTGGCCTTGGTGGGGTGCGGATGCATCCGAGAGGTTATGGCTTCTGCGGTGAAGGTGAAGAAGGGTAAGCGGGTCCAAGAGCCGGAGGCGGTGCCGGAGCCCATTTTGGACCCGGTATTGTCGGCCAAGGCGGCGGGGTTGCGGTATGTGTCGGACCGGCAGCCGGGGTTGCGGCGGGTGAAGACGGCGAAGGGGTTTCGGTACACGGAGCCGGATGGGACGCCGGTGCGGGATGCGGAAACACTGGGGCGGATCAAGTCCTTGGTGATTCCGCCGGCGTGGACTGATGTGTGGATCACGCGGCATGCCAATGGGCATTTGCAGGCGACGGGGCGGGATGCGCGCGGGCGCAAGCAGAGCCGGTATCATCCGCGCTGGCGCGAGGTGCGAGATGCGACCAAGTATGAACGTATGGCGCTGTTTGCGCAGGCGCTGCCGAAGGTTCGCGAGCGGGTGGAGCACGACCTTCAGCGGCCGGGGATGCCGCGCGAAAAGGTGCTGGCGACCATCATCAAGCTGATGGAAGAGACGCACATCCGGGTGGGCAATGCGGAGTATGCGAAGGAGAATAAGTCCTACGGGCTGACCACGATGCGCAACAAGCACGTGCATGTTCAGGGGTCGACGATTCACTTTGACTTCAAGGGCAAGAGCGGGGTGCACCACACGATCGACTTGAGCGACAAGCGGTTAGCGCGGATTATTAAGCGTTGTGAGGAGATTCCTGGCTATGAGTTGTTTCAGTACCTGGATCATGACGGCAATCATCATCACATCTCGTCGCAGGATGTGAACGACTACCTGCGGGAGATTACGGGCGAGCACTTTACGGCGAAGGATTTTCGGACCTGGGCGGGCAGCGTGCTAGCGGGGCAGATGTTGCGCGAAATTGGGCCGTTTACGACGGCGACGCAGGCGAAAAAGAACGTGGTGCAGGCGATTACAGCCGTGGCGGAGAGGCTGGGCAACACGCCTTCGGTGTGCCGGAAGTGCTATGTGCATCCGGCGGTGCTGGAAGCGTACCTGAGCGGCGGCATGGCGGAGGTGACGCCGGAGCAGGCGGCCGAGATCAAGGAGGAGATTCGCGAGGTGAAACAGGAACTGGAAGAGGAGATCGCAGAGCACACCACGGCACTGCGGAAGGAAGAGCAGGCCTTGGTGTCGCTGTTGGAGCAGAAGCTGCTCATCGCAGGGGTGGCGGCGTGAACGCGGCTACGGGCAGGGAGCAACGAGTGCACGAGACGGCCGTGGCGCGGGCGCCGCTGGAGCGGGTGTGGCTGCTTTCGACGCGGGTGGAGCTGGTGCAAAAGACGTTGGGGATGCGGTTGGCGGAGGGCACAACCAGCGGCTATGTGCGAGGGGGCAGCCGGGTGGTGTGGCGCGGGTGGAAGTTTGGGCTGCCGACAGCGCATCACACGCTGATCACGGGGTATGCGGCGCCGCATGGGGCGGCTGCCGCGGGCGAGTTGCATGCGGAAGGTGCGGGGCAGCGTGTGGCGTGGTTTCAGGATTCGCAAGAGCGCGGGCGGTTTGCGTTTTTTCAACACGACCACTGGATGCGCGAGCGCACGGGTGCCGATGGGCAAGTGGAGACCGTGTTGGAGGATTTGGTGCAGTTTCGGCTGCCGTTAGGACCGCTAGGCAGGTTGGCGGCGCGATGGCTCATGGCGCCGTATGTGCGGCGGTTGGTGCTGCGGCGGTTTGCGAGCCTGGCGGGGTTGGCTGAGGGTGAGGGATGGCGACGGTGGGTGGAAGCGCCGGCGGTGGCGGCGTTGGGATGAGGGTTTGTTGGGGTGAGGGGGAAGCAGATTCCTTTCGGAATGACAACGAAAAAGCTATGGCACAGGCAGCCAATGCAACAATGGCAGAAAGAGGACGGACAGCGATGAAGAT
>CAXTTZ010000263.1:0-4180 GCA_964247325.1 uncultured Acidobacteriaceae bacterium | reverse complement strand
GGGCGAAAACCGGCGATGGAGCCAGCAGATGACCCAATCTTGATGTACCGCGCGGAGCATGGAGCGAAGCGGGGAGCGCAACCATCCGAACCGATCATTGCGGCGCGTGGCCGGAGGCCGGGCCAGCATGCCGGTGGGCATGGAGCCTTAGAGGCACAGACGCCGGAGCGGGCGTACTCTCGGGCCGAGTGGGCCGCGCGCGTCAGGCGCGAACGACGAGCGAACCTCGGGCAAGAACCAGGGGCGGCGATAGCGGAAACGGCCCATGCGGCGCCGATCGTGCGGCGGTCGCCGCAACGTGGAAGCGTGGACGTTTCCGAGGCCGGTACGGCGAGGCGGGAAGACCTTCCGAAGGAAGCTGTTGCTGCAACGCCCTATGCGGAAGGCGTGGCGCATCCGGACGGCGAAGACGAGGAGGGTCGCTTGCTGGTTCGTGCCGCGGGAGCAAAAGGCACGGGTGCCAAGGGCGAAATGTCAGACGTACGTGCGGTGGCAGCGCCGGTGGCTCGGCCGGCAGCACCGATCGTTGGTGGCTCAGTGGTTCGGGCAACAGCCGTGGCTTCGTCGGCAGGTGGCGAGGTGCAGCCGCAGGTGGTGCAGGGGTTTGGCGGCGAGGTCGCTGTGGTGGGCGCGGCAGATTCGGGACGGCCGGGCGGAACGCGGCGGCGCAATCATCCCGCGGGGGAGCCGGCGCTGCCACCACCAACCGTGCCGGCGACTTTGGAAGAGCGTGAAGCGATCACCGAGGCGGCGGTGAGCCCGGCGGTGCTGCCCACGTTGTATGACCGGGATGGGCGGTTGGTGATGCCGGCGCCGCTGAAAGGGTCGCGCTTTGTGTTGGTGCACCAGAATCAGATGGCCAACAGCGATGGCCTGGAGCGCGTGCAAAATGATGGCGATCTGCAGCGGCTGCATGCGGCGCATCAGTTAATTGGCTTTGCGGCTGGGCCGGGTCTGCGGGCGAGTGAGGATCTGCCGGTGAACCGGCGTTTGGCGCGGCCGTGGACCGTGCTCTTCGCCGAAGACCTGGGGGCCGCATTCTATGCGCGGTTTCGGCAGGCGGTGCAGGTGAACTCGGCCGTGCGGACGGTAGCGTACCAGGCGCGGCTGCAGATGGTAAACGGCAATGCGGCAGGGACGGCGGGCGAGGCGGCCTCGCCTCACCTGACGGGGCAGGCCATCGATATTGGCAAGCGGGGCATGAACGCGACGGAGCTCGCGTGGATGCGGGCGTACCTGCTGCCCGTGATGCAGGCCGGCAAGATCGATGTGGAAGAGGAGTTCCATCAGGCTTGCTTCCACATCAGCGTTTACCGAAGCTACGCGGCGGGGCGGCAGACGACGCGCGAGGTGGCGCAACTGAAGGCAAACACAGGCGAGCCGGCGGCGACTCCGGCAGGAACGGTGCCGGCAGCGGTCACCGAGGCGCCAGGCGAAAGCCAGCCGGAGACGATGCCGTGAGAATTGTAGGATGGAGCTGCGCCGTTATGTCGTCGGGTCGGTTATTGATGGCTCTGGAGTAAGAGCATCGGCTCTTGTAAGAAAGCAGATCCCTCCGCTTCGCTGCGGGATGATAACAAAGTGGGGACAACAAACAAGTGCGGTCGATAACAATGACGCGGGATGACGAGACGGTGTGGACTAATCAGCGGGGGGTGCTGTTTGCCGCACCAACCCGCTGAGGGAGGTTTGATCAGACCGTCATCACTTCTTTTTCTTTGGTTTTGAAGAGCTCGTCAATGCGCTTGATTTGGGTGTCGGTGAGGGCTTGAATCTCGTCGTTGGCGCGTTTTTCGTCGTCGGCAGAGATGAGCTTGTCCTTCATGGCCTTTTTGACCTGCTCGTTGCCGTCGCGGCGAATGTTGCGCAGGGCGGTTTTGTGGTCTTCAAGGGCGGTGGCGAGGCGCTTGACCGCATCGCGGCGGCGTTCTTCGGTCATGGGCGGGATGGGAACGCGGATCAGCCTACCGTCGTGCGAAGGATTGAAGCCCTGGCCGGAGGTGCGGATGGCCTTTTCGATGGTGCTGACGAGGTTGGCTTCAAAGGGCTGCACGGTGATGAGTTGCGCTTCGGGCGCGTTCAGTTGGGCGACCTGGGATAGTGGCATTTCGGAGCCGTAGTATTCGACCTTGATGCCGTCGAGCATGTGGACGGAGGCGCGGCCGGTGCGCACGCTGACCAGGTGGGCGCGGAAGTCGTCCACGGCTTTGTCCATGCGCGTTTGCAGCCCTTCATACACGCCCTTCAGTCCTACAATGTTCACCATCGCCGTTGCCATGCTGTTTCGAATCTCCTTTGACTCGGCAATTTTATCGAATTTTGCACCCTGTGCGGCTTAGGGGTGAGGAGTTTGGCGCTTTTTGCGTTCGTGGGCGGGCCTATCCCCCGAAAGACGTAGATAGAACGGTGCGGAAACGCTTGACCGGCCGTGCGGCCCGCCGTAACTTGGGGCGTAGGTGTGGGAGCAGAGAGAAGGCTCGAGCCGTCCGGCCCGCAACGAAAGAGGAACGATCGCGTTTCAAGGAGTGAAGCTGCGGGAACAAGGTCGCAGCGGAGGCGTTTGGCATGAAGAAGGTGTCCGTGTTGGTTGGGCTGGTCGCGGTGCTCGGGTTTGCGGGGTTGGCGACCACGCCGGCGTTTGCGCTCGGGGGTTGCACGAATTCTCCGGAAAACCCAACCCTGGTGTTGGCTGGGTTAGCGGGTGGCGTGTATGGGGTGCGGTCGTTGCGCACGTATTGGCGCGCGCGCCGGGGCCGGTAGGCCCGCGCCCATGGGCCGGGGTGTGGCGTGTATGTAGCGGCCTCGCCGGAGGTGCGCGCGGGGGTGAGCCGCCCGATGCGCCTTGCGAGGATGCCTTCGTTCGCCGTGGGTTTGGCATGCGTGGCGGCGACCCTCGGGGTGTTTGCGTTCCGCGGAACCGCAGCGTCGCTTTGGAACACGTGGCGGACCGATGATCTGAAATCGATTGGCGCGGCCGTGCCCGTTGTGAGCTTCTCACTCATCCTGCGGGTGTGGCGGCGCTTGGGTTGGAAGATGGATGGCAGTTGGTGGGGACTGGCCGTGCTCGCCGCCGGTGCGCTGCTGGTGTTTTTGCGCGATGAGTTGACCTTGGTGCTTACCGTGCACGGCGATTGGCTAGTGCAATTGCCGCCTGTACCGCTGTTGGCGATGGGGTATGCGGCGGGGGTGGTGCTGCTGTTTGGCGGGCCGGCGCTGCTGCGGGCGGCGAGGTTTCCGGTGCTGCTGATGGGGGCGGTGTTGCCGGTGCCGCAGATGTTTAGCCGACGCGTGGATCTGCCGTTGCAACACCTGTCAGCCACGGTGGCGCGCGGCTTTGCCCACCTGCTGGGTGAGCGGCTGACGCCGGATAACCTGCGGCTGATGTTTACGCCGGAGTTTGGGATGTTTATTGCGCCGGGCTGCAATGGGATTCGCGGCGCGGTAACGCTGGGGTTGGCGGCCGTGGTAGTGGCCTACCTGTACCGCTTTCGATGGTGGGTGGCGGTGCCGGTGGTGGCAGGGGCGGTGCTGTTGGGGTACGTGTTCAACTTGCTACGGCTTTGCTTGCTGGTCGTGTATTACAAGGTAGCGTTGCCGTATCCGTGGCTGCAGGAGCGGGCCAAGGGTGCGGACTACCTCCTGGGCGGGGTGCTGTTTGTGGGCGCGCTGTTTGTGTTTTTTGGAGTAGCGGACCGGCTGCGGCGGCGCGGGTTCGAGGTGCCGGCGCAGCAGAAAAACGAGCCCGCAAAGAGTTTGGCCGCAATCAGCTCGTCGCTGCTATTGCGGGCCGGGGCGCTTGGGCTGTTGTCGCTGGTTTTCGGGCTGGACAGCCTGCGGGCCGAGCGGCGCGCGGAGGCACATTTTGCCGTTTTGCCCGCGATGCCCACGCAGTTAGGGTCGTACCATCTGGTGCGAGCATGGCAGGATACGTTGGTCACCGGAGCGGTGGTGTACACATGGGGCGAGTATGCGCCCGAGGAGGGCGTGGGCGGCGTGCCGGTGGCGGTGGGGGTGTCGCCGGAGCTGGACATGCACGACGCCGAGGTGTGCCATATGGCGCGCGGGGAAGAGCCGGTCTGGCATGGGGAGCTGCGGGCGGCCTCACCGGGCGGGCCGGTGGCACTGGTCGGAGCGATGTACAACGACGGGTTGCAGCAAACGTTGGAAGCTTCGACGGTGG
>CAXTTZ010000262.1:0-4189 GCA_964247325.1 uncultured Acidobacteriaceae bacterium | reverse complement strand
TCCCAAAAGCTGATTGCTCTTTTACTCGCTCTGATCACGACCGGCGGCTACACCGGTGTGGTGCTGCTCATGGCGATCCAGTCCGCCTGCATCCCTATCCCGTCCGAGGTGATCATGCCATTTGCGGGGTTCGCTTTGGCGCACTCGCAGGCGCAGCTGATCCTGCTAGCCACGCTGGCTTCGGTGGCCTCCAACCTCGGCTCGATCCCGGCGTATTGGGTTGGGGCCAAAGGCGGCAGGCCCATGGTGGAGCGGTACGGGCGCTACCTGCTGCTGAGCAAGCGCGATTTGGACCTGGCGGACCGATTTTTTGTGAAGTTTGGCTCGATCACAGTGCTGATCGGCCGCATGTTGCCGATTGTGCGAACGTTTATCGCGTTTCCTGCCGGGATCGCCAAGATGAACCAGTTTCGCTTCCACCTGTACACGTTTTTGGGCTCGTGGCCCTGGTGCTACGTGCTGGCGTACGTGGGCATGCGCCTGGGCAGCCGTTTCCAGACCGACCCGCGCCTGAAGGCGTTTTTTGACCGCTTCCATCTGGGTGTGGAGGCTGTGCTGGTCGTGGGTATCGCGTGGTTTGTGTGGACGCACTGGAAGAATCGTACCGGCGCGGAGGCGGCGTAAGGGCGCGGCTGTTTGCGCCTCTGCAAGGGCGTAGGCGATACTAACCTGTCAGGTAACACGGCAATTTTTTGTAGAAGGGTATGTAACAGAATGTCCAACCCCGACGCCGCGCAACAGCAGCCCTCTGCGGCGAGTATTGCGCCCCACACTGGAAAACTTGGCATCATGGTCCCCGGGATGGGTGCGGTGGCCACCACACTGATTGCCGGCGTGGAGGCGGTGCGCCGCGGCTTTGCCAAACCCATCGGCTCGATGTCCCAGATGGGAACCATTCGCCTCGGCAAGCGCACGGAAGATCGCGTGCCGCTGATTAAGGATTTTGTTCCTCTTGCACCCTTGGATGATCTCGTCTTTACCGGCTGGGATATCTTCGGCGGAAACCTGTACGATGCCGCGAAAACTGCCGGCGTGCTCGAACGTGACCAGTTAGAAAGCATGCGACCGTTTCTTGAGTCGATTGAACCTTTGCCGGCAGCCTTTGACCAGCACTATGTGAAGCGCCTGGAAGGAAAGAAAACAAAAACCGGCAAGAACAAGTGCGATCTGGCCAACCAGATTCGTAACGATATTGCTGAGTTTAAGACCAAGACTGACCGGCAGGTCATGATTTGGTGTGGCTCCACCGAGATCTTTTTGCAGCAAACCTCGGTGCATCAGAGCTTGGAGGCCTTCGAAAAAGGGTTGGTCGATGACGATCCGAGTATCTCGCCTTCCATGCTGTATGCTTGGGCCGCGTTGAAGGAAGGGATCCCTTTTGCGAATGGCGCGCCTAACTTGACGGTCGATATTCCTGCATTACAGGAGCTATCGAAGAAGATGAACGCGCCGATCTGTGGAAAAGACTTCAAGACCGGGCAGACGTTTTTGAAAACCGTTCTTGCGCCCGCGTTCAAAACGCGCCAGCTCGGCGTGAGTGGCTGGTACTCGACCAACATCCTCGGCAACCGCGACGGCGAGGTGCTGGATGATCCGGAGAGTTTCAAGACGAAAGAAGAGTCGAAACTTGGGGTGCTTGAGCATATCTTCCAGCCGGAGAAGAACCCCGAGCTTTATGGCGACATCTTCCACAAAGTGAGAATTAACTACTATCCTCCGCGGGGCGACAACAAAGAGGGTTGGGATAACATCGATATATTTGGTTGGCTTGGCTATCCGATGCAGATCAAGGTCGATTTCCTTTGCCGCGATTCGATCCTTGCGGCACCGCTAGCTTTGGATCTTTGCTTGTTTATGGACCTAGCGGCACGCACGCCCAGCTTGCGCGGGCTAGGCATCCAGGAGTGGTTGAGCTTTTATTTTAAAGCGCCAGATTCGGCCCCGGGAGTCTATCCGGAGCATGATTTGTTCATTCAATCCATGAAGCTGAAGAACACGCTTCGGCACATTATGGGCGAGGACTTGATCACCCATCTTGGGTTGGAATACTACGGCGAGTAATGCCTCGAGTGGGTGTGCTCTAAGTGAGCACACCCATGATCTCCGGCCAGAGTGATTTGACGCCGTTTTCCGACTTACTAGAAACAGGAAGAATCCGCTCCTCACCGAGTGCCTCCTTTAGCGCTTTGAGCGACTTGGTCAGCGCGTTTCCGGACAGCCGGTCCGCTTTGGTAGCAACGACCAGGTGCGGACGCTGCAGGGAGCGAAGAAAGATCAATAGCTGCGCGTCAGAGTTCTGTGGCGGGATGTTCGAGTCCACTAAGCAAATACATAAGGCGAGTTGCTCCCGCTCGGTTAAATAAGGGTCGATGAACTTAGGCCACTCGGCCGAGATCGACTTGGAAATCTTGGCATAACCATAGCCAGGCAGATCGGCAAAGACAAGGGCAGGCTTTGGCTTGAAGTGACTGGCATTTCCTTCATGCAGAGCGAAGAAGTTGATCGCGCGCGTACGTCCTGGAGTGGAGGATACCTTTGCGGCAGAAGCGCCGATCAATTTATTGATCAGAGAAGATTTACCGACGTTGGAGCGCCCTAAAAATGCGACCTCCGGAGCGTCGCCGGTCTTGACCGCAGAGGGGAACTGGTCGGCGCTCAGGGCCGAAAGGAGAAAAGCTGTGTGGAACTGCATGGGACGCCGCCGATCGTTCGATTGAGGCCGGGCGTGGCAGCTCGGCTTCCCCCCAGCTTAGCGAAGTTCCCGGGAAGCTGTTGCCGCGCGAGAGACAATCCGCCGAAAGCAACACCTAAGTGGGATGGAATGCCGTTCAGAACTTGCATACGATCTTCTGTGCATGACCCCTGGGTGAGGGCGGCCATGCATGAATGGGAGGGACACGTCTGCGGAGGTGCAAGGCAAGTGCGGCAGGGTCGCGGCAACGACCAGCAACGTGCTGGTCGAAGTTAGTCCTGCTTGTTGCATTAGCTGTCTTAGCCGGCCGGAGCGCTTTCCCTCAAACGGCTAGAAGGCCTTTGCGAAAGCCGGCAGGTTTGGCGTTCGACACACAGGGAAACCTTTTTATCGCCGATGCGGACGGCAATCAGGTGGTGGAAAGCACCCTGGGCGGCAGCCTGATCGTGGTCGCGGGCACGGGCGTGCAGGGTTTCGGCGGCGATGGAGGGCCGGCTACGGCGGCGATGCTGAACGGGCCGCAGGCGCTGGCCTTCGGCACCGACGGCACGCTGTTCATCGCCGACGCGGGTAATCGCCGGATACGTGCTGTAAAGAGTGGAATGATCTCCACGATTGTGGGAGATGGAACGGGGACAACGGGCGTTGGCGCTGGCCTGACAGCGGCCCTTCAAGGGTCGGCTTTGGCGACAGATCCGGGTGACCGCCTTTACATCGCCGACAGTGCCGCACACCGCGTGTGGCGGTTTGCTGCCGGGGTACTCTCGGTCTTTGCAGGCACAGGCGTGCAGGGCTTCAGCGGCGACGGCGGACCGGCAACCGCCGGCGAACTGGATACACCATCCGGTTTGGCCGTCGGCAGCGACGGGTCGGTGTACATTGCGGACACGCACAACCAGCGGATACGTGTGGTGTCGCCCGGCGGCGTGCTCAGCACGTTTGCGGGTTCGGGGCGGGCAGGATTCAGTGGTAACGGCGGGCCCGCGCTCGCGGCGCCGTTCATGTCGCCACATGGGCTGGCTATCGCCGGGGACGGCACGGTCTTTGTCGCTGACGAAGGAAATCAGCGCATCCGCAGCATCAGCCCGTCAGCGGTGGTCGGTACCGTCGCGGGCAGCGGCACGGAAGGAACCAGCGCGGACGGGGCCACGGGCACGGCAGCAGCGCTGCATGCGCCGCGGGCCCTTGCGCTGTCGCCCTTCGGCCGGCTCGCCGTGGCCGACACACTAAACGGCACCGTGCGCGAGCTGACGACGGGTCAAGCTTTTTTTCAGCCCGCTGGACTGGTCAGCAGCAGGACCTCCACGGTAGCGATCACTTCAGCCGCCAGCCAGACGCTCACGGTCACGGTGACCGGCGCTGCAGGCACTCCACAAGGGGCGGTTCAGGTGAGTGCCGACGGCACCTTGCTCGGCCCGGTGCCGCTCGTGGCAGGCGCGGGCAGCTTCCCCCCGGGCGCGCGCGCTGCCGGCGGGCCCCCCGTTACGGCGGGGTATG
>CAXTTZ010000261.1:0-4262 GCA_964247325.1 uncultured Acidobacteriaceae bacterium | reverse complement strand
GTGTATCGCTGGGGTGGAGGTGTAAGGGCAGAGGCATATTTCCTTCGGGGACGACAACCTGAAGGGCAGGTGAGTGCGGTTTTGCTGCGTGGGATGAGAAGCAGGAGCCTTGGGCAGGCGCGGGGGACTATACTGGGATTATGTCGATTTTGGGAAATGCCGCGGCGATTGCGAAGGGGATGGGGATCACGTTGCGGGAGACGTTTCAGCCCACCGAGGTGGAGAACTATCCGGATGGGCCGGGGCCGCTGCGGGGGGCGGTGTTTCAGGAGCGGTTTCGGGGCAAGCACCAACTGCAGCGGGATGAGAACGGGCTGGAAAAGTGTGTGGCGTGTTATCTGTGCTCAGCGGCTTGTCCGGCGAACTGTATCTATATCGAGGCCGCGGACAACACGGAAGAGCAGCGGATTTCTTCAGCGGAGCGGTACGCAAAGGTTTACAACATCGATTACAACCGGTGTATCTTTTGCGGATATTGCGTGGAGGCTTGTCCGACGGATGCGATTACACATGGGCATGGGTTTGAGTTGGCAAGCTTAAATGCGACCAATATGGTGATGCGCAAGGAAGATCTACTGGTGCCGGTGCCGGCGGCGCTGCCGCACTCGGGGCACGAAGAGGTTGAGGTGTTGCGGTAGGGAAGGCAAGGGCAAATTCTGACGCAAAAGCGCGAAGGTGGCGCCAAGATACGCTACGAGTTTGTGGACATGTGACGAAATTGGGGTAAAGGGATGAGTTGGAAGGGGCATCCTCTGGGCAAGCTGTTGCGGGAGCGGATTGCGATTCTGGATGGGGCGATGGGGACGACCATTCGCACGTATGGGATGACCGAGGCAGACATGCGGCGGGGGCGGTTTGAGGATGCGCGCAAGGATCTGCTGAATAATGGGGACCTGTTTTCGCTGACGCAGCCGGAGATGATTGGGGACATTCACCGGCGGTTTTTGGAGGCGGGCGCGGACATCCTTGAGACCAACACGTTTGGGGCGACGAGCATCGCGCAGAGCGAGTTCTTTGTGGACGACCCGCGGGAGCATGGGGGCAGGAAGGATCCGGAGTTTTACCAGGGGATCGTAGAAAGCGCGTCGCTGGATGCTCTGGCTTGGGAGATCAACGAGCAATCGGCGCGACAGTGCAGGGTGTGGGCCGACCGGGTAGGCGAGGCGACGGGGCGGCAGCGATTTGTGGCAGGGGCGATTGGGCCGCTGACGGTGAGCCTATCGAACTCGCCGGACCCGGAGGATCCAGGGTTTCGGGTGGTGACGTTTGACCAGGTAAAAGCCGCGTACAGCCACCAGGTGCGGGCGTTGATGGCGGGCGGGGTGGATGTGCTGCTGGTGGAGACGATCTTCGATTCGTTAAATGCGAAGGCGGCGCTGGTGGCCATTCGTGAGGTGTTCGATGCGGAGGGCCGAGAGCTGCCGGTGATGATCTCCGCGGCAGTGGGGCGCGGGGGCGAGACGATGATTTCGGCGCAGACGGTGGAGGCGTTTTGGACGGCGGTGGCGCACGTGAAGCCGTTATCGGTGGGATTGAATTGTTCGCTGGGGCCGGATCTGATGTATCCGTTTTTGGCGGAGCTGGCGGCCAAGGCAGATGTGGCGGTGAGTTGTTATCCGAATGCTGGGTTGCCGAATCCGTTGTCGGCGACAGGGTTTGATTTGGGGCCGGGGGATATGGCGCGATATTTGGGGGAGTTTGCGGAGGCTGGACTGATAAATGTGGCCGGGGGATGTTGCGGGAATACGCCGGAGCATATTGCGGCGATTGCAAAGGCGTGGGCGGGGTTGGAGCCTCGGACGTTGGGGTGAGCGACGGAAAGACCAACGCAAAGTACGCGGAGGACGCAACGGTACGCAACGGGTTTCGGCGGTAGGGTAAGGGCAAATCTGACGCAAAGAGCGCGAAGGGTGCGCAACGGGGTTGTTGTCGGAGTTGCCTGGCCGTTTGGGTGACATTCGGGCGGGTGGGCTTGATCATCAGATAGGGCGGGGGTGAGGTGAGCTTGCGGCAAGCGAGGAACACAGCGGCGGAACTGGCGGAGACGAAGCCGTTGCGGCTGTCCGGGTCGCAGCCCTTTGTGCAACAGCCAGGTGTGTTCTTGATGATTGGCGAGCGGACCAACGTGGCGGGGTCGCCGAAGTTCGCCAAGCTGATTCGAGAAGGCAAGTACGAGGAGGCCGTGGGGGTAGCGCGGCAGCAGGTGGAGAACGGCGCCAATGTGATCGACATATGCATGGACGAGGGGATGATCGACGGCGTTTATGCCATGACGCGCTTTTTACAGCTGCTGGGGAGCGAGCCGGAGGTGGCCAAGGTACCGTTCATGGTGGACTCGTCGAAGTGGGAGGTCCTTGAGGCGGGGCTGAAGTGCTTGCAGGGCAAGGGGATCGTGAACTCGATCTCGCTGAAGGAGGGCGAGGAGCGGTTTCGGCAGCACGCACGGGCTGTGCGGAAGTACGGCGCGGCCGTGGTGGTGATGGCGTTCGATGAGCAGGGGCAGGCGGCGATCTATGAGGACAAGATCCGGATCTGCGAGCGGGCGTACCGGATGCTGGTGGACGAGGTCGAGTTTGCGCCGGAGGATATTATCTTTGACCCCAACATCCTGACCGTGGCTACGGGGATGGAGGAGCATAACAACTACGCGGTCGACTTTATCAACGCCACGCGCTGGATCAAGGCGCACCTGCCGCATGCCAAGGTGAGTGGCGGGGTATCGAATATCTCGTTTAGCTTTCGCGGCAATAACAAGGTGCGCGAGGCGATGCACGCGGCGTTTCTGTACCACGCGATTGCGGCGGGTATGGACATGGGTATTGTGAACGCCGGGATGCTGGAGGTGTATGAGGAGATTGAGCCGGAGCTGAAGGTGCTGGTCGAGGATGTGCTGCTGAACCGGCAGGCGGATGCGACCGAGCGGCTGGTGGAGTTCGGGGAGCAGTTGAAGGCGTCGGAGGCGGACAAGCAGATTCCTTTCGGGAATGACAACCAGAAAAGCAAAGACAAGCGGGAAGAAGAGTGGCGAAAGGGGACCGTGGAGGAGCGGTTGTCGCATGCGCTGGTGAAGGGCATTGACGCATATATTGATGAGGATGCGGAGGAGGCGCGGGTGAAGCTGGGGCGGCCGCTGCTGGTGATTGAAGGGCCGCTGATGGCGGGGATGAGCGTGGTGGGAGACCTGTTTGGGGCGGGCAAGATGTTTTTGCCGCAGGTAGTGAAATCGGCGCGGGTGATGAAAAAGGCGGTGGCGCACCTGACGCCGTATATGGAGGCCGAAAAGGCGGAGGCCGCAGCGGCTGGGCGGGAAGTCTAGGCGCAGGGCAAGATCGTGCTGGCGACGGTGAAGGGTGATGTGCACGACATCGGCAAAAACATCGTGGGCGTGGTGCTGGCGTGCAACAACTACGAAGTGATCGACATGGGCGTGATGGTGCCGGCGGAGAAGATTCTGCAGCGGGCCAAGGACGAGAACGCGGACATGATCGGGCTGAGCGGGCTGATTACGCCGTCGTTGGACGAGATGGTGCATGTGGCGCGGGAGATGGAGCGGCAAGGGTTTACGGTGCCGCTGCTGGTGGGCGGGGCGACGACGAGCCGGGCGCACACAGCGATCAAGATCGCGCCGCACTACCGGCAGCCAGTGGTGCATGTCACCGATGCGAGCCGGGCGGTGCCGGTCACGACGAGCCTGCTGAGCGAGGACAGCCGGGCGCTGTTTACCGAGCAGCACGAGCGGGAGTACGAGGCGCTGCGGCAGGCGCACACGGCGCCGAAGCAGAGCCTGGTGCCGATTGCGGAGGCGCGGGCGCGGCGGACACCGATTGTGTGGAGGGCAGAGGACATCCCGGCGCCGGAGTGTACGGGCGTGCGGGTGTTGGACGACTTTCCGTTGGCGACGCTGCGGGAGTTTATCGACTGGTCGCCGTTTTTTCATACGTGGGGGTTGAAGGGGATCTATCCGCGCATTTTGGACGACGAGCGGCAGGGAGCGGAGGCGCGGGAGCTGTTTCGGAACGGCAATGCGCTGCTGGACCGGATTGTCGCGGGCAAGCTGCTGACGGCGCGCGGGGTGTATGGGCTGTTTCCGGCCAACGCTGCCGGCGACGATGTGGAGCTGTATGCCGATGCAGAGCGAACCGAGGTGCGGGCACGGTTTCACTTTCTGCGGCAACAGGCAAACCGGGAGGGCAAGGAGCCTTGCCGGTCGTTGGGGGACTTTATCGCGCCGCGCGAAACGGGGTTGCCGGACCATATGGGGG
>CAXTTZ010000260.1:0-4262 GCA_964247325.1 uncultured Acidobacteriaceae bacterium | reverse complement strand
CGCGGTGCAGTTGGGCGAAGGGGAGCCAGCGACGGGGGAGGCGGTTGGGGCCGAGGTGGCGGGCATGGCCTAAAAGTGGTAGGCCGATGGCTAGGTTTTGCGCACGGGAGGCGGTATCGCAGGTACACTAGCCCGAACACAAGGTTTATGGCGGGCATACTGTTTATCATCTCGGCACCCAGCGGATCAGGGAAGAGCACCCTGGTGACGGAGGTGCGGCGTTTGGTGGAAGGGCTGGAGTTTTCCATCAGCTACACGACCCGCGAGCCGCGCGGTTCGGAGGAAAACGGCCGCGAGTACTGTTTCACCACGCGCGATAAGTTTCTGGGCATGGTTGCACGTGATGAGTTTTTGGAGTGGGCCGAGGTGTTTGGAAACTACTACGGCACGGCGCTTTCGATGTTGGATCATGCCAAGGCGGCGGGCAAGGATCTGCTGCTTGATATCGATGTGCAGGGGGCGGTGCAGGTGATGCAGAAGGTGCCGCACGCGGTGTCGATCTTTATTTTGCCACCGAGTCCCCAGGTTTTAGAGCGTCGCCTGCGAAATCGGAGCCAAGCCGAAGGTGTGACGCAAGAAGAGGTAATCGACCGGCGCTTGTCGCAGGCAAGGCTGGAACTGGGCAATCTTGAGTGCTACAAGTATGCTTTGGTCAACGATGTGCTTGACGACGCAGCGGCCGAGATGCGCGCGATCGTACTGGCGGAGCGTGGCGAGGGCGGGACCGAGGAGCGAGCGCTGGCCGCTTCTTGCTTAACCAACCAGCGTTCGGAGCATCTTGAACAGGCGCTGCATAGCTTTGAGGTTGATTTAGCTGCTTCACATTAAGACACGAACACAACGAATGGGGGATGGTCTACACCTTTCGTTGTGGATTTTGTCATGGTTTTACTTTTTCTGCCGATAGTACAGCTAAGATGAGTTATCCCAAGCTTCAGCATGAGGTAAGCCGTATGGTCAGCATGGATCCGTTGCAGAATAAGTACAGTCTTGTAAAGGGCGCGGCAAGGCGCGCACGGCACCTGCAGTCCGGGGCGCCTCCGCTAGGTGTTTCCACGTCGATGAAGGCGTGCCGCGTGGCGCAGGACGAGATTCGTTTAGGTAAGGTCAGCTACTCGCTGGTAACAAAAAAGCCGTCCGCGCCGTTGAAGACTCGGTAAAGGGCATGGCCTTGCTAGTCTAGAAGGCGATGAGCACTGCACCGCATGAGGGGCTGCGCGCGTGGGTCGAGTACCTGCGCGACATGGGTGTCTATGAGCTGTACCGCCGGGAGCCGGGCGGCCTCGTGCTGCCGGAGGCGTGGCTGGCGAAGCTCCGCTCGGGTGCAGGGCAGAACTTGGCGGCGGGTTTGCCTGAGATCTCTGGTCTAGCAGCAACGCCCAAGCCGGAGCGGGCAGCGCCCGGGGCTGCGAGCGAGCCACGAGAACGTGCAATACGGCCGGCGAGTGCCGCCAACAAAGCTCCTGTGGCAGAACCTCGTGAAAGCGCTAGGCCTTTCACTTCACGCCCGGCGGAAACAACCCCAAGGGTGCCTGAGCCGGTCAAAACGTACTTCAGCGCGGAGCCGGAGGCGAGCAAACCTGCGCCGATGTTGCCGCCCGAGCTCCTAGCCCCGATGCCGAAACCAACTGCGTTCGATGTGCTGACCCCCTTGCCGGCGGTGACTCCGCCAGCGGAACGTGCCGCGGCCCTGGAGCAGCTCCGCGCGGAGATCGGGGATTGCACGCGGTGTCCGCTGGCCTATGCCGGCAGGCACACGATTGTGTTCGGCGAGGGCGACCCGAACGCGCGGCTGATGTTTGTGGGCGAAGGCCCAGGTGCGGATGAGGATGCGACGGGGCGGCCCTTTGTGGGTAAGGCTGGGCAGCTGTTAAACAACATGATCAGCGCGATGAGTTTGGCGCGGGAGCAGGTGTTTATCTCGAACATCGTGAAGTGCCGGCCCCCGGGAAATCGAACGCCGGAGTTTGCGGAAGCGACCGCCTGCTCGCAGTTTCTGCTGCGGCAGATTGATATTGTGCGGCCGCAGGTAATTGTGGCCCTTGGCTCGACGGCGGCGACGTATGTGCTGGGGGTTAAGCAGTCGCTGGCGTCGCTGCGCGGACAGTGGTTTCAGTCGCGCGGAGCCAAGGTCGCGGTGACCTATCATCCGGCGTTCTTGCTGCGCGACCCACGGCAGAAAGGGGAGGCCTGGAGGGACCTGCAGCGCGTGATGGCCGAGTTGGGGTTGGCGGCGCGGAAGGGTTGAGTGAGGGCTGGTGCGCTTTGCCTTTAGGTGCAATACTGGCTCGGCACAAACAGCAGATTCCCTTCGGGAATGACAACCAGAAAAGAAACAAGGAACTACCCCTTAGGTGAAGAGCTCTAATGCGGGGGCTAGTGCGAACTCCATGTTTTTATCGCTGGCGTTGCATTCGGTCTCGAGCGCACATTCTGCGCAGCGTGGCTTGCGGGCCACGCACACGCGGCGGCCATGGTGGATCAACTCGTGCGAGAAAGCTATCCAGCGATCTTTGGGGAGGATTTTCTGTAGATCCTGCTCGACCTTCACCGGATCGTCATTCTTGGTCAGCTCGAGGCGGCGCGATAGGCGCAGCACATGGGTGTCCACCACGACGCCGGACGGAATGCCATACCAAGAGCCGAGCACGACATTGGCGGTTTTACGCGCAACGCCGGGCAGCTCCAGCATCTCCTCCATCGTCTGGGGAACCTCGCCGCCAAAGCGCTCGGTGACGACCTTGGCCGCGCCCATGATGCTCTTGGTCTTGGCGCGGTAAAAGCCTGTGCGGTGGATGAGCTGCTCGATGACGGCGGGATCGGCTTGGGCCAGGGTGGCCGGGGTCGGGTACATGCGGAAGAGCTCCGGCGTGGCGAGGTTGACGCCGGCATCGGTGCTTTGGGCAGAAAGGATCGTCGCTACCGTGAGCTCCCAGGCGTTGCTGTGGTGGAGCGCACAGACGGCATCGGGATAGGCACGCCGTAAGGCGTCCAAGATGGCGGCGATACGCTCAGGGGCTAGGGGTTTGGCGGTGCCGGAGCGTTTGCGGAAGCCCTTGTTTGGGGGTGCCTTACGGGCGACAAGCTCAGAGGCGGCGATCTTGCGAGCCTTTGCGGGAGAGGCTGCGGTTTGGGAGCCTTTCGATTTTCGAGGCTCCGATGCAGCGGGCGCGTCTTTCTTAGACACCGGCATCTGCGCAGTGTACATGCATCCGGCAGGCTGAGCCGTCGCCCACTCGGCCATCACGTCGCGCTACGGTCTAGGCGGAGGAATGGCGTTTGCCTGCTCAACCTGCCGCGTGATGGCCTGCACCAGCATGTCTGAATCGGCAGGTAGCCGGACCGAAAGCGAGACCAGGTCTGTATCCACTCCTGTAAGAAGGTTCACCCCAGAGATGGGAAGATCGTCCGCGAGCAGTCGGGAATCAGTTCCCAGGCCCATTTTGCGAGCAGGAGTCGTGTATTCGACCGTGTGCTCGTTTTGGTAGCGCAGGGTGTCGGTCTGGTAGGGTCCGTTGGGCAACTTGTCGTTGCCGAGGTCCTGCTTGGCGACATAGGCGCGGTAGGCGGGAAAAACCCGACTGATGGCATCAGAGACGGCAAAACGACCGGAGGTGCCACCGGACATGTCGGAGAGCTGGACGGCGGAGCCGGTGATGCCTTTCCACTTGTCTGAAAAGAGCATTTCGCTTGTGAGGCGCTGTGGGCTGACGTAGAGATTGGAGCCGCTAGAACCATAGGTGCCGAAACAAAGCCAACCGCGCGGTGCGAGCACGCCCTGCCCATAGCTGGCCTGATACCAGGCCAGCTTGACGGCTGCTTTAGCGGTGACCGGGACCGACCTGATCTTATGTTTGGGAGCGGGAATGGGACCAAGCTGGCCGTCCGAAGGACAGCCGACAAACGGAACCTGCACCGAGGCAGGTACCGTTGCCGCTTGGGAAGCGTGGTTCACGGAAAAAAGCATGACTACCGTAACAAACGCGACAGGTCGCATAGAACCCTCCTGCGGGTTCGCTACCCGAGTCGCTCCAACATTTCGTGGGGGCGAAGGCGAACGCAAGAGAAGATCGGGTAGTCCTTGAGCGTATAGATGGAAATCTCCGTCTCGCGCAGTTGCTGCACCAGATCCAGGAAGTCTTCTGGAAAGTTCGTCTCGAAGGCAACCACCCATTCCTGATCGTCCAGACCGAAGCTGTAGGTGGTATTCAGCTTCACGCGCGGGAACTGCAGGCCGATGCGGATGTGCTCCTGCATCAGGC
>CAXTTZ010000259.1:0-4274 GCA_964247325.1 uncultured Acidobacteriaceae bacterium | reverse complement strand
TGATGGGGTATTGGCGGATGCGCTTGCCAGTGGCGTTGTAGACGGCGTTGGCGATAGCGGCCATGGCGCCGGTATTGCCGATTTCGCCGATGCCGCGGGCGCCTTGGGGGTTGAACTTTGTGTCAGGGATGTTAAGCACAGTGATGTCCATGGAAGGAACGTCGCGGTTGGTGGGAACGTGGTACTCGGCTAGGTTTTCGTTGACGGGGCGGCCGGTGTTGGGGTCGACGTGGGTTTCTTCGTGCAGGGCGAAGCCGATGGCCCAGGTGAGGCCGCCCATGAGTTGGTTGAGGCCAGTTTTGTCGTTGAGCAGCGTGCCGATATCGTAGGTAGCGACGAGGCGGCGCACCTTCACCATGCCGGTAGACTTATCGACGGCGACCTCGGCGAAGACGGCGCCGAAGGAGGCTTGGGTCATGGAGGTGCGATCCTCGCCGGGTTCGGCGGACCCGGTAGTCTCGATGGATTTGCCGCCGTGGCGAGCGATGAGGGCCGTGACGGCCTCGCCCTGGGAGGGGTTCTTGATGAGGAAGATGCGGCCTTTGTCGACTTGGACGTCTTCGGCCATGGCGCCGTGGACGGGCGACTGAGGGTCGTCGAGGGCGAGGTCGGCAGTTTTGAGCTTCAATTGCTCGCAGGCGGCGGCAACGGCCGGACCAACCGAGGCGGCGGACTGGGAGCCACCCGAGACGGGAGCCTTGGGCAGGGTGGAGTCACCGAGGGCCACGTCGATTCGTGAAAGATCCATGCCGAGGCTGTGCGCGGCGGACTGCTGCATGACGGTGTAGGTGCCGGTGCCGAGATCTTGCGTGGCGGAGCCGACAAAGGCGCGGCCGTTGGGCAGAAAGCGCGCGACGGCGTTGGCGGCGGAGCGGTTAGCGGGGTAGGTGGCTGTGGCCATGCCGTAGCCGATCAGCTCATTGCCCTCGGTCCTTTGGCCGGGCTTGGGATTCCGCTTGGACCAGCCGAAGCGGTTGGCAGCCTCGGTGTAGCACTGGTCGAGGTGCTTGGAGCTCCAAGGGCGATCTTGGCTCAGGTCGCGTTCGGTGTAGTTGACCATCCGCAGCTGGACGGGGTCCATATTGAGCTTCTCGGCGAGCTCGTCCATGGCGATTTCGAGCACGGCGGTGCCGCTGGACTCGCCGGGCGCGCGCATAAAGGTGGGGATGCCGTAGTTGACCTCGACCATCTTGAGGCTGGTCTCGTTGGAGCCGCTTTGGTAGAGCATGCGGCTGGGACCGACGGTTTCTTCGATGAAGTCTTCAAGCGTGGAGGCGTGGATGACGGCATCGTGCTGGATGCCGGTGATCTTGCCGTCCTTGTTCGCGGCGATGCGGATGTTGTTGACCGTGATAGGGCGTGCACCGACGGGGCCGAACATCTGTTCGCGGCCGAGGACGAGCTTGACGGGGTGGCCGACGACCTTAGCGGCGAGCGCGGCGAGCACGACGTGCGACCAGGTGGAACCCTTGGAGCCGAAGCCGCCGCCGACCACTGGGTCCATGACGCGGACGTCATCGATGGCGAGGTTGAGGTTGCGGGCCAGGCTCATGCGGTCGCCGCTGATGGCCTGGGTGGCGTCGTACACGTTGAGCTTTTCGCCCTGCCACCAGGCGATTGTGGCGTGGGGCTCGAGCGGGTTGTGGGTTTGCATGGGGGTAATGTAGGTTTGCTCGAGCTTGACCGGCGCCTTGGCGAGGGCTTGCTGGACGTCGCCGCGATTTTTGGTGTTGGGGTCGCGGCTGCGCAGCTTGGGGAGACGAGCCTCGTTGAGGCGGCCGAAGAAGTCGAGCTTGGCCGGCTCGGGGGTGTATTGGATATCGAGCAGGCGGGCGGCGCGCATGGCTTCAGGAAGCGACTTGGCAACGACCACGGCGATGGGCTGGCCGTTGTAGTGGACTTTGGTGTCTTGAAGGACGGACAAGCTGCGCTTGGTGGGCGGGCTGGGAGGACCGCCGGAGGGTAGTTTGGGGGCGTTGAACGGGGTGAGAACGGCGACCACGCCGGGGGCGCGCTCGGCGACGCGCTGGTCGATGGAGGCAATGGTGCCGGAGGGGATGGTGGACTGCACCATGTAGGCGTACAGGAGGTCGCGGGCGGGGAAAGGCTCTTTGAACTCGGCGGCGTACTTGATCTTTCCGGTGACTTTGTCGGCGCCCTCGTAGCGGTGGGGCGGTTGGGGCAGCTTAGGGAGCTGCGCCTGTTGGTCCTGCATCATGCTTGCACTCCGGAGGGGGCTTGCGGGCCTTGGCTGGCTTGGGTGAGCGCGCGGATGATGCAATTTTTGGCGAGCTCTACCTTAAAGGCGTTGTGCTGGTAGCCCTTAGCGCCGGCGAGGGCGAGCTCGGCGGCATGGGCGAAGGTTTTGGCGTTGGCCGGCTTGCCGACCAGGGCGTGCTCGGCTTCGGGCGAGTGCCAGGGCTTGTGCGCGACGCCGCCGAGCGCGAGGCCGGCGGAGCGAATCGTGTTGCCGTCAAGCTCAAGGCCGGCGGCGACCGAAACAAGCGCAAAGGCGTAGGACTGGCGGTCGCGGGCCTTGAGGTACCAAGAGTTGCGGGCGAACTTGGCCGCGGGGAGCGTGACGGCGGTGATGAGTTCGCCGGGTTGCAGGTTAGTGTAGCGGGCGGGATCTTGGCCGGGGAGGCGGTGAAAATCGCGTACGGGGAGGGTACGCTTGCCGGCCGGGCCTTGAAGTTCGACCTGAGCGTTGAGCGCGTAAAGGGCGACGGACATGTCGGACGGGTTGGTGGCGATGCAGGTGTGCGGCGAGGTGGGACCCTCGTCGGTTTGGCCGAGGATGGCGTGGATGCGGTTGATGCCGGTGACCGCGCCGCAGCCCGAGCCAGGCTTGCGCTTGTTGCACGCGGGAAAGCTGATATCGGTGAAGTAGTAGCAGCGGGTGCGCTGCATCAGGTTGCCGGCCGTGGTGGCCATATTGCGCAGCTGCGGGCTGGCACCGGCGAGGATCGTTTGCGAGAGCAGAGGATAGTGAGTGACGATGCCGGGGTGATTGGCGAGGTCGGAGTTGCGGACCGAGGCGCCGATGGAAGCGCCGGACGCGTCGGCTTGGAGGTGGTCGAGGCCGATATGGTTGACGTCGATGAGGGCGGAGGGAAGCTCGACGCCGTCTTTCATGAGGTCGATGAGATTGGAGCCGCCGCCGAGGAACTTGGCGTTCTGTAAGGCGCCATTCGCGTGGAGGGCGGCGTCGGGGGAGTCGACGCGCTGGTAGCTGAAGGGGATCAAGGGGACGTTCTCCGAGAGTTATTCGTTGTTAGTAATTCGTGAGTACCGAGAGCGAGAATTTGTGAACTAATCACTAACAACTAAGAACTGTGGGTAGCAACGGCGCGGACAGCGGCGACGATGTTGGGGTAGGCGCCGCAGCGGCACAGGTTGCCGCTCATGCGCTCGCGAATCTCGTCGTCGGAGAGGGCGGGGTGGCTGGTTTTGCCGGACTCCCAGCTGACCTGCGAGAGTTCGCCGCGGCGGGTTTCCTCGAGCAGGGCGACGGTGGAACAGATCTGGCCGGGGGTGCAATAGCCGCACTGGTAGCCGTCGTGCTCGAGAAAGGCGGCCTGGGCGGGGTGAAGGTTTTCGGGGGTGCCGAGGCCTTCGATGGTGGTGATCTCGTAACCTTGGGCGGCGACGGCGAGGGTAAGGCAAGCGTTGACGCGGCGGCCGTCGAGCAAGACGGTGCAGGAGCCACATTGGCCGTGATCGCAGCCTTTTTTGGAGCCGGTAAGGTCGAGATGCTCGCGCAGAAGGTCGAGCAGCGTGGTGCGGGTGTCGACGGGGAGCTGGCGGGTCTGCATGTTGATCGATAAGCTGATGGGGATGGTTTGCTGAGCTTCAGCGGAGCGCTGGGCGGCGGCCTCGGGGGTGAGGCCGGCGGCGAGGCCGGCGGAAAGCACGCCGGAGGCGGCAAGGAACTGCCGACGGGTGAACTGGAGCTCGGCGGGCGAAAGCGGGGTGCTTTCCTCAATGTCGAGATCGATGACTTCGGAACATGGACTCAAGGAGCACCTCGGCGCGTGGGGTGGACCCACAAGGGGATCGGGATAAAGGTACAGACGCGGATGGAGGGGCTTTGGATGCGTTTAGGTTGATGGGGTGAATGTACGGTCAAGCTATGGTGGTGAGATCGTCAAGGTGAACGGATCAGTTCCGCAAAATCGACTCTGCAGTAAGCGCTACACGGAGGTTCGGAGCTGGGGGAGGGTAGATAGGATGAGCTCTAAGTCGTTGGGGGCGAGCTCGCGTAGCGGGCGGGG
>CAXTTZ010000258.1:0-4281 GCA_964247325.1 uncultured Acidobacteriaceae bacterium | reverse complement strand
GCGTAGCCGGAAACCCCGGCGACGGCAATCTTTGCGGGCGCGAGGGAGGTGGACAGCAGCTCAGACAAGGAGGGCCTCTAGGCGCTCGGAAAGGGCGTGGGCGTGCGCGGGGTCGGGGCAGATGATGAGCACGGTGTTGTCGCCAGCGACGGTGCCGACCACCTCGGGCCAGCGTTCTTCGTCGATGCCGGCGGCGACGGGCGGGGCAGCGCCGCCGACGGTATGCAGTACGAGCAGATTTTGCGCCTGCTGGACGGCGAGACCGAAGCTTTGGAGCAGCTCGGCGGTCGCGGGCAGTGCATTGTCGCCGATGGGGGCGCCGGCAGAGGGCAGCGCGTAGCCGGCCGGGCCTTTGACCAGTTTGAGCTCGCGGATGTCGCGCGAGAGCGTGGCCTGGGTCGCGTGAAGGCCATGCTCGGCGAGCTGGCGCCGCAGCTCGTCCTGGTTGGAGATGGGGGTGCTGGCGAGCAAGGCGCGGATGGTGGTGTGGCGATCAGTTTTGATGGCGACACCTCCGGGCGTGCGGTCTGTGAGGTTGAACTGCAGCCGTTGCAAGCTAAGGACGAACTTCGTCGCCTGCGAACGAAGCGCTGTATAAAAATGCAACTATGACTGTATAAATATTGAACTGGGGTGTCAAGCGCAGCGGATGTCAGCGGGTGCGGGTTCGCGGTGGTGCTTGTGTCGTGGATGTGGCTTGTGTTGTTGGTGGTGTCGACGTTGGCTGAATCTGCATGCCCAGCGGAATGGCGGAAAGGGGCAGCTCCTCGTGATGCAGGCTCCATCCAGCGGCGTTTGTGAGGACTAACCTTCTCCATGTCGGGCTAGTTGACTAGAATTTTTGTAACCTGAGAGGACGATGTGACGTTCACACAAACGAAGTACCTGATGAGCTTCAGTGCTTTTTTGATGTTCTCTTTAGGCGTTGTGCTCACGTTCGGTCCGAGTGAAGTGGTTCAGGCTGCGGGAGGCTCTCAAGCACCTCTCCTTACCGTAGTAGCTCAGGCATGTGGAGCTCTTTATCTAGGCTTCGCGATCCTGAACTGGATGGCGAAAGATAACCTCATAGGAGGCATCTACAGCCGCCCCGTGGCCATGGGTAACTTTCTGCATTTCTTCGCGATAGCGATGGCGCTCGTGAAGTCGTTCTCGGTTCTTCCTCATTCCGCAGGTATCGTGACACTGGTAGCCCTATTTTGTGTTCTGGCCGCTTGTTCGGGATTGTTCTCTTCCGACACCCAACTTCAAGGTGAAGGATCAGGCTCCAGATATCGCATGATCGGAAGTAAATAAGGTCAGTCACTATGCCCGTAGACTGGATGAATATGAGTTTTGGAACGGCTTTCACCACCACCACGGAGGGGGCACGCGCACCCATAACGCGACCGTCCAGACGCCGCGTCTGCGCAGCCCTTGCGGGTACCGCCTGTTTCGCGCTTGAGAGACGTTTCAGCTGGGCACTGCCGGGCCAGACCGCGCCACCGAACCGCGTCACGGATCGTGCCCTTGCAGCCCAAATCCTGGGTGATGCGCGCCTAGGTGCGGTTCGTCAGCTGGGCCGCCAGCTGCTCGGCAGCGGACTGCGTGCCGGCACCACCTATCCTGAGGTTTGGATTCGCGACACCAACACGTTCATTGAGGCTGCCTTGCCGGTCACCGGCCCCGCGCCCATGCGTGAGGCGCTGCGTTCGTTTCTGCAATTTCAGGGCAGCGAAGGTGACATCCCGGACGGCTACCTGCCCACAACAGCGCACCGCACCGCTGCTTACCGCACCTCGCCTCACCTGCCAGAAACCTCGGCCTTCAAGAATACTGTCGAAAGCGACCAGGAATCGTCGCTGGTTTCAGCCACGCGCAAGTACATTGACGTGACCCATGATACGGCGTTTCTGGACGAGGACATTGACGGCAGGACGGTGCGGCAACGCCTTGGCTTGGCTCTGCGCTACCTCCTGCTGAGGCGTTGGGACAGCACGCGCGGTTTGGTATGGGCAGGCGCCACCATTGATTGGGGCGACATAGAACCGGAAGACAAGCTCGGTGACCAGATCGACGAGCGCAGCCATCCCGCGTGCAGCATCTATGCCAACGCCATGTTTGCGGTAGCCATGCGGGACTACCTGCACCTGCCCGGCATCTCCAGCGACGACCGTGCGTTCTTTTTGCAGACCCGGAAGGATCTTTCGCGGTCGGTGCGCCGCCACCTGTGGGACGCGCGCGCCGGGAAGTATCGAACCCACCTCTACCTGAAGGGATCGCCCTTTCCGGCTGGCTTTGACGAGGATGCGATCCTCTATCTCGGGGGCACGGCCATCGCGGTCGAGGCAGGATTTCTTAGAGCGGACGAGATCCGTTTGTCGCTCGCCCGGATGCGCCGCGCCGTAAAGGACGCACATGCTGCTTCTATCGGTTTAACCGTCTACCCGCCGTATCCCAGGGGGTATTTCCTCAATCCAAGTGTCGCCGAACCATACCACTACCAGAATGGGGGAGACTGGTGCTGGTTTGGCGGGCGCATGGTGCAGCAGCTCGTCGCGCAGGGCATGGTCGCGGACGCGTGGCAGGAGTTCGAGCCCATGATCGACCGTGTTGTAAAGCATCAAGGCTTTTACGAGTGGTGGTCGCCCAGCAACGAACCGCACGGCTCCGGCAGCTTTCGTGGCAGTGCCGGCGTCCTGCTGAAGGCTGCCGATATGTTCACCGCCTGGGCTGGCACCCACGCATAAGTTCCGTAAGCAGGAAAGGTCGCGCGCAGCGGGCCCGTCCTCATCACCGAATGGTGTTTGGGCGGATATTTCTGCAACGCTGGTACGCCCGGTCTGCCGTGCAGTTTGTGCCGTACTTGCAGTATGTGGGGTAGGGCTCGAGATCGGAATACGGGCTTGGGTGCCGGGGACAGGGTGTTACGAGGAGAGAAGCCCGGGGTTGGGCGCGGTACCCACTTGTGCTCTTGACGGCGTATAGTTTCGTATGGACCAGTTTCTTTCAGCAGGCAGGAAGCCCGGGGCGGGGCTGTCTTTAGCGGGGTGTCGGCGGGGCTTGGCGGCGGAGCCGGCGCGAGCGGATCTGCTGAGTTTTCAGGGGTTCAATGCCAAGGGATCACAGGGATTATTAGATCCGCGGTTTGAGTTTGACTCGTGCGGGGTGGGGTTTGTGGCGTCCCTGCGGGCTGGGGGGCAGGGAGCGCCTGGGCACGCAATTTTGGAGATGGCGCTGACGGCGTTGGCGCGGTTGGCGCATCGCGGCGCGGTGGCAGCCGATGGGCTTTCGAGCGATGGGGTGGGGATCATGACGGCGGTGCCGCGGGCGTTTCTGCTGCAGGAAGCCGGTGTGGAGCTTGCGGATCAGGAGCGACTCGGGGTGGGGATGGTGTTTGCCCCCGAGGATGACCGCGTGGTGCGAAGCGTGCTGGAAGAGGCGCTCGCGGCGCAGGCGATGGAGGTACTCGGGTGGCGTGCGGTGCCGGTGCGCCCGGAGGTGTTAGGCCCAATCGCGCGGGGAACGATGCCGCGGGTGCTGCAGGTGCTGGTGCGTGAAGGGCGGAGTGTGGCGGGGGCGGCGAATGTGGCTAAGTCAGCAAACTCGACTGATTCGGCTAGCGCGGCGAAGCCAGCCAACTCCACTCATTTGGGCAGCACGGCTGATTCGACGATGGAGCGGCGACTGTATCTGGCGCGCAAGGCCTTTGAGCGTGCGGTGGAGTGCGGCGAGGTGGACGGGTATGTGTGTTCGCTTTCGACGCAGACGCTGGTGTACAAGGCGATGTGTCTGGGGCGGCTGTTGCCGGAGTTTTACCCGGACCTGCAGGCGGAGGCGTTTCGGACGCCGTTTGCGATCTTTCACCAGCGCTATGCCACCAATACGACGCCGGCATGGAAGCGGGCCCAGCCGGCGCGGACCTTGGCGCACAACGGCGAGATCAACACGGTGTGGGGCAACCGGGCACGGATGGATGCGCGGGAGGCGGGGCTGCCGGCCGAGTGTAAGCCGATTTTGACCAAGGATGGGACAGATTCGACGAGCTTGGATGAGACGGTGGAGCTGCTGAGCCAGAATGGGCGGAGCTTGGCCGAGGCAGTGCGCATGCTGCTGCCGCCGGCGTTTACGGAGCGGCCGTCGCCGTTTTTGCGGTATCACGCCGACTGCGCGGAGCCTTGGGATGGGCCGGCGGCGATTGCGTTTTCGGATGGGCGCGTGGTGGGAGCGGCGCTGGACCGCAATGGGCTGCGGCCGTCGCGCTATGCGGTAACCGAGGACGGGTTGGTGGTGGCGGGGTCGGAG
>CAXTTZ010000257.1:0-4290 GCA_964247325.1 uncultured Acidobacteriaceae bacterium | reverse complement strand
TCAGGTGCGGTATATTCAGCGGCCCACCCAGCGTCGCCACCAACGTCAGCCGGTTGTACGCAGACTTCGGGGTGTCCAACCCCGTCAGCGAATACGGCCGCGCGTCAAATACCGCATTGCCCGCCATTGCCCCCAGCCCGCCCGTGTACAGGCTCCGCGACCCTTTCCGCTGATTGCCAAACGCCTGCGCCAGCGAAAACTGTGACGTCGCCGCATTGTTCACGCTGCCGTTGACCAGAAAGCCATCGTTCTGCGCCGCCTCCTCCGAGGCCGCGGGCCGCGCCGGTAGCGCCGCTTCCGCAGAACCTTTGTCCTTGTTTTTCTTGTCATTCCCGAAGGGAACCTGCTTCTCGCCGCCACCCGCCGCCGCGCTGGCGTCATTGCCTTTCTTGCTGTCATTCCCTATTTTGTTGTCATTCCCAAAAGGAATCTGCTTTTCCCCGCCACTCGCCGCAACGCTCGTCCCCGGCGCCACCACCCGCGCCGCGGCTAGCACCTGCTCGGCCGGCAGCATCTTCAGCTCCCACCGCACCCCCGGCATTGCCGGCCCCACGGTTACTGCCTGCTCGGCCGGGGCAAACAGCAGCATCTCCACCCGCAACGTCCAAGCCCCCGGCGCCAACTCCGGAAACCGGTAAAACCCTTGCGCATCGGTCGTGGTCACCCGCTTGACTGTACCCTGGGTCGCGGTCACCGTCGCCCCCGGCACCGGCAGCCCGTTCGACAACACCTGCCCACCATACACCGCCGCCGCCTGCGGCTCCGCCCCTTGCCAAGCCGTGGCATGCGCCGCCCCCGCACCTGCAAAAAGGCAAACTGTCATGCAAGCCGTCACGTAAGCTGTCGGGGGTTTGGCAAAGCGCGTGCGCATGGCTTCAGTTCTCCGTAGGCCTTTCGGCATGGTCGATGACAACTTCCTCAATGGGCGCCTTGATCGGCACCAGCTTCAAGCCAAGCTGTTCCCGCAGCGCGGTGGGCAGGGCAGGGTAGTTTTCGGTGTCCGTGCTGGCGGCGGGCGCGCCATGCACCATCGGTGCATTGTCCGGTCGCCAACGCAGCTCAAAGTCGTACAACCCAGGGAGTCCGGTTTGATTCACCAGCTTCGGCGCCACCGCGTGGGTAAGCATCCCGGCAAGATCATCCACGCTGCAATGCGTTGCCTTGATGTACCCGAGAATGCCCGTGCCGCCCATGCTGCAATGGTAGCCCTGCACGCCGTTGAGGTTGTCTGCCTGCGTAATCGGCTGCCCGAGCTTTGGTCCCCCCTTCGCGACCTCAAACGCATATCCAGCCACCTCGCGCGCTTCGCTATGCACCTTCAACTGAAAGCGCTCGGCCAGCAGGTTTTTCAGCATCTCGCGTCGCTGCGGGAGGGTTAGCTCCCCAAATTTGGGCATCTCTTCGGGATTGATCTTCGCTTCCACATCGAAGACGTCTTTGGCGGCCCAAGGCGGCCCCCCGGAAACGAGGTTCCCCGCGTAGGCGCCATAGGCCTCCCCCACCAGCAGCTGCAAACTCACGCCGACAGCCGTGAAGCGGTCCGTCGTGAAATACATGTTATAGCCGCTATGTTTGCTCGGTTTGATCGTGGCGACATCAAAGCGCAAGCTTGGCCCGGAGCCGCTCGCGGCGGGTGGGGCGGCAACCGCACCGCCCAGGCCTTGTGCAGTCAGGGCAGGGAGGCAAGCCGCGAGGAGCCACGCCAAGGCCAGCACGCCGCCTGTTCCCGCGAAAAGCCTCGGTCCGAGCTGCTTCGCCGGCATCATGCCTCCGCTACCGCCATCTCTGCATGGCCACACACGCGCATCGTGCATCGTGCAACTCCTGATTCAATCCGTTCAAATCTCCGCCGGCGGCGAGACGCTATCGATCACCAGCGTTTCGACTGGCCCTTTGCCGCCCTGCAACCGCAGCCCCAACTGCTCCTGCAACGCCGTAAACAGCCCCGGCGCCTCCGGCTCTGCCACCCCCTTATCGCTGTTCGTCGCCGGGTCGCCCTCCGGCGTGAACTTCACTGAAAACGTGTACTTGCCCGCCAACCCCGTCCGGTCCACCACCGGCCGCCCCAGCTTGGTGGATAGCGATTCACAAAAGCTCGCGATCGGCACATGCTTGATGCCCATCTCATTGTTGTGCCAATACGTGTCGTCGCCGCCCGCCTGCGGCCCCGTGACCTCGTTAAACTTCGGTCCACCCTTGGCCACTACCAATTCCAGTACCGGCAAGGTCTTAGTCTCCATGTGCCATTTCAACGCAAACCGCTCCTCAATCAGCTTGCGCAACATCGCCCGATGTTCGGCCGCCGTCAAGCTATGCAGCTGCTGCATGTCCGGATCCAGCACCTTGGCATTCACGTCATAGCGCGCCGTCCCGACCCACCCCGGCAGACCATAGATCAAGTTCTGCTGCACGCCGAACGCCTGTTGCAATATCGGTTTCAGCCCCGTGTTGCGGGTGGTGAACACATCATCGTTCGTATCCATATCGACGTCGCCCAGCCGCCCACTCTTGTTCGGCTTGATCGTCGCCACATCATAGACCGGCAGCGGCTTTGCCCCTGCGGTCTGAGCTTGCCCTAAGAGCCCTAAGACAGAAAGGTCAGGCACACAGCCCAGCACCACTATCAAGCCCACAATTGCTGAACAGGTTCGCATCGCTCAGTTCTCCGCTGGTACCGTTGCGTGATCCACTACCAAAACCTCGACCGGTCCTTTGCCGCTCTGCAACTTCAACCCTAACTGCTCCTGCAGCGCCGTAAATAGATCCGGAAACTCGCCCTGATCGAAGCCCTTACCATCGTTCATAACGCCTGGAGCGGCGTCGTCATGCCATTTCAGTTCGAAACTGTATCTTTCTTTAAGACCCGTCTTGTCCACCACGGCACGGTGCACTTTTTCTGAGAGGTTTCCGCAAAAGGACGACATCGGGGTATACGTGACACGGATGCGATCGTTTCCTGTGTATATACCTTGTTCCTCCTTGTCGGCGAGAGGCGCGGCTTTTAATTTGGACCCGTTCTTCGCAGGCACCAATTCATACAACGGCAACGTCCTTTCCTCAAAATGCCACCGCAGAGCGAAGCGATCCGCGAGCAGCGCCTGCAGCATAGCCCTGCGCTGTTCGGGGGTCAAACTGTTCAATTGCTGCATGTCTGGATCAACAATCTTAGCGTCGATGTCGAAACGCGCGTTGTTAGCCCAGGGTGGCATACCGAAGATGAAGTCGGGTTGAATCCCGAAGGCCTTCTGTAGAAACCACGTTAAAAGTATGCCTCTGCCCACGATGCTGTAGGCACTTGTGGTCACGTCCGGGCCATGGTCATCGGACTTGCTCGGCTTAATCGTGGCTACATCGTAGACTGGAAGCGGCTTAGCGGCAGGGCTCACAGGTGCCCCGGCATGGCTTTGTGCCGCGCCGTGCAACAAGCCCAGAGTAAGCAATAGCAGCACCTTCCATCCGACCACGACCCACCCTCTACGCATCGCTCAGTTCTCCGTCGGCATCGCCACGTGATCGACCACCAGCACCTGCACCGGCCCCTTGGCCGGTTCGAGTTTCAATCCCAGTTGTTCCTGTAAGGCTGTATAGATCGACGCACCCGCCTCCGCGCCGTTATCCGCCGGGCCCTGCTCTTCGGCAAACTTCACCTCAAAATCGTATCGACCCGTCAACCCCGTCTTATCAAGCACCGTCCGCTGCAGCTTGCCCGAAAGTAAATCGGCGATGTTGGCCGCAGTCAAATCAGTGCCTTTGATGTCGCCCGTGTTGCTCATCCAGCCACCATGGTTCACCGGCGCATCGCCCGGCTTGGCATCGGCAAGCGGCGGAGGCTCCGGCGGTGCCGGCTTCATCTTCACCCCGCCCTTGGCCAGCACCAGGTTGTACACCGGCAGCATCTTGGTTTCGGTGTGCACTTTTAAACCAAAACGCTCCGCCAGCACCGGCCGCAGCATCGCTGCCTGCTCGTCGTTGCTCAGCTGCTTCCACCGCGGCAGGTCTTCGCCCGCTACCTTGGCGCTCACATCAAACCTCGCGGTGTCAGCCCAGTGCGGCGCCCCCGAGATCAGGTCCGTGCGGATCCCATACGCTCCCGAGATCAGCCACACCACCCCGAGATTTTCCGCCGAATACCCGTCCGCCCCCGTACCCCAACGTGAATTTCCACTGCTGGATTTGTTCTCCTTAATCGAAACCACCTCATACTCCGGCAGCCCTGCCGTTGCTGCCTTTGCCCCCGCGCCCGCTGTCACCTCCTTCGCGCCCGCCGCCGTCGTCTGCGCCCAAGTACCC
>CAXTTZ010000256.1:0-4316 GCA_964247325.1 uncultured Acidobacteriaceae bacterium | reverse complement strand
GGCGGCGCGCGAAAAGCTGCGTTCTTCGGCGACGGCGAGAAAGGTTTCCAGTTGAACGAGATCGATGGGCACCGCCCGCGGCAAGGCTTGCGCCGCTGATGAAGGTATTAGAAATACGAATACTGGTTCAGCACAAGATAATTCCGCGTTATGATGAGGACACCGCATGAAAGCCGCCGACCAGATCGTCTTTTTTGACACCACGTTGCGTGACGGGGAGCAATCTCCGGGCTGCACGATGCATCACGGGGAAAAGCTGCGCATGGCGCACCAGCTGGCGAAGCTGGGCGTAGATGTGATTGAGGCGGGCTTTCCGGTGGCGTCGGATGGGGATTTTGCGTCGGTGCAGGCGATCGCGCGCGAGGTGCGCGGACCGCGCATCGCAGGGCTAGCGCGGGCCAAGCGCGGCGATATCGAATGCGCGGCACGGGCGGTTGAAGCGGCAGAGTGGCCGCGCATTCATACGTTTCTCGCGACGTCAGATCTGCACCTCGAGGCGAAGCTGCGCATAACGCGGGCCGAGGCGCTGGAGCAGGCGGCAGAGGCGGTGCGCCTTGCACGAACGTACACGGAAGATGTGGAGTTTTCCGCGGAGGATGCGACGCGTTCCGATCTCGAGTTTTTGGTCGAGGTGGTGACCGTGGCGGTGCAGGCGGGGGCTACCACGATCAACTTGCCGGACACCGTGGGCTACAGCACGCCGGCGGAGTACCAGGCGCTATTTGAGACCATGCACGCTCGCGTACCCGGGGCGGATGGTGTGATTTTTTCGACACACTGCCATGATGATTTGGGCATGGCAACGGCGAACGCACTGGCGGGCGTGCTGGGCGGTGCGCGACAGGTAGAGGTAACAATCAACGGAATTGGCGAACGCGCGGGCAATGCGGCGCTGGAAGAGGTGGCCGCGGCGATGATGGTGCGACGCGACCGATTTCCGTTCCAGCACAATCTGGTGCTGGGTGAGGTGGCCCCAAGCTCGCGGCTGCTGGAAGAGTTGATCAGCTTTGGGTGTGCGCCGAATAAGGCCGTGGTGGGCAAGAATGCCTTTGCGCACGAGTCGGGGATCCATCAGCATGGGGTGCTGTCCAACCCGTTGACGTATGAGATTATGACGCCGGCTTCGGTGGGGGTGACAGCGAACAGCATTGTGCTGGGCAAGCACTCGGGGCGCAAGGCGCTGCAGCATCGACTGAGCCAGCTTGGGTTGGCGGTGGCGGGCGCGGAGCTGGACGAGGTGTACCGGCGGTTTACGCAGTTGGCGGACCGCAAGAAGTCGATCTACGACCAGGATTTGCTGGCGCTGGTGCAAAACGCGACGGTGGTGGCCTGAAGGAGTTTGGGGACGAGATGAAGCTTCGCATTGCAGTGCTAGCCGGCGACGGCATCGGGCCGGAGGTGACGCGGGAGGCGGTTGCGGTGCTGCGCGAGGTGGCGCAGGCGTGCGGGCACGAGTTTGCGATGGACGAGGCCTTGGTCGGCGGGGTGGCCATTACGGCCGAAGGGATGCCGCTGCCGCAGGCGACGATCGACCTTTGCTTGGCGAGCGATGCCGTGCTGCTGGGCGCGGTGGGCGATAACAAGTTCAACGCGCTGCCGCCGGAGAAGCGGCCAGAGTCGGGGCTGTTGCGGATCCGGCAGATCCTAGGCGGGTTTGCGAACTTGCGACCCGCGTTGGCGTATGAAGCCCTGGCGGAGCGGTCACCGCTACGCGCGGAGGTGACGCACGGGGCGGATATTTTGTTTGTGCGCGAGCTGCTGGGCGGCCTGTACTTCGGCGAGCCGCGGTCGTGGGATCGCAATGCGGAGGCGGCGGTAAACACGATGCGCTACAGCCGTGCCGAGGTGGAGCGGGTGGCGCGCGTGGCCTTTAGGCTGGCGAAGCAGCGGCGCAACAAGCTGACCTCGGTCGATAAGGCGAACGTGCTGGAGTGCTCACAGCTTTGGCGGGCAACGGTGGAGGCACTGAGGCCGGAGTTCCCCACGGTGGCGGTGGAGCATCAGCTGGTGGACTCGATGGCAATGCACTTGATGACGCGGCCACGCGATTTCGATGTGGTGCTGACGGAGAACCTGTTCGGCGATATTTTGTCGGACGAGTCGGGTGTGATTACGGGGTCGTTGGGCATGCTGCCTTCGGCCACCATTGGGGGCAAGGTGAACTTGTATGAGCCGGTGCATGGGTCGGCGCCGGACATTGCCGGGCAGGGCAAGGCGAATCCGTTGGGGGCGATCTTGACAGCGGCGATGGTGCTGCGCCACTCGGCCGGGCTGGAGGCGGAGGCCGCGGCAGTGGAGTCGGCGGTAGCCGATGTGCTCGCAGCGGGGCACAGGACGCCGGACATCGCGACGCTGGACACCGCGGCGCCGGATGCGATGGCGAGCGTGGTCAGCACAGAGCGCATGGGAGCGCTGGTGCGGGCGGCGCTGAAGCCGAGGTTGGTATCGGCGTTGGACCGCACGCAGGCTGTGCATGCGGTGTAGAGGGAAACGAGGGATGATGCGCCGTTGGGGAACGCTTGCTGGCTCGCTGCTGTGGATGGTTGCAGCCGCTGGTGTGCGCGCGCAGATCTCGGACCCGAACAAGATGGTGGTCGGGCCGCCTAGGCCGAAGGCGCCGCAACCGAAGGGCCCGGGACAGCCCGCCGCGGGCGAGCTGCAATGGCTATGGCAGTACGCGCAGCCGGCGCCGAACGGCAATGCGGTGGCGCTGCGCAACGATGAGCGCTTCCCTGCCCTGCTGGCGGCGAGCTTTCATCAGCCGCAGGCGGCATGGGGCAAGGATGTGCCATTGGCCGCAATCATTCCGAGGTTTGTGTCGCGGTTTGGCGCTGTAAATACGCGGGACAACCGCTACCTGACGGTGGATGGCTGCGTGCCGAGTTTTTGCGCGGCGCATGGAATGTTGTGGGTGGATTTGGGCTCGCCGCAGCCGCTGCTGGTCTTTGCCGCGGTGAACTGGACGACCGAAACGCACACCACCGACGAGGCGAGTGCGAACTACAATCTTTGGCTGTTTCCTTCGCGGCCGTTGGCGGCCGAGGCGCTGCCCTTTGCACTGACGGCGAGCGTGGCGCAGTGGGATGCACGGCTGGCCGCGGCGCATCGTGGCGTGCCGCACATCGCGCATGCGCTCTTGGTAGAGCCGGATGGGCAGCCGTTTCCGCTGAACCCCGTGCTGGCCGGGGCCAACACGCTGCCGCCGCAGGTGGACACCGTGGCGCCGACGCAGTTGGACGATCAATGACGACCCAAAACGAGACCGTGAACGATTTGCAACGAAAGACCGGAGCAGATGACGTGATGCAGCAGACCCCAACGATCCCCAAGCCGCGAACCCTGTTTGAAAAGGTATGGCAGCAGCATGTGGTCGCCGAGCCGGAAGGCGAGCCGACGCTGTTGTATATCGATCTGCAGCTGGTGCACGAGGTCACGAGCCCGCAGGCGTTTGATGGGCTGCGGTTGGCGGGGCGCAAGCTGCGCCGGCCGGACCGGCATCTGGCTACGGTGGATCACAACGTCCCAACGACGAGCGCGCGGGACCGGTTGGTGATTGCGGATCAGATTGCGGCCGCGCAGGTGAATGCACTGCGGCGCAACTGCCAGGAGTTTGGGATTGAGTTTTTCGATGTGCAGGATGCGAGCCAAGGCATTGTGCACATGATTGGGCCGGAGCTGGGCGCGACCAAGCCGGGGATGACGATTGTGTGCGGCGACTCGCACACGTCGACCCACGGAGCGTTTGGGGCGCTGGCCTTCGGCATTGGCACGAGCGAGGTGGAGCATGTGATGGCGACGCAAACCTTGCCCCAAGGGAAACCGAAGACGTTTCGAATCAACGTGGAAGGTGAGTTGCCGTTTGGCGTAACGGCGAAGGACATCATTTTGGACATCATCGGGAGGATTGGGACCGATGGCGCGACGGGCTATGTGGTGGAGTACGCGGGGTCGGCGATTCGGACGCTGAGCATGGAAGGGCGCATGACGATTTGCAACATGAGCATCGAGGCGGGCGCGCGGGCGGGCATGATCGCGCCGGATGAGACGACCTTTGCGTACCTGCGGGGTCGGCGATTTGCGCCGGGAACGCGAGCGGGCAGTGTGGGGCCGCTGCACCAGGCGGCGTCAAGCACGCACCGGGAGCAGGGCGTTGCGCCGGCCGCGGCGCCGACACAGTGGGGCGGCCCGGACGAGGCCGGCGATCTGGCGGCGCAGGTAGAGGAGGCGGGGTGGGCGTTGGCAGTGGAGCAGTGGCGGGCGGGGGTGACTGATGAGGGCGCGGCGTTTGATCGCGAGATGACCATCGATGCCGCCGA
>CAXTTZ010000255.1:0-4320 GCA_964247325.1 uncultured Acidobacteriaceae bacterium | reverse complement strand
CGGCACTGCCGGACGTGAGGCCGACGGCGGCGCAACGGCCACAGCGGGCCGTTGTGGGGGCATGCTACGCGCCGCCGCCTCCGCCTGTTTGCGTTCCAGAATCGCCTTTAGCGCATCGCCAGGTTTGGAAACATGCGACAGATTGAAGCTTTGGCGGTTGTCATTTTGGGGCCGTTGTGCCGACGCGCCCGAGCGGGGAGCGCGGGTAAGATAGCCGCGCACCTTTTCTGCTTCATCCTCTTCGATGGAGCTGGAATGCGTCTTTTTTTCGCCGACGCCCACGGCGGTAAGAGCATCCAGGATGGTTTTGCTCTTCACTTCAAGCTCTCGTGCCAGATCGTTGATACGAACTTTGCTCATCCGGTCCTTTTCTAAACTTCCCTTCGCGCCTAGCTGGTCATAGCAGCCCCATTCGTTATCGGGATAGAGATTGGTTCAAGGATATTATCGCTTGAAATGTAGAATTTGCCAGCCCCTGCTTGCGAGCGCTGCGAAAAGCGTCCAGCGCGTGCTCCAGCAAGAAAGGGCTGACCGTCAAAAAGTACCAGCGGAACGGGCGTCCCGCTGGGAGAAAGGTCCCTTACCGGCGATCGTGCCCGTCGGTGTCGATGCCCTCGTCGGAGTAGTCCTGTGCATTATCGACCAGGGTATCCATCGTGTCGTTGCTGAGCTCGATGCGCTCTTCGCGGGCGTCAGCCGCATCGTTCGCATCGGAGCCGGACATCGCCTCTTCGGCAGCGGCCAGGTCCTCGGTCGAGAACTCGCTCACTTCGGTCAGCCCGCCGGCGCTTGCGGCCTGCTCAGCCAGGATCTCTTCCGGCGTTCGTGTCATGGAATGCACCTCGTCTTCCGCCTCATCTGATGCGGCTGCGGCGGCGACGGCTTCTTCGCCGCGCTCCAAAACCGGCTCCGGCGCGGGGAGCTGCCCGGCGCGCGCGTCAGGCCGCGCTTCACCGTCTTCAAATTGCCCGAAGTAGTGCCGCACGGCCGCCGCGATGCGCTCGACCGACCGCTCGCCGATGCCCTGCACTTCGCCGAGCTCTTCTGCAGTCATGTCGGCCAGCTGCTCGACTGTGGTGATGCCGCCGGCGATCAGCTTCTCCATCACCGCCTCACCCAGCTCAGTGACCTGCTCGATCGGCGTTTGCGGCGCGCCCTGCATGGCCTGCATCTGCTGCTCGACCTCCTGGCGCTTTTCTTCTTCGCTCTTAATGTCGATCTTCCAGCCCAGCAGCTTGGCCGCCAGTCGCACGTTTTGGCCTTTCTTCCCGATCGCCAGCGACAGCTGCGTGTCGTCCACGATGACCTCGATCTGCTTCTCTGCAAGGTCCAAAATGGAGACGCGGCTCACCTTGGCCGGCTGCAGCGCCTTTTCGGCGAAGGTCGTGATCTCTTCGGAAAACTCGATGATGTCGATCTTTTCGCCGCGCAGCTCGCGGATGATCGACTGCACGCGCATGCCCTTCATGCCGACGCAGGCGCCCACCGGATCCACGTCCTTGTCGCGCGACTGCACGGCGATTTTGGTGCGCTCGCCGGCCTCGCGCGCAATGGCGCGCACCTGCACGGTACCGTCGTAGATTTCGGGCACCTCGCTTTGGAAGAGGCTTTGCACCAGCGCCGGCGCCGCGCGGCTCACGATCACCTGTGGCCCCTTGGCAGCGCGGTCCACCCGCAGCAGCACCACGCGCACCCGCTCGCCCACGGCAAAGCTTTCCAGCCGCGACTGTTCTCGCTTAGGCATGCGCGCTTCGGCCTTGCCCAGGTCGAAGATGACATCCATTGGCTCGAGGCGCTTGACGGTCGCGTTCAGCACCTCGCCGATGCGATCGCCGTACTCGTTGAAGATGGTGTCGCGCTCGGCCTCGCGCACCTTTTGAAAGATGACCTGCTTGGCCATCTGGGCGGCAATGCGGCCCAGCGGTGTGGTGTCTTTGTAAAAGCGCAGTTCGGCGCCGGCCTCGACCTCGGGGGCCATCTCGCGAGCCTGGTCCAGCGTCAGCTGATTCTCGGCGTCTTCAACCTGCTCCTCGCCGTCCACGACGGTCTTGAAGACGTACGCGCGAATTTCGCCGGACTCGCGATCCAGCTCGCCACGCATATTCTCGACCGTCTTGTAATACTTGCGCGTCGCCAGCGCGATCGCGTCTTCCACGGCGCCGACCACGATCTCCGGATCAATGCCTTTTTCGCGGCTCAACAACTCGATCGATTGGTAAAGTGCACTTGCCATTGCGTTTGCTCGTTTCTTCGGCGGCCTGAGCTGCCAGTGTTAGTTTCACCGTGAAAAACGGCGGAAAGTCTTTTGCTTCCTGCTTGATCGACCTTGCGGCTCCCTAGATTTCAGCGACCAGGTTCCCTCGCTCGATGTTGCTCCACTCGATCTGCACCGTGGTCGGGGAGACCTCATTCTTCTTTCGCTTGCCCTTTGGCTTTACGGCCTGGAGGTCGAGCTCAAGCGTTTGGCCGTCAAAGGCGGTTAGGCGGCCGGTGAAGTGCCGGTTGCCCTCGACCGGCGTAAATGTTTGCAGCTTGACCAAGCTGCCGCGAAAGCGCGCGTAGTCGGCCGCTTTGGTCAGCTTGCGGTCCAGTCCCGGCGAGCTGACCTCCAGGGTGTACTCGGCTCCGGGCACAAGATCTTCCATGTCCAGCACCGTCCCAAAGTCGCGTGCGAAGTTCTCGCAATCCTCGTGGGTGGTCCAAGAAAGCAGTTCGACCGGCACGCCTTTGGGCAGCAGGGCTGCCCCTTCCGCGGTGGCGACTTCGGCGGCCAGCTTGGCCCGGCCTGCCGCGTCTTTTTCGACGTACACGCGCAGGGCACGATGCTTGCCTGCGCCTCCAAACTCAAGATCCACCAATTCAAGACCGTGCGACGCCGCGACGCGGTCGGCGGTGGCGCGAATTGTTTCCAAGGAAAGGGCCATCGATCCTGTTCCGCTGCGTTGGCAGGTCCAGCGCTACCTGTAACGCCGAATCACGCTCACCGCAAAGAAAAAGTGGGCTTTCGCCCACTCACCTCATCCGCCGTCTGCCGGTGCACCCACGGCCTGGTACGGCAGACCGGATTTGTCTGCTCCTTCAGTGTACGAAAGGTCCAGGCGGAAGGCAAGCCACGCCCCCCAGACCTTCCCCCTATGCCACCGCCACGGCGGGGAAGGCTGCAACCGGGGCAGGAAAACGCGCCGGCTGCCGCTGCATGGCGGCCTCTGCCGCCATCTCGCCCTCGGGCCAAACGACCTCGGGCAAGCACTCGAAGCCGGGCTTTGCGAACAGGTACCCTTGCATCCACTCGATGCCACAGCGACGCAGCGTTTGGTACTCGGCCAGGGTTTCAATGCACTCGGCAAGCACCGTGGTGCCTAGGCTGTGGCAAAGCTCCGCCATGGTGGCCACGATGCGCTCGGCACGTGGATCGCTATCGATGTTGCGAACCAACGCCCCATCGAGCTTCAAGATGCCAATCGACTTCAGGCTCGCCAGGAGGTTCAGGCCGGAATAACCCGCGCCAAAGTCGTCCAGCGCCAGCGTGAAGCCGTGTTTGGCGTATTCAGCCGCAATGCTGGTGATGTGCGCGGTGTCCCGCACCTGTTCGCCTTCGGTGATCTCGAACACAATGGCGTCCAGCGGAAAATTGTATTCACGAGCAGCCTGCAGGGTCTTCTGGATGCAGGCGGACGGGCTGTATACCGCACCCGGCATGAAGTTGACCGACAGCCGGGCGCCCCGCGCCGCGATGCCCAACCGTGCGGCCAGCTCGATCGCCTTTACCCGGCATTGCTGATCAAAGGCATAGCGATTGCTATCGTTGACGCGGCTGAGCACCTGCATAGCGCCTGCGCCGTCTATGCCGCGCACCAGAGCCTCATACGCCACCACGGTGCGCGTAGCCACATTCACGATCGGCTGAAAGGCCATGGTCAAATCAAATTGCCTGTCATCGCTCGTGCGGCAAGCGCCGCATGCATTTCCGGCTTCGCTAAAGAACTTTAACTCGTGTGACATCAATCCCCTCTGCCCTGTACCCCGGCACCCCTTGCTGCTTCATTGAACGCTGTCCGGCGGTGAAACACCATGCATCGATCGTGCTATTACCCTGCAACCTTGGTTTGGAGACTACAATTTCCCCCAACGTATGATCGCGAATCCCGTTCCGGAAGCCTTGACCTTTGACGATGTCCTCCTCATTCCCGCCTTTTCGGAGGTGGTGCCCACGCAGGTGAGTACACAGACGCGGCTGACCCGCCGCATCACCTTGGCCACGCCGTTGATGTCCGCCGCCATGGACACCGTAACGGAGTCGCGCATGGCCATCGCCATGGC
>CAXTTZ010000254.1:0-4327 GCA_964247325.1 uncultured Acidobacteriaceae bacterium | reverse complement strand
GCCCGCTGCAGATCGGCTTCCAGCATCACCGCATGCCGCACAGCCTCCACCTCTGCCCCCGCAGCCACCGCGATCCCCTCTTCGATCAACGACTGCTTGACGCCAATGCGCATGTCCCCCAGCATCAACTTGAGCAGATACTTGGCTTCCAGCGCGGTCGCTCGCCCGAGCAGCGCCTCCACGGTCGTTGATCGGGCTGCGGTGGTACGTGCCCGCGCCATGCCGTCGAACGCCTTGGCGACCTCCTGAAGCGTAATCGCTGCCTCCGCAGGCGCACGTCCCTCCAGTCCCGCCAGCAGATCAAACGCCGCAGCCCCCAAATCTCCATGCCGTCGATACGCCGCCGTCATCGCCGCATCCGACGCCCCAGAGACCGCTTTGACCGCCTTCGACAAGATGGCTCCACCGGCATTCAGCTTGCGCGCGTCCGCCTCCGCAAACGGCTGCCCTGCCAGATAGCAACAGAAGCGCCCGGCCTCCTCCGCCTGGCCCGCCAGCTTCCCTTCCACGCCTCCCCGCGCGATCTGCCCCACCGCCTCTGCAATCGCCGCCCGCTTCTTCAGCCGGCTACCCTCACCCGCCAGCGACTCCGCTAACTCCGCCACCTCCCGAAACCGCGTCATCCTTACCCCTTCACGCGCATTGAACGGCGTTTGTTTGCACCCCACAAACAGAAAGCCACCGCTCTGCCCCGCACACTCCGGATAAGACGCCGCGCACGGGCCGGCCATCGATCTCCCGTTTACGCCGCCACGGCCTCCGCTTTTAACCGTTCCGCCGTTGCATGCGCAATCAGCGCGTCCACCGTTGGCTGCAACTGCCCTTCCATCACCATCGCCAACTGATGATTCGTCAGCCCGATCCGATGATCTGTCAGACGATTCTGCGGGAAGTTATAGGTCCGAATCTTCTCTGACCGGTCGCCCGAACCAACCTGCGACTTGCGCGCGGCCGCCTGCGCCGCATGCTGGCGTTCCATCTCCACCTCATACAGCCGCGACCGCAGCACCCGCATGGCTTTTTCGCGGTTCTTGATCTGCGACTTTTCGTCTTGGCAGCTTACGACCGTGTTCGTCGGCAAATGCGTAATCCGCACAGCGGAGTAAGTTGTATTCACACTTTGCCCACCCGGCCCCGACGAGCAGAATGTATCCACACGTAGGTCTTTATTCTCAATCTTCACATCTACCTCTTCGGCCTCAGGCAGCACCGCTACCGTGATCGCCGAGGTATGCACCCGCCCTTGCGTCTCCGTCGCCGGCACCCGCTGCACCCGGTGCACGCCCGACTCATACTTCATCTGCGAGTACACCTTATCGCCTTCGAAGATCGCCGTGACCTCCCGCAGCCCGCCCACCTCGCTCGGCGACTCCGACAGAATCTCCACCTTCCACCGATGCAACTCCGCAAAACGTAAATACATGCGAAACACTTCCGCGGCAAACAGCGACGCCTCATCGCCCCCCGTACCGGCCCGCACCTCAATCACGATATTTTTCTCATCGTTCGGGTCCTTGGGCAGCAGCAGCACCTTCAATTGCTCCTCAGCCTCCGGCAGCTTCGGCTCAAGCGCCGCCAACTCTTCCCGCGCCATCGCGCTGATATCCGGATCGTCGTCGGCCGCCATCGTCCGAGCCTCCGCAATCGCCTCCTTCAAGCGGCGGTACTGCCGAAACGTCTCTACTGTCGGCTCTAAATCCCTATGCTGCTTCGCAGTGGCTTGAAAGCGCTTCTGGTCGGCAAGCAGAACGGGGTCAGAAAGCTGGCGACCCAGCTCCTCATAACGCGTTTCCATTTGATCTAAACGGTCAAACATAGTTCACACACAGTCCAGGGCGCATGCCCAGGTTGAAATTCATAAAGCTTTAAGGTTGAAAAGGCGAGATGCGAAAATAGCCATAGGCAAGCGCCGCTACAAAAAGCGCGCCCGCCCGCTCAGCCGGTACCCGCCGGCACGGTTCGCCATTCGAGTAAGAGAGTCCACCCGCAATCTTCGCATGCTTCTTTGATGGTACCCCGTTCCTCACGGATGCGTGCTTGTCGTCCCCTTCTCGCCGCTCTGTCCCGTGTGGGCTTGGAAGAAAGCCAAGGTCCGCTGCTCGGCATCCCGAAGCGCAGCGGCCCCAAAGCCATGGCCTTCTTCGGGGTAGAGATGCGTCTTGCAATCAAAGTGCTCCGAGGCGCAAAGGCGGGTCAGCTGCTGTGCGCTCAGCACGGGGATATTGCTGTCTCGTGCTCCATGCAGAATTAATAAGGGTGGCATCGAGTCAAGCCGTCCGAAGAACGAATTCGGTAGGCTGCCGTACCACTCCGCAATTCCCTGCACGGCTAAATCCTGAGATCCAGCAGCCAGCGCCACCGAAGCCCCTAAAGAGTAGCCCAGCACAAAGATGTTCCGGCCCTGAAACTCCGGCATTCCTTTGCAAGCGGCAACCAAATCTGTGAGCGCCTTTGCCCAGGCCTGATAGCTATCCTCTCCGGGCACCTGCGATCCAAAGGCGTCAAAATAGTGCAACAGCAACGTCGAGTAACCCTGCTTTGCATAAAAGGCCGCCTCACTTCGGTAGAAGGGTGACTGCGGCCCACTCGTTCCCAGCAGCAAAATCAGCACTGGCCCTTTCGACCCAGCCTGCGCAAAAACCTCGTACTGCACGCTGCGCCCGGCGCTCTGAAAGGAGGCCGCGCGTACGTGCTGCGCACACGCCAGCCCGGCTCCCAAAACAACCCAGAACCAACCCAAGCCGGCCCAGAACGCCCGTGCGCAACATAGTTTCTTCACCGCATGATCCTCATGGCATCCCACCCGCGGCCACATCGCCACCTCGCACAAACCGCTTCAGTAATAGCTCTCGCGCTACATTTACCCCGGCCTCGCCCACAGTTCCCAACAGGGCGTTGTACAGCACCAGCTTCACAGCGGAATCAGACTTCGGATGGTACACCATCGAAAGCGCTCCCGCTGCCGCGTTTCCTAACATATGCGAAACATTCAGCTGCAGACGCCCGTTGTCCGAACGCGCCATAAATCCTGAAGCGACCGCATGCCGCACACGTTGCCGCACCGTCCCATGCGACCCCATGTAGAAGTACCGTGGGTCCTGGCGAAAGATGCTGGGAAACACCGCCCCACCTAGAAGCTTTCCGATAAATCCGTCGCCATACGCCGCTCCATACCGCCGCGCAAACCCTTCCGGTCCCCCGCCGTACCCAGGAAACGTACCGTGCATCTGTTCTGCCGAAGCCACCATCCCTGCCGTCACGAAGGCCATGCGGTCCGTCGTCGCTCGCAGCCCCAAGCCCAGCTTCTGCTTCGCATTCAGCGATGCCGCATGCCAAACGAAGCTCGTGTAAAAATCTGGGAACCCTAGGATGCGCTGCTGCTCGGCCGCGTGGAGATCCGCCGCCGCCATCTCCTTGCGCCCCATGGTCACAAACGCCTCCGCATGCCCAGCCAAAACGTCTAATGCCGCCGGCTCCAGCATACGGTTCTCGCCGGCATGCAAAGAAAGCAGAGGCGATTCGAACAGCGCAAAGCCAGGCACCTCTACCTTATATTGATACTGCCCCGGCGAAAGCCCGCCAAAGTAAAACCGTCCCTCGCTATCCGAGACCGTGCGCCACGACTCAACCTGTCCAGGTCTCTGCAGAAGCACGCTCGCGTTTGGAATCAGCGCACCGCTTAGGTCAAGCACAGCGCCATGCAAGCAGCTCGCACCGACACCTCCTTCCGCCGCCGTAGTCGCTCCTGCAACAACCGCACCCAACGCATCAACCTGAGGTGCCGGTATCCGCCCCTGTCCTACGCCCAGACTTACGCCCAAACCCACGGCCCGGCCAGCCCCCAGCACCACCGCAAGCAGCAGTAGCAACGCTCGAATTTTCCAACCTCGGCACTTGGACATCACGCATAGCTCCCCTCGGTACGCCCGTCAACACCCTCATGCTCGCTGCCGCACATCCACTTCGCCATCCCACAGAAGCACCACCGTCTCCCCCGCCGGTGTCAGCCTCAGCCCAGATTTGTCCCGTTTCGCGACACTTTTCCCGCATGCCTTGGACCAGCTAAGCGCCGCCTGAGCAGCCTCCCAAGCCGCCCGCCGCTCTAGAAATAGCCCCATGCACCGGGCGGCCACGCTACCATAACCACAGTTCGTTCCAGCCCGAAACCCCACACCCCATGCGACTCGGCTACTTCGGCGGCAGCTTCGACCCTCCCCACCGCGGCCACCTCGCCGTCGCCCGCGCCGCCCGCGACCACTTCGCCCTCGACCGCGTCTTGCTCGCCCCTACCGGCCGCCAACCGCTCAAACCCGCCGGTCCACATGCC
>CAXTTZ010000253.1:0-4400 GCA_964247325.1 uncultured Acidobacteriaceae bacterium | reverse complement strand
ACCCTGGTTCGATCCCACCCGCCCAGTATCCCCGTTCCCGCCCGATTGGCCATGGCCGCAAATGCCTGATGGGAGCACGGCGAATACGCTTGGCAATCCCAACGCCAATACCGTGGGAACCGCTTCGGCTGCGAACACGGCTTGGTTACAAAACGCCAAGCTCGTCGATGCCGTTGGTCCTTTTCAGCGGAACAACATCACCGATGTCGCGCTGCTGCAGCGGCTCATCAATGAAGCGTATTCCCGCGGGTACATCCGGGCGTTCTCCATGCCGCCCAACGCTGAAGCCCCGGGCCATACACTAGCCGTAAACGGGATCTGGCAGCCACGCTCCGATCAACTGCGCCATCCTCGATCTTGAAAAGCTCTACTTTCACGGTCGCGCGAATCCTATGGGCATGGGTGTTGTCGACCCTGACGGCGAACTGTTTACTTTCCTTGTACAGTTGGTGCGATTGCAGCGCCAGGCCGAACATCATTTGGCTGTGAAAATGGAACAGCTAGGCGACAAGATGCTTGTCGGCGACTCGGCTAATGTGAAGCTATACCTGCCGCTGCTACTGGATGCGATGACCGCTAAAAACTTGCAGGATACAGGGATGATTCTGATTCTGCTTGCGAACATTCGCTGTGAAACTACCACGATGGACCCCGTGCAGGAGGGTATCTCCAACTACAACACGGCAGGGCACCGGACGGCACCTAGCAAAGGTCACAGCAAAGGAGTTTTTGTACCAGACGGAGAGCTATTTGGAAAGTATGATTTCAGAACAAAGGATCTCGGAAATAATGCTGTCGGGGATGGAGCAAAGTATAAGGGCCGGGGCTTCATTCAAATTACGGGCAAGAAAAACTATCAACATATGCAGGATGTGCTAAGCATTCCGCTCGTCGCTGATCCGGATAAGGCATTAAAACCTGACGTAGCTGCGAAGATCGCAGCACAATTCATAAAGGATCAAGAAGGGAGCTTCCGGAAGGCACTTGCCACAAATGATATCCACTGGATGCGTGCTTTAGTGAATGGGGGAGACGAAGAAGGCCGATCAAAACGAATTGCATTATGAGATATTCCGCGATACGTTCAACGCTGGACGCACGTTTATTGGAATGAAGATCGTCTCTGAAGCAATAGCGTTCGCAGCCCAGCAGGCGCGCTTTGCGGTGAAAGCTGCCGCAAAAAGGGCCCGCCAGGCAGCTGCAGCAGCCCACCGGCACCATCCGCCTCAGAATGGCAGTCCACATCCGGGTCCACATCGTCCGAGTCCCCGCCAATGACCGTTCGAGCCTTAGGCCGTTTTCTTTTCTACGTGGTTGTACTTGCAGCAGCTCTTTCCGGCACCGGCGCATGGGCAGGGCCTACCTTCGGACAACGGGCGGTGTCCTTTGCTTACTTCGCTCAGGACGGTAAGGAACTTCTTATCGGCATTCAAGATATGTCTGGAGAGTGCAGTGAAGTTATAGGCATCGACTTTACCAGTGGTCGCACCCTTTGGCGCGCTCCAGGTATGCTGACCTCAGCCGTTACAGCGATTTCGCGTGACGGAAGCCGGCTAGCTATCTCCTATGCTGGCGAAAAGACGGTTGGGGTAACCCCGTTCGTTGTTCTAGATACACGAAGCGGCCAGCTTGTTAGTAGGCTGCATGATGACCGTGCGAACGGATTAGTCCTGACCGGAGGCGACGCGACGTCCATTGTGCTCTCGCCGGACGGCAAGGAGGTTTATGCCGCTTTGCGTAATGGTTGGCTTGCCGCTTGGGATGCTGACACCGGCCAGTCATTGTTTACGCAAAACCCTCCAAAGAATAGTGGCATAGATAGTTTAGGGAGCTTGGCGATCTCTGCTGATGGCCGGCTGCTTGCCTGGTCGCGCGAGCAGGGCGTGTACCTGCTCGCGTTGCCACCAGAACATAGTGGCGGCGGTGCCACGATTGCCACCGTTCGTGGTCACATTCCCGGCCGGGACCTCTATCCTATGGCCTTCTCTCCAGACGGCCACACGCTTGCCATCGCGCAAGGTGCTGTGCCAGGAAACACCTTGCTTTGGAGCCTTGCGCCGCTTCGCGCGCAGCTTGCAATCTCAGGTTGTGGTGGTGAGATTGCCTGGTCTGCTGACAGTCGATCGTTAGCTTGCCAGACAAACGATGCCGTCCAGCTCGTCGGCTTGTCTGCACAACGACGTGCGTTGGAACGCAAGCCTCGCACCGCGCTTGAAACGCCACTCACTCCCGTTATCAGCGGCGCCGATCTGCTCTTGTACCAGGAGCAGTCTCCCCATACCAATACACCTGCTCCTCTGGTATTTTCCAGCTTCGGAACCGGAACCACAAAAACCATCACTCTCCAACCTTGACCTATTGCTGCAATGGTTCCTACATATCTGTTGATGATCCGGATTAATGTGTTGGTGTTTTTGCTCGCGTTTCCGTGTCGCCCGGCTTTCGCTCAGACCTGGGCAGAGCGGTTTGTGACAGCTATGGCTGCGAACCGAGATAGCTCCTTGCTTGTGCTGTCACTGCGTGACGACCGCGTCGGGGGTGAGATTGTCACCCTGCAACCCTCCACTGATCACGTGCTTTGGACCTCGCGGCAGCCTGGAACCGGAAGCACGCTGGCGTTCTCACCGGATGGAAGCACTGTAGCTGTCGGCTACCACACATCAAGCGAGATAGAAGACGCGATTAGGATCTTCGATGCAAAGACGGGCAAGATCCTTGCAGGGCAGAGCGACGGCCCAGAGGAGATGCCGCTGGGCATGGGCTTTGCTAGCTGGGGTGAAGACGTGGAGCAGGTCTTTTTCTCCCCTAAGGGTAAGGTGCTCGCCGGCATCTCCAATGACACGCTCTTTGCCTGGAACGCGACCACCAAGGAATTTTTATGGAGCGAGGATGTCCCAGACCGTTTACACGAAGCCACCGGGCACGAGGGGCCGACCGGCCACGTCGTGGCTCTAGGCATATCGGATGACGGTGTCCGCCTGGCTGCCGCTCGCGACCGCGCCGTATATATCTTTGCTGTCGAAGCGTCGGAGCCGAAGTTGCTGGCACAGCGGGTGATCTCGCCCGTCACATACGGCAGTACTAAGTTAGCCTTTTCGCCGGACCGCACCTTGCTTGCTCTTGGTGTTTCGGGCGGCGATGGAGAGCATGCGCGCGTTTTGACGCTAATCTGGCCTCCAGAGGGGCGCGCGCGTTCCATCCCTGACTGTGGCGGCGGTGTCGCTTGGCTTGCCGATAGTTGAACGATTGCTTGCCAAAACGCCGCAGGCGCATACCTGCGCGCTATAGACACTCCAACCAAAGATCTTGGTCCTACTGGTCCACCCAGCGATCTTCCCATTCTCAAAGTCGGTAACTCGCTCTGGGCCGTTGCGTATAGGTTTCCCGATTGGAAAGATCCAAACAAATCGCTGCCGCTTACGCTGGTGGAGTTGGGTAGCGGTAAACGGGTCACTGTTAGTATTCCTGGACGGAATGCTAAGTGAGAGCAAATCTGCCGCCCAGTGCTACTGGCCTATGCCGCAGCCTTCAGTGATAATTGAGCTAAAGCACAACTGTTAAAATGCCCGTCTCGTGAAGACTTTATCTGCAGGGTTATCGGTGCCTCTCTTTTAGCACCTTGCTTGCTCGCGAACAGGTTACTAAGCGGAACTGTAACGGCTCGCGTGAGGTGATCCGTGAGGCTTTAAGCCGGATCCGCATGGGTCTTCGTGTTTCTGAATAATGATTGAAAGAATCCTAAGAGGCTTGGTCGCTCCCTTTCATTGAGCTCGGCACAGGGATATGGTGGTGATCACCCTGCCAGCTCGGAAGGGACGACATGCAGACGTAGGTTTGAGAGTCGGAGGCGCGCAGCTAGCGGCTAAGATCGAGTTTTGGGCGGACGAGCTGGCGAGTGTAGAGGCGATTGGCAGATGACGAAGCGCTTGTTGATGACTGGGGTAAGAACGGATTTGTTTTCGGCGGGGGAGCGAGTTTGTTGCGCGATTTCTGGCGGGGCGGACTCAACGGCGTTACTGTTGGCGCTGGTGGATGCCAATGCCATGCGCGAGGGCTTAGGGGTGGTGCTGAGCGCGGTACATGTGCACCATGGGCTACGCGGGACGGAGGCGGACGAGGATGAGGCATTTGTGCGGGAGCTATGCGGACGATTGCAGGTGCCATTAACCGTGGAGCGTGTGGACACCGCGGCGCGGCAACGGGTGGAGCGTGAGGGCATCGAGGAAGCGGCGCGGACGTTGCGCTATGGAGTTTTTCGGGCGTTGTTGGAAGCCGGCGGGGTCGATACGGTGCCGACGGCGCATACGCGGGACGACCAAGCCGAGACGGTGGTGATGAAGCTGTTGCGAGGGGCGTGGACGGAAGGACTGGGGGGAATTTCGCCGGTATTGGCGGTGGGG
>CAXTTZ010000252.1:0-4402 GCA_964247325.1 uncultured Acidobacteriaceae bacterium | reverse complement strand
CCTCGCCACCGCCCTGCTCGCCGGTGCCGGCGCCCTCGCCACCGGCCTCTACCTCCTCACCCGCAACCGCAACACCCACTAAGAATCCCTGCAGATCGCATCAACGATCCCGTCGCGTACATAGCGCTCTTTGCGGTGGCTGTTGCGGTTGCCCTTGCTCTGTTGTTGTGTTTGCCTTTGTTTCTGCTCTTGCCGTTGCCTTTGTTTTTCCTGTTGTCATTCCCGAAGGGAACCTGCTTTCCGCTCGCCAGCTACCAGGCCGCTCCTCAACCCGCATCCAATACCCTTACAACTACTCACACAAGGGAGCCACCCACGATGGCCAGCAAAACCGAACTTCTCGACTTTCTCGACAAGCACGTCTTCCTTCGCATCCTCCACGCGTCCGAGCGCGACCTCGGCACCAAGCAGCGTGAAGATCTGGAAGACCTCAAAAAGCGCACCCAAGACGAGATGGGTCGCTTTCACGGCTACGATTCCGCCGAAAAGATCATAGAAATGTACAAAGCCGACCTCCACTCCGAAGCCGCCAAACCCGTCAACGCCCGTCTCCAAGATCAAGGCCTACCCCGGCTCATCGATGTGCGCGACGATTTTCTCAAAGTCGCCGGCGAATGACGCAGACAAAAGCCGCATAGGATCGCGCAGCCTTGTACGCACCATTTTGCTCTCTTGTATCGGGTATTGTTTCGGTGCACACTACGAGCATGCGAGCTAATGTCAATCTAGACACGGATGCCTATACCTTCGCCTCGACCTACGCCAGCGCGAAAGGCATCCCGCTCGGCGCAGCGATCAGCCAACTCCTGCGCCGGGCGGAACAGTCGCCCGAACCGTCGTCACCCCTGCTAACAAGAAACCGGCGTGGGATGCTGGTCAGGGCAAAAGGAGATAGGGTTATCACGCCTGAGATGGTAAAAGAACTCTCAGAGGACGATTTTGATTAAGAAACCGGTGTACCTGCTAGATGTGAATGTATTGTTAGCGCTTTTAGATCAGCGTCACATTCATCACGAGGTGGCAGAAACATGGTTTGATTCGCCCGGCCTGCAATGGGCTTTATGTGCCTTTACTGAAGCCGGCGTCCTGCGGCTCTTAACCCGGCCCAAGACGGGCGATCTAAATATGGAACAGGTCACAGCTATGCTGGACCAGTTGAGATATGAATCCGGCTACCACTATCAGCCAATCGATGCTACCTGGCAAACCCTCACCAAGCCATTCTCCAGACGCCTCCACGGCCACAATCAAGTCACAGACGCCTTTCTGCTCGGCCTCGCTATGCGCGAGGGGCTGGTGCTCACTACCTTCGATAAAGCGATCCTGCACTTAGCAGGAGAGCACAAAGAACATGTCCTCGTATTAGAAGCGAGGTAAGCACCCGTCAAAGTTTTCAAAACTCCGAACTGGTCAGTCGACAATCTGACTTCTTGCTGCTAACTAGCAAGCATTTTTGCTAGCTCGTTAAGGCTTGCACACCGTTCGTGGTTTGGCCATAAAGTTGAGTGATGCGAAATCTTATCTGCCTAGTAATTTTGTTCCTTTGCATAAGCTCCTGGGCGCAGTCACCGACCTCCGCGCCGCGTTTCGAGGTCGCCTCCATTCGACCCGTGGCAAAAGACACAAGAGACAATAATGGTGCTATACAAGGTTGGCGCGAGTTCTACCGTGATCACCGTCGCCCCGGTGAAATCCCAAGGGCTAGCCCGGACCGCATCGTTTTGAAGGACTGGGCTACCCTCGATTTGGTCGCCGCGGCGTACAGCGTGCGTCCAGGGCAGGTATTCGGCCCGGACTGGATGTCAAACCAACGATTCGACATCGAAGCCACGATGCCCGTAGACACGCCGAAAGAAGCGTTGAACACCATGCTGCAGTTACTGCTTGAGGAGCGCTTCGGCCTCCAAGTGCACCACACCTCGAAAGCCGGCAGCGGCTTCGCGCTAACTGTTGGTAAAGGAGGTCCCCGGCTGCTTCCAGCCGCTTCACCTCCTGCGGACAGTAAAAAACTCAGCAACCAAGACGAGCAGGTGCAACTTCAGAAAAGGTTGCAAGTCGAGAAGGCATCCATGGAAATGCGCATGGAGGAAATGCGTGCAAACGGGAATAGTCTGGGCTCGTTCCGCTCCGAGACGATGCCTGCGGTCACGACCGAAGAGCTTGCGGCGGACTTGATTCGCTACACAGGAGCTCCGGTCATCGATGCAACCGGGCTCCTTGGAAGATATTCGGTGGTTCTCGAGGTCTCAACCGGTGGCAACGAGCCCGGTAATACCATCTTCGACGCAGTGGAAAAGCTCGGTCTCAAGCTGGAACCCCGCAAGGTGACGATCAAAACGATTGTGGTCGACCACGTTTCCAAGTTACCTACTCAGAATTAATAAAGCCTACTACTGGTCACTTCTAAACTTGGACAATAACCCAGCGCTGCCAAGCCTGTACCTCTTGTGACTTTGCTGCGTCGTAGTTTGACGTTCATCGATTCAGCACCTGACGTTTCTTGAATCGTCCACAATCTCGTTCTGATCATTACTCTCAAACCCCAAAGCACTCCCAAGCCATCTCCAACTCCTCTACCACCGGCATCGCCCAAGCCCCCACCCCCGACCCCTCCTTCGACACCCGCGCCTGCCCTGCGGCCGAATCCGCATTTACCTCTTCATCCATCTCCAACCCCCATCCGCCTAGCCCCGCACACACCGCCTTCCGCAGCCAAGGCGAGTCCTCCCCGATGCCCCCGCCGAACACGACCGCCTCACACCGCTCGCCCAGCGCGGCCAGATACGCGCCCACAGCCAGCCGTACCCGGTAGCTGAACATCTCCAGCGACAACCGCGCCTCCGGGTCTTCGCGCTTTACCAGCTCCCGCGTGTCCAGCGTTCCGCCCGCAATGCCCAGCATCCCCGACCGCTTGTTCAACAACTGCATCACCTCTTGCCCGCCAACCTGCTGCTTCTGCATGAGAAACGGCACAATCGCCGGGTCGACTGACCCCGATCGCGACCCCATCATCAGCCCCTCTAGGGGCGTCATGCCCATTGTTGTGTCCACGCTCACCCCCTCGCGGATCGCACAGGCCGAGCACCCACTCTCCAGATGCAGCGTTACCAACGTGCACTGCTCCGGCGGCTTGCCCGCCACGGCCGCATACTCCATCAGCATGTAACGATGGCTCAGCCCGTGAAAGCCAAACTTTCGCACCCCAAACCGGTCCGCCGTTGTCCGCTCAATTGGGTACCGCCAAGCCACCTCCGGCAGCGTCCGGTGAAAGCTCGTATCGAAGGTCACCATCATGCGCACCCCCGGCAGCTCGCGGTCTAGCACCTCCAGGATCTCCAGCGAGCTTCGGTTGTGCAGCGGCGCCAGCTCCTCCAACCGCTCGATCTGCGCTCGCACCTCCGCCGTCGCCTGTGCTGGCCCTGCAAAGGTTGCACCACCGTGCACCACCCGCACCGCGGCAAACGCCAGGTGAGCGAGCGCTCCCCGCAGCTCCTTCTGCCCTCGCAACCACCGAAGCGCCGCCTCCACCGCGCCGCGCATGTCCTCCACCTTGCAGGGCTCGCTTCCCACCACCTCGCGGCCCTTGTAGACGGACAACTTGCCAGCATCTTTCCCGATATCGTCGATGGCCGCGCTCGCCAGCTTGCGGAGCTGCGACGCCCTCTCACTGCCCGGCTCCCCTTCTACCAGCTCAAACTTCAACGAATTGCTTCCCGGATTGAAACAAAGCGCGATCGCCATACCCCTTCGATGCCGCCGGTACCGCCTCAGGCCAAAACCGCCCCGCGGACCTCCCAATGCACCTCCTTCGCGCCCCAAAATGCCCTATTCTAGGATGGTTATGGAGGCTGATAGACGGTCACGCCGCAAACATGGCGTCACACGACATGGCGTACCTTGCACCGCACCCAACCTCGTTTTTCGTTTGCGTCGCATGCCAATAAACTTTTCTTTACAAATGTCCGTCTCCTAACCGGGCCAAGCAGTAGGAAGATGGAAGAACCGTCTTCCGGCGTCGGGCTCATGCCATCGAAGGGCAACAAATGATGCAACAACAGCAGGGCGGCCCGCCGCCGATCGACGGTGCCGACCTAGGCGCCGCCTTTGCCGCCTACAACTCACCTTCCTACGGCGGCGACCTCGGCACCGAGTTTGAAGCCCGAAACTCCCCCGACCCCGAGCACTACGACCGCGCCCACCATCGCCTCGATCTCCGTGCCCAGCGTGCGGGGCGGCGCCGCAAGTGGTATTGGCTCGCCGGCCTTGTGCTGGTCGTCCTCACCCTCGTGCTCCTTCGCCGTCGCTTTGCCAGCAATGCCGAGACCACCGCCGCCGCCGGCAGCGCTGGCGGCAACGGCCAGCAATCCGGCGCCCAAGGCGGCCGGGGCTCCAGTGCAGGCGG
>CAXTTZ010000251.1:0-4420 GCA_964247325.1 uncultured Acidobacteriaceae bacterium | reverse complement strand
TCTGCAAGCTGCCGGCGACGGCCCTACCCTCTCCAAAGCCGGCTATAACACCGCCGGCTGGCTACCCGCGACCGTTCCCGGCACCAGCTTAACCTCCTACGTCAACGCCGGCGCGCTGCCCGACCCTAACTTCGGCGAAAACCAACTCTATCTCTCCGATTCCTTCTTCTACGCCGATTTCTGGTACCGCACCGAATTCACCGCCCCCAGCCTCAAAAGAGGTGAGCATGCCTGGCTCAACTTCAACGGCACGAACTGGAAGGCCGAGGTCTTTCTCAACGGCGAGTCGCTCGGCCGCATCGACGGCGGCTTTATGCGCGGGCGCTTCGACGTCACCGGCAAGCTGCACGCCAACGCTCCCAACGCCCTCGCCGTCCGCGTGCTGAAAAACGCCAACCCTGGGAGCTGCAAGCAAAAAACCTTCGACACCACTGGCATCAACGGCGGTGCGCTCGGCCTCGATGACCCTACCTACCACGCCTCGGTCGGCTGGGACTGGATCCCCACCATCCGCGGCCGCGATACTGGCCTTTGGGGGCCCATCACCCTCTCCAAAACCGGCGCGGTTCGCATTGAGAATCCCGCCGTCGGCACCAAACTCCCGCTGCCTAACATCAACACCGCCGATGTCACGGTCGCAGTCGAGCTGGTCAACGCCGGCCCGGGCGCCGTGAAGGGCACCCTGCGCGTCAAACTCGGCGACCTCAGCCTCGCGCAGCCCGTTACGCTTGCCCCCGCTTCGCGCCAAACCGTCACGCTCAGCCCCGCCACGCACCCCGATCTGCACCTCACCAACCCGCAACTATGGTACCCCGCCGGCTATGGCGAGCCGCATCTCTACGACTGCGAGCTGCGCTTCGACGAGCGCGGTCACACCTCCGACCTTATGGCGATCAAGGTCGGTCTGCGCCAAATGGCCGCTACCGAAGATGGCGGCAGCCTCCGCCTCTTCATCAACGGCCGCCGGGTGATCGCCAAAGGCGGCAACTGGGGCTTTGGGGAGTCCATGCTGCTGTACCGTGCTCGCGAGTACGACGCCGCCGTGCGCTACCACCGCGACATGCACTTCAACATGATCCGCAACTGGGTCGGCCAAATCGGCGATGACGCCTTCTACGAGGCGTGCGACCGCCACGGCGTCCTCGTCTGGCAGGACTTCTGGCTCGCCAACCCCTGGGACGGCCCCATCCCCGACGACAACGCGCTTTTTCTTGCCAATGCCCGCGATACCCTTTTGCGCATCCGCCACCACGGCTCGCTTGGCATCTACTGCGGCCGCAACGAGGGCTTTCCACCCGCGGCTCTCGAGGCCGGCCTCCGCAAGCTGCTCGCTGAGCTCCACCCCGACCTCCCCTACATCGGCAGCTCGGCCGATGGCCCCGTCAGCGGCCACGGCCCCTACCACGCGCTGCCCACGCCCGAGTACTTCCGCATCGCCGACACCAAGCTGCACAGCGAGATCGGCTCGCCCGCCATTCCGTCCATGGAAAGTCTGCGCCTCATGATGCCCGAGCACGCGCTTTGGCCGCAGGGGCTCGACTGGGGCCTCCACGACTTCACCATCCACGGCGCGCAGGGCGCCAGCAACTTCCTCGCCATCCTCCAGGACAGCTATGGTGGCGCTGAGTCCGCCGAAGAATTTGTCGCGCTCGCGCAATTCCTCAACTTCGACACCTACCGCGCCATGTTTGAGTCGCAGAGCCGCTACCGCATGGGCCTGCTCCTCTGGATGAGCCACCCCTGCTGGCCGTCGTTCGTTTGGCAAACCTATGACTACTACCTCGAGCCGACCTCCGCCTATTACGGCTCAAAACTTGGCTCCGAACCCATCCACATCCAGTGGAACCCCGTCGACGACACCATCGAGGTCGTCAACTATAGCGCTGGCGACCTCCAAGGCATCACCGCCACCGCCGAAATCCTCAACTTCGACGGCAGCTCGCAGTGGAAGCGCTCCGCCACACTCGACGCCAAAGAAGATTCCGTTGCCGCGCCCATCCCCATGCAGTACCCGGCGGGCCTCAGCGCCGTGCACTTCCTGCGCCTCACTCTCACGCAAGCCGGCACACTGAACGACAAGCCGCTTTCGACCAACTTCTATTTGCGCGGCCGCGAAGAAGGGAACTTCCGCGCCATCCGCACCATGGGGCAAGCCACCCTCACCGCCCGCACCACCGCCGCACGCAACGGCAACGGTTGGCTCCTCACCACGCAGATCACCAACACCTCCGCGATTCCCGCCCTCATGGTCCGCGCCCAAGCCATCCGCGCCACCACCGGCGACCGCATCCTCCCCGCGCTCTACAGCGAAAACTACTTCGCACTCATGCCCAACGAAACCCGCACCCTTACCGTCGAGTTTCAACACGCCGACACCCGCAACGAACCACCCGCCCTCACCCTGGAGGCCTTCAACGTCAAACCCACACGCTCAAGCGAACAAAGCACCCCCTAAAGACTCTTAGCTTGTCATTCCCGAAGCGAATCTGCTTGTTTCCCAGCAGCACCCCTTTAGGGCCACCCCTAACCGCTCACCACCGCCGTTCACCTCCTTGAACCCACCTATGCGCGCACGCCACGTTCTCACAACCGCTTTACTCGCCCTAGCCGGCAACCGTGCCGCGCACGCCATCGACTGCCCCTCACTCCAAAACCTACAAGCGGCTGCCGCGTCGGTCCCTATCACCACCTTCACCCGCGCCGAGCCCGTCACGGTCGGCAGCCTCACGCCCCCTTACGGCGACACACTCAAGAATCTGCCCTCTTTCTGCCGCGTAGCCGGCGTTATCCGCCCCACGCCGGACTCTAGCATCCACTTCGAGGTCTGGCTGCCTCTCTCAAACTGGAATGGACGCCTGCTCGGCGTCGGCAATGGCGGATTTGCTGGCAGCATCAACTACGACCAAATGCGCGACAGCCTGCGCCAAGGCTACGCCACGGCCAGCACTGATACCGGTCACCAGGACGGCCCCGAGGACGCCAGCTGGGCCTTCCACCACCCGGAAAAGATCGCCGACTGGGGTTATCGCGCGCTCCACCTCACTACGCTACTTGCCAAGCAGGTCGTCACCGCCACCTACGGCCACCCCGCCCAGCACGCCTACTTCGACTCCTGCTCCAACGGCGGCCGCGAAGGCCTGATGGAGGCTCAGCGCTTCCCAGAGGACTACGACGGCATCCTCGACGGCGCGCCCGCAAACAACTTCACGCGCATGTTTGCCTCCGGCATCGACCTCTCCCAAACCTTAAACGGCGACCCTGCCGCCTATATCTCTACTCTGAAGCTCCCCGCCATCCACCGCAAGGTGCTCGAAGCCTGCGACCTGCTCGACGGCGTAAAAGACGGCATCGTCAGCGACCCAACCCGCTGCCACTTCGATCCCGCCGTGCTTCAGTGCCCAGCGTCGCAGTCCTCGGAAGACTCGCTCGACTGCCTCACCCCGTCACAAATCAGCACGCTACGCAAGCTGTACGCGGGCGGCAGCACGCGCAGCGGGCAGCCCATTTTTCCAGGCTTTGTCCCCGGCTCGGAGCTGCCTGCATGGCCGTACTGGGTTACCGGCGCCGGTCCCGGAGCAAGCGCCGGCGCGCGCTACACGGTAAACCTTTTCCGCTACATGGTCACCAACGACCCCAAATGGGATGTTCTCACCGCCGACGTGGACACAAGCCTGCACCAGGCACAGGTCGTCCTTGCCAAAACCATCGATGCGACCGACCCCAACCTCCGGGCCTTTGTCGCCCGCGGCGGCAAGCTCATCCTCTACCACGGCTGGAATGACTCCGCCATCGCACCCCGCAACACCATCGCTTACTGGAACCTCGTCCGGCAGACACTCGGCGATACCGCTACAGAGGGCGCCATTCGGCTCTATATGGCGCCCGGTATGGAGCACTGCAGCGGCGGCCCCGGCCCCAGCAGCTTCGGCCAACTCGGCATGCGCCCCGCCGCCGGCCCAGGCTCCGGTATGCTCGATCAGCTCGAAGCCTGGGTAGAAACTGGCACCGCCCCAGGCCCGGTCCTCGCCGCCAAGTTCCCCAACGACGACGCGCCGCCCACCATCACGCGGCCACTCTGCCCTTACCCCCAAACTCAAACCTATAGAGGCGCCGGAGACCCCAACCACCCCGAGAACTTCACTTGCAGCCTCCACCAAACACCGCAGGTCAATTAACTCGAAGGTCCGAAGCAGCTTGTGAATGAGCTTGCAAGAGGTGCCACCGCCTCTTATGGCATTCCGGAAGCCAGAACCACTTTGGCTTGTCCCACGTAACGCAGCCAAGGCATCTGCCATTATTCCTTTTCTTGTTGTCATTCCGTAGCACAGCGGAGGAAGCTGCTGTTTGCCCGTGGCCCCCAGTGCCGGCGGGGGGGGGGGGGGGGGGGGGGGGGGGGGGGGGGGGGGGGGGGGGGGGGGGG
>CAXTTZ010000250.1:0-4452 GCA_964247325.1 uncultured Acidobacteriaceae bacterium | reverse complement strand
GCGACGTCGGGCAGCCCGCGCCCACCGCCGCTTACGCTGGCGGCCGGGACGTTGGCGTTCCCTTGCCAGCTAGGCAAAGGGAAAAGGTCGGAGACACCGCCGCCGGTTGCGCCTTCGTTGTTGACCAGTTCATTCCAAACGACCTCGCTGGTGATGGCGCCGTTGGCGCCGAGCAGCTTGGTGCCACCGCAGGCGAGCACATGCGGACTAGAGGCCGGAAAATCAACGTGGTTGGCGCCGTCGCTGACGCCATCGGTGGAGCCGCTATCCCCGCAGGCTACGGTGATGGTGATGCCGAGTGCCGCGGCCGCTTGGCAAGCCTGGTCCATCGCTGTGACAGCCTGCTGCGTCCAGCTCGATTCGGGGCCGCCCCAACTGATGGAGATCACGCTGGGTTTACGCTTGGTGTCGTGAATGGCCGTAAGGATGGCGTCAAGAAAGCCCTGGTCTGTGTTGGGGGCGAAGTAGACGGCCAGCACGGCACCGGGCGCCACTGCGCCGGCGACCTCGATGTCGAGCATCACCTCGCCGTCCGCACCGTTCGGATTGCCTGGCTTGCTCTTGGCTCTGTCCACCGAAACTGGGGTGATGATGGGTGGATTGAGGCCGATGCCGCGGAAGTAGGTGTCCACGTCGGCGGTTCGGTAGCCGCCGCCGAGCTCGATGATGGCGATGGTCTGACCCGCAGCGTTGACGTTTTGGGGGAACCCGTAGAGCTGAGCGATCTGCACAGGGGTGTACACCACGTTATTGGCGTGGGGCAGGGCGTGGCGCGAATGGGGCTTGGCTTGCGGGCGGTTGTCGAGCCCCAGCACCGCGGTGAGATAAGGGGCGAGCTCCTCGGGTACGGTAAGGGCGCCCTCGCGGAGGCGCAGGTAGCCCTCTTTGGTGCGATGTGTGCGCAGGGTCGTGCCGAACGCTTTTTCCAGGGCGGCGACGGAGCCGATCACATGAACGGTGCGGCCACCGGGCCCGAGTTCGCCATCGGTTTGCAGGCCGAACTCTTTGGCAAATTGCTTTACGGCTTCGACCGCGTCGGGGTCAGCGCCGTGGCGTTCGAGGTACTGCTCGGGGGTAAGCCGGGCGTTGGGTTGATCGAGTTGGGCGGGATCAAGCGGTGCTTTTGGCCGCACTACGACTGAGATGGTGATGTGCTCGCCTGCCGGGGTCACCTGCGGGGTCTCGACGCCTGGGGTGGCAAATGGCAAACGAGGATCGTTTTCTGCAGAAAAGGAGGTGCGTTCGCTGCCTGGCAGGATCACGCGGCGTTGCTCAGAAAAACGGGACGAAGTGGGCATAAGAACTCCTAAACAGCTCAGTGTGGGTTTGGATGCAGCCATGGGGAAGATCGGGGACAATCGCGGGATAGCCGCTACAAGCGGGAAGGTCTCGCGGAACAGAACCCCGTGCGTGTGTTCTATGGTAGCGAGCAGGGCGGTAAGTGTACGCAATGGCTAAGGTACCGTTACGTAAGTACTTACGGCAGGGGAGGCTTGACAGCTGCGGGCCGGGCTCAAAATGGGCTTGGCCGAAGGTCGAAGGTAGAGGCGATCACATGTACTCCACGCCATACTGGACGGGAATTTGGGTAAACGCGATGCGGGTCGGGGCGGAATCGCGGGCGGGCAGCATGCCGGCGAAATGTACGGTGGTGTGACCGAATTTGAGATTGAGTTTGTCCATGGTGGCTGAAAGCTCTTGGCGGTTGCCGGGCTCGTCGAATAGCCTCTGCGGTAGCTCGGCTTCGGGCAAGAGATTGCGCAGGGTCACGCCGACAAAGAACGGTTTCTGATGCTCTGGGCCGGTCGGCCGCTGGGCCCAGATGCCGCGCAGGGCATCGAGCAGCGAGAGTGTGTCCTGGCAGGGACGAAAGCGCGCCTCCATGCCCCAGGCAGTTTGCGTGATGCCGCTGGTGTGCTTTTTCACCTTGGCGCGGCCCGCTGTTTCTGCCGCTTGCGCACGCGTTAGAGAAAACTTGATGGTGACCGCCAGCGTGCCGGCATGGAAGTGCTCCATGCGGAGCCGCATGGCCGCTTTGTGGATGAGCTTGTGAGCGACGGCCCAAGCGCCATCGTCTGTGCGGTGCTCCGGGCCCAGCACGTGGGAGTGCCCGAGGGATTTTTGCAGCTCGTTCGGCACGGGCGCGCCGTCGTCACCGGTCATGTGGCCGCGCAGCCAGTGGTACAGGCGGTCGCCCCAAACGGAATCCCAAAGCTGGTGCATCCCAGCGCGATCGAGCGCCAACAGTTCGGCCATGGTGCGGATGCCTTTTTGGTGCAGGCGCGCTTCGGTACGTGCGCCCACGCCGGGAAGGTCGCGCAACTCAAGGTGGGCGATGGCGCGCGGCAGCTGGCTGGGCAGCAGACCAATCAAACCGTCGGGCTTTTGCATGTCGCTGGCGATCTTCGCGAGGTAGCGGTTCGGCGCCATGCCAATGGAGCAGCGAAGCGTTTCGCCGACATCCTCGCGAATGGCCTGCTTCACAGCGAGCGCGATGGTGCGGGCGCGCGGCGGCTCCTGCTCGCGTCCCATCAGCTCACACACCATCTCATCGATTGAGGGGGTGTGGGCGACGGGGCAGACGCGTTCGATGGCAGCGGCGATATCGTGCGAGTACTTTGAGTAAACCGTGTGCGAGCCGTTAACAAAGATAATGTCGGGGCAGAGCGCGCGAGCTTCGCCGACCTTGGTGCCGGTCTTGATTTTGAGCGCTTTGGCCTCGTAGCTTGCGGCGATGATGGTGCCGGTGTCGGCCATGGTACCGACCACGGCGGTGGGCTTGCCCCGGTATTCGGGGTGCAACTGCTGCTCAACCGAGGCGAAGAAGCTGTTGAGGTCGATGTGCAGGAAGCCGAACCGGTCGGAAGCAGGCGGGCCAAGTTGGAGGTCGGAAGGCATGGGCGACGATCTGCCACCATTGTATTCGCCTCTTCTTCGCTCCGCTCTACAACCTTTGTGGTAAAACTGCCTCGCAAAGGACGTTGCTGTGCGGTTTGCTTCGCTGCACTTATGCTGGCAGGATCTGCTGAAAGGGTGTGAGAACAGACAGCAGCGTGCACACCCAGTTTATGCGTCGGGCGACTCGCAGCCGCTGTCAGGACAATCCTTGCCGATTCGTTCCCCCTCCGCACTCTCAGCCCCACGCACGCGCCCGACCTCGACCAGCGTGGAATAAAACGTCGCTCCGCCCCCAAGATCAGTTAGCCGTTGGCTCGTTAGCATATTGACGTTCGCGCCCCCTGGCGAAAGCTTGTGCCAGTCTAACCGCGCGGCCACCACGCCCTGCGGCACCGAATGGCCCACACGCGCCACCAGCTCGATCCGCCCCCGTGCATTCCACACAACGACCGCTTCGCCCGAGCCGATGCCGCGCACGGCCGCGTCCTGCGTGTGCATCTCCAACACGCCGGCCGTGCGCCGCTCCATGGCCTGATGCCCGGGCAGGTTCGCAAAGGTGGTGTTCATGTAGTTGTCCGCCTTGCGCGGTAAAAACTCCAGCGGAAACTCGGGCGAGGCCCCAGCGCCGGCGCGCGACTCCACCGCCGGCGCCCACACCGGCACGGGTAGCAGCTGCGCTTTGCCGCGCGGCCCGCCAAACCAACTGGCATCGCTGAAGGGCAGCGACTCGCCCTGTGCGTCCACCGGCAATGCGAGCGGGATCTGCTTGCGCTCTTCCAATGCGGCTAGCGTGATCCCGCGCAACCGCGGATGCGCCGTGTCCAGCGCTGCCGCGATTAACTCTTCTTCCCCGTCCCGGAACGCCGGCTCGGGAAATCCCATGCGCTGCCCCAGCGCCGCAAATAGCCAAACATTCGACCGTGCCTCGCCCAACGGCGCTAGGGCTTGGTCTGAAAGTTGCGCGACGTAATGCCCATACGCACCCATCAGTTCGCGGTGTTCCAGAAACGTCGTTGCCGGCAGCACAAAGTCGGCGTAGTCGGTCGTGTCAGTAAAGAACTGATCGTGCACCACTGTGAAGAGCTCAGCGCGTCCCAGCCCGGCGAGCACCTCCTTGCTGTCGGGCGCCACCGCTGCCGGGTTGCTGTTGTAGACAAACAGGGCGCGCACGGCGCCGCCCTCCAAAATCGCACCCAACTCGTTCATGTTCACCATGCGCGCCGGTCTGCCCAGCGGGCTGGCGTGCATCAGCTCCGGCAGGCGCAGCTTCGCTGTGTTGAACGGAAACGCCTCCGAGGTCGACAGCAACAACCCCCCGCCCCGGCGCTTCCAGCTGCCGGTCAGCAGCGGCAGCATGGCCACCGCGCGTACCGCTGTGCCGCCGTTTTCTGCGCGCTGCACACCATAGTTCAACCGAATCACCGCGGGCGCGCGACCTTCATGGCCGGCCGCACCGTAGGCCCGCGCGAGCCGCTCGATGGCCTCGGCCGGCAAGCCGGTGAGCTCCGCAACTCGCGCGGGCGCGTGCTGCGGCTGCAACGCGTGCGCGCGAGT
>CAXTTZ010000249.1:0-4467 GCA_964247325.1 uncultured Acidobacteriaceae bacterium | reverse complement strand
GGCTGCGACAAAACTTGAATACGAACTTTACGTATTCGCACACGGCGCAGGATTTGCGGAATATCATTTTGCCGCTTTCAGGCGTGACGCAGACTGATGGGTACAACTTGACGGCGGGTTACGTGATCGGCAAGGGGCGCTTGAACAACAACAGCTCGGTGACATGGAACCGTAGCCATGCGCTGACGCGCAACTACTTTACCGATACGGCGAATGATCCGTCGCTGGCCGCGGGCATTGGGCTGCCGAGTACGGGGGCGATTGGGACGCGGCCCAATTTCTATAACGGACTTGCCTCGCTTTCGATCAACAACTTTTTGTCGGTGAACAACACCGATCCGCAGGACAACATCGGGCAGACGATCTCGTTTACCGAGCAGTTGAGCTACCGGCATAAGAAGCACAACATGCGTTTCGGCACCGATGTGCGGCGGGTGCATCAGGATTATCTGGGCGGCGGCAATCCACTGGGTTCGTTTACGTTTACGGGCTTCAACACAGAAAGTCCGGCGGACCAGGCGCGCACCACCACACCCTGTACGCCGAGCGCCACGACGACGTGCGCTGCCACGGGCGAGGCCACGAGCGGATCGGCCTTTGCGGATTTTCTTTTGGGGCTGCCGCAGCAGACACAGATCCAGGCAGGGCTGGCGAAGATCTATCTCCGCGAAAACGTGGTGGATGCCTATGCGAATGATGATTTCCGCGTGGCGAATGGCGTAACGTTAAATGGCGGTTTGCGGTACGAGTATTTCGGGCCGTTCAGTGAAAAGAATGATCGCCTGGTGAACTTGACGGGCGTTGCCACCGAAACGGCCAGCGTGGGTTGCGTGACGCCGAAGGGACTTTCGGTGCAAACGACGGCGGGCCTGCTGCAGTGCGCCGCGGGGCCGAATGCGTCGCTGATTGAGCCCGACCGCGCGATGTTTTCGCCGCGCTTCGGCGTGGCGTATCGGCCGCATGTGCTGCCGCGCCTATTAAAGGAGACGGTGCTTCGCGGGGGGTACGGGATTAATTTCAACACGAGCCAGTTTGCGACCTTTGCACGTTCCCTCTCGTACCAGCCGCCGTTTGCAGCCACGCAGAATAATGTGCTGTCGACGACAGCAAACCACACGGGCTGCTTAGCGGCGACACCGGGTGCGGCGACCAACGTAACGCTGGGCAACGGCTTTGGATGTTCGACGAAGTTGTTTCAAAACAACTACGCGGTCAATCCGTTTTACCGGCTCGGCTTGGTGCAGGTGTATAACGTGGACCTGCAGCGGACGCTGCCCTTGGGCGTGGTGCTGAACGTGGGGTATAACGGCTCGCATGGATCGAATTTGAATGTGACGCGCGCGCCGAACCACACCGCCAGTACCGTGACCACGCCGGAGGCGGTGGCATTCACGTATCAGGACTCGACCGCGGAGTCGACCTTTAACGCGCTGACGATCAACGCGCAAAAGCGGCTGCAAAAAGGGGTCTCGCTGGCGGCGCAGTACCAGTATGCGCACTCGATCGACGATGCTTCGAGTTTTGGCGGGGCGGCTTCGACCTCGAGTATTCAGAATGATGCGGACCTGCATGCGGAGCGCGGCAATTCGAGCTTCGATGTGCGGCACCGGCTTACGGGCAACTGGGTGTATGAGCTGCCGGTGGGGCCAAACCGGGCGTTTTTGAACAAGGGTGGCGCGGCAGCGAAGATCCTGGACGGGTTTTCGATTTCGGGGAACTTTACCTTTGCTTCAGGCACGTACTTTACGCCGACGTATCAGTCCACGGCCGCGCAGATTGCAGCCGGTGGGACGTACACGCTGCGGCCGGATCGCGTGTTCAGCACGCCGGTCGGTGGGGCGGGCGCGTTGCGCTCGTATTTCAACCGCGGGGCGTTCACCTTTCCGGTGAGCCCGACGGGGTACGGCACGGCATCGCGTTATTCGATTGAGGGTCCGGGGCAGGTGCTGGTGTCGGCGGCGCTTTCACGCACAGTGCCGTTGGGAGAGACGCGGTCGTTTGAGGGGCGCGTGACGGCGGCCAATGTGTTCAACACGGTGCAGTACAACGGCATCAACACGACCTTGGATTCAGCAACCTTTGGGCAGGTGACGGGCGCAGCTACGATGCGGCAGATCACGTTTCTAGGCAGGTTTCGGTTTTAGCGATGAAAGAGATACGGACATTTGCGGCGGCGGCGTTGTTGTTGTGTGGCAGTCTTGCGGGCGCGCAAACGGCTTCGCCCGCGTTGCAGCAGCCCGGCGGCGAGCAAGCCGCGGCGGCGCAAGGCAACGGCTACACGCTGACGGTGAATGCCAACATCGTGCTGACCAATGTGGTGGTGCGCGATAAGAAGACCGGGGCGGTGATCAAGGGCTTGAAGGCCAGTGATTTTCAGGTACTGGAGAACGGCAAACCGCAGCGCCTGGCGAGCTTCGATTTTCAGAACGTGGATCAGGCAGCGGCGCTGGCCGAGCGGAACACGGCGGGCGGCAAGGCGAGCATCGCGGATCTGCTGCAGCGCAACTTCGCGGCGAACCCGCAGCAGCTGCGAGATCACCGATTGATTGTGATGTTTTTTGATTTGAGTTCGCTGCAGGATGACGACACGGACCGCGCGGTGGAGGCAGCGCAGAAGTATGTGAATACGCAGATGCAGCCGGCCGATTTGGTGGCGTTGGTGAGCTTTTCGAGCGCGCTGAAGTTGGACCAGGATTTCACGGCGGATAAGCAGATGCTGCTGCAGCATCTGGCGCAATATAGCGGCACCGATCAGACCGCTTTTACGAATGGGTTGACCGGCACGTCGAACGGCACGAGCGATGATGCGTCGAGCTTTGTGGTGGACGACACGGAGTACAACAACCTGAACACCGATCGTGAGCTGTTTGCGATACGGCAGGTGGCGCGGGCGCTGGAGAAGGTGGATCAACGCAAGAGCTTGCTGTATTTTTCGGGTGGTTTGTCGCGCAACGGGATTGAGAATCAGGCCAGCCTGCGCGCGGCGACCAACGAGGCCGCGAAGGCGAATATGGCGATCTATGCAGTGGATGCGCGGGGCCTGCAGGCGCTGCCGCCGGTGGGCGATGCAACGCAGGGCAGCCTGCGCGGCACGGCCGCGTATACGGGCACGGCGGTGGCGAATCAGTTCAGCCAGAACTTCAGTTCGCAAGAGGTGCTAGACACGCTGGCGACGGATACGGGCGGTAAGGCATTCTTCGATTCAAACGATTTTGGGCCGGTGTTTCAGCAGATTCAGCATGACACGGAGGCGTACTACATCCTGGGATTCCACTCGACGGATCAGCGCAAGGATGGCGCGTTTCGCCGGTTGACGATTAAGCTGAACCGCGCGGATGCAAGGCTGGAGTACCGTCCGGGATACTATGCGCCGGCGGATTTTCAGCACCAAAAGACGGAGGACCGTGAGCAGGCGTTGCAGGATCAACTGCGCAGCGATCTGCCGGCGCTGGATGTTTCGGTGTATCTGCAGGCGTTTTATTTTCGCGAGAACAGCAACAGCTTTTCTGTGCCGGTGAGCTTACTGGTGCCGGGGTCCCAGATCCCGTTTACGCGCAACAAGGAGCAGGATAAGGCGACGCTGGATGTGATGGGGCAGATCCGGAATGCGCAAGGGATCCCGGTCGGTAACGTGCGCGATACGGTGAAGCTGGCGGTGGACGCGGCGCAGGGGGTGCAGCGGAGAAATATTCAGTACAGCACGAACTTCACACTAGCGCCAGGGCGGTACCATGCGAAGTTTGTGGTGCGCGAGAACGAGACCGGCAACATGGGTTCGTTTGAGACCGACCTCGCTGTGCCGGATTTGAAGAAAGCGCCGGTCAAGCTTAGCTCGATTTTGCTTGCCAGCCAGCGCGCGCCGCATGCGGAAAAAGAGACACCGAGTTTGCTGGTGCGCGATGGGCAGGAGTATGTGCCCAATATCGCGCATGTGTTTCGCCAGAACCAGCATTTGTATCTGCTGTATGAGGTGTATGACCCGGCGCGGAGCAAGGGTAGCGCCGTGCCGGCCGCGGCGCCGGGGCTTGGGCGGCGTGAAGGCCCCGCGGTGCATGTGTTGACCTCGATCGAGTTTTTGTCGGGCGGCACGAAGGTGCTGGAAACACCGCTGGTGACGGCCGATGTGGTCAATGTGCCGAACCGTGACGCGGTGGCGTTTCAGTTCGATGTGCCATTGGATCAGTTGAAGCCGGGCAACTACATCTGCCAGGTGAATGTGATTGATGATGCCGGAGGGGCGTTTGCGTTTCCGCGGCAGGCGGTGCGGGTGCAGGCTGTGGCGGCCGCGGCGGGTACACCGGCCACTGCGGGGACGCCATAGCCGCGCTAGCGGAGCTCGTGGGTGCAGGCTATGTCATTCCCAACATTCGGCTCTTGACGAGCTTGCCTTGCGGGTAGCAGCATATGGGCCTAGCCCCGTGGAGGTGTTCGATGCGCGTTTGCTCTGCCGTTGCTGCCGTTTTGGCT
>CAXTTZ010000248.1:0-4472 GCA_964247325.1 uncultured Acidobacteriaceae bacterium | reverse complement strand
GCGCTGGAGCGGGAATTTGTGGGCGCGGGCGGGCTGCTGCTCGCCGGGCCCGACCCGACGGGGGATGGCGGCGTGCTGCCGGGCTTTGGCGATCAGCGCGAGGTGGAGTTGCTGGTCGAGGCGGGGTTTTCGCCGGTGGAGGCAATCCGGATCGCGACGCTGAATGGGGCGGTGTATCTGGGGCGCGACAAGCAGATTGGGTCAATCGCCCCGGGGAAGGATGCGGACCTGGTGGTGGTGAAGGGCGACCCGAGCACGAAGATCTCCGATATTGAGAACACGGAAATTGTGTTCAAAGACGGCGTGGGATACGACGCGGCGAAGCTGCTGGATGCGGCCAAAGGGCGGTATGGGCAGTACTGAGGGGACTGTATCAATTTAGGACAGGACAATCGTGTGTCTAGCGCGGTATTCTGCTTGCCGTAATGGCGCAAGCAGCAGCCGAAGCGCCCAAGGAGAAACGTGCTCGACAAGGTATCCCGCCGTTCCTTTGTTCAACTCGCTGGGGCTTCGGCCGCGGCGATGCCGTTTGCCGGGGCGTTGCCGGCCGCAGCCCAAGCCGAGGCGCAAACCAGCCCGCAGGGGATGGGGACGCGCAGCTTTCCGCAGGGATTTTTATGGGGTTCGGCGACGGCCTCGTACCAGGTAGAGGGTGCAGTGAAGGAAGGCGGCCGCGGCACGACGATCTGGGATACGTTTTCGCACACGCCGGGCAAAACGCACAACGGTGACACGGGCGATGTGGCCGATGATTTCTACCATCGGTACCGCGACGATGTGAAGCTCATGCAGGACTTGGGGTTGAAGACCTGCCGATTCTCGATCGCGTGGAGCCGCATCTTTCCAACCGGCACGGGGCAGCCGAATCAGGCAGGGGTTGATTTTTACCGGCGGCTGACCGAGACGCTGTTGGAGCATGGCGTGGAGCCGTATGCGACGCTCTACCACTGGGACCTGCCGCAGCCGCTGCAGGATCGCGGCGGTTGGGAGAACCGCGATACGGCCAAGGCAATGGGCGACTACGCCGGCTACATCGCGGGCAAGCTGCAAGGCACCGTGAAGCACATCATGACGACCAACGAGATCAGCACCTTTACCGAGCTGGGGTATGGCTCGGGGACCCATGCGCCGGGGCTGCAGGTGGGCCGCAAGCGCTTGGCGCAGCTGACACACTACGTAGTGCTGGGGCACGGCATGGCGGTGCAGGCCATACGAGCGAGCGCGCCGAAGACGCAGGTGGGACTGGCGGAAAATCCGCGGTCGACAGTGCCCGTCGTGGAGACACCGGAGCAGATCAAGGCTGCGCACATTGCGATGCGTGAGGAAAATGCAAAGTATCTTGGCGTGATTCTAGGTGGGAAATACACGGATCACTACCTGAAGACGCTAGGGGCGGACGCGCCGAAGTTTACGGCGGAGGAGTTGGCGATGATTTCGTCGCCGCTAGATTTTGTGGGAATCAATGTGTATGAGCCGCACTTTATCCGCGCGGCGGACAACGAGATCGGGTACGTGAATGTGGAGTTTCCGAGCTCGTATCCGACGATGCTGAGCCCGTGGTTGAAGGTTGGGCCGGAGGCGCTGTATTGGGGACCGAAGCTGGCGTATGACCTCTGGAAACCAAAGGCGATGTACATCACGGAGAATGGGTGCTCTTCGGCAGACCAGATCGCGCCGGATGGGCATGTCTATGACACCGATCGCGTGATGTTCTTTCGAGCCTACCTGGCGCAGCTGCAGCGCGGGGTGAGCGAGGGCGTGCCGATCAAGGGGTACTTCCTGTGGAGCTTGCTGGATAACTACGAGTGGGCCGATGGGTACGAAAAGCGCTTTGGGATTACCTATGTGGACTTTCAAACGCAAAAGCGCACGTTGAAGCTGAGTGGGGAGTTTTATAAGCAGGTGATTGCGGCGAACCGGGTGGTGTGAGGAGTAGATTCCAGGCGAGCCTCAGCGCCTAAAGGCGCGTTCTTCTGCACGATGGACGGCACGGCTGAAGCCGTGCCCTTCCGGTTCGCTGTACTGCACGCCTTTGGCGCTGAGTACAGCTATTGCGAGTTAGCTATCCATTTAGCTGTCCATGCTTAGAGCCCGGGGCAATTTGGTCTAGGTGACGGGCTCGCTGGCGCTGAGTTCGCGTTCTAGGGCGATGAGGTCGTCGGCTTGGAGGCGATCGGCGCGGCGGAGCGCGGGGAAGAAGAGGCTCCAAAGGCCGGTGATGGCCATGCTGCCGATGCCGCCGAGCACGACGGCGCGGACGGCGCCGAACCAATGGGCGGTGAGGCCGCTTTCGTACTCGCCGAACTCGTTAGAAGCGCCAAGGAAGAGCCAGTTGACGCTGGAAACGCGACCGCGCATCTCGGCGGGGGTGGCCAGTTGCAAAATGCTGGAGCGCACGACGACGCTAACCATGTCGGTGGCGCCGGTGACCACGAGCGCGATGCAGCTGAGCCACAGGTTGCGGCTGAGGCCGAAGACGACGGTGGCCGCGCCGAAGGCTCCGACGCAGGCGAGCATGGTTTTGCCGGCGTCGCGGCGGATGGGGTAGAGGCTTAGCGTGAGCGAGACGGCGAGCGCGCCGAGCGAGGGCATGGCGCGCAGCAGGCCGAGGCCGTGGGCGCCACGATGGAGGATGTCCGACGCGAAGATGGGCAGGAGGCTGACCGCGCCGCCAAGCAGCACGGCGAAGAGGTCGAGCGAGATAGAGCCGAGCAGTAGGCGCGTGCCCATGACGTACTCGAGGCCGGCGAGCATGGTGCGGACGGTGAAGCCTTTGCTTTCGGCGGCGCCACGTGGAGGGACGAGGCTGATCATGGTGAGAAACGCGGCCGTGCAGAGCAGGGTGAAGATGTAAACCAGGGGCGCGCCGTTGAGGTGAGCGGCGCGGCCGGTGAGGACGATGGTGAAGAGGAGCCCGCCAACCATGGGGCCGACGGCGTTGGACATTTGAAAGATGCTGGCGCCCCAGGTGACCGCGTTGACGAAGTGCTCTTTGGGCACAAGCGTGGGCACGAGCGAGCTAGCCGCTGGGCCGGAGAAGCAGCGGCCAAGGCCGATCAGGAACAGGATCGCGTAGACCCACCAGATGTTGCGGACGCCGTGGAGCGTCATGGCGAAGAGCACCGCAGTGGCCGCGAACTGCAGCGCGTAGCAGGCGAGAATGACGTTGCGGCGATCGTAAAGGTCGGCGACGTGGCCGGCGGGCAGAGTAAAAAAGATGCCGGGCAAAAAGAGCGCGAGGCCGGTGTAGCCGAGGGCGAGCGCGGAGTGCGTGAGTTGGTAGATCTGCCAAGCGACGCCGACGCTTTGCGCTTCGGCGCCCATGATGCCCACGAAACGCGCAGCGGAGTAGAGCCGGAAATCCCTGTGCTGCAACGCCACGGTAGCGGTCAGGCGGCGTTGACTGTCTTCTTCTGCCATCCCTTTATGGTCCCACAGGCGGGGCTGCGTGCGGGCACAGCGGACGCGGCGCCCGCACGGGCAAGCCAGTCCGTTGCGCTATCGCAGGCGGCGACGTGCCGCCCCGAGCGCGCCAAGCAGCCCTGTGGAGAGAAGAAGAAGGCTGGACGGCTCCGGAGTTTGCGCTACGGTGAGGGGCGTAATGTCACCGCTGACAAGGAAGGTCTCATTCCCTCGGCCAAAATTCACCCTACTCGCTACCACGCTGCCGCAGGCATTTTCATTGATGGTGTTCAGGGTGCAGATGGGCCCACCCTCAGGGCCAAGATCACTGATCGGTAGGCCCAGATTCAACAAGCCGTGGTTTGAGACGTCGGCCGATAGGATGTAATAGTCAACGCCTTTATCCATGTACTGGGTGGAGCCTTGCAGCTCGATGCTTGTAAACGCGGCGACGATAGCACCGTTATAGTTCCACACCGCGTTGAGGTCGGTAAAACTTTGCGTTGTTTCGTCCAGAGTTAACGTTCCATTCAGGGTGCCGTAGGTGACGCCCCCCTCGCCGAACCCGAACATCGCGTTAGAAAACTGCAAGGTTGTGAATGTGTCGGCTCGTAAGGGAAGGGCCGTGGCACAGAAGAGCGCCGCGAGGCTAAGAGAACGGGTTGCGTTACGGCAAAGCGAAGAGAATGGGGAAGCAGTACGGCAAAGGCGCATGGAAGCTCCTGAAAAAAGCTAGGGTGGGTGAATCTGACTTATCCTACGTGCTTTCCCGCTTCCTCCGGCTTCCAAGTAGAAAATTCATGGCAATTTCTCGATCTGGCGAGCGGCGGAACGCCACTCGCTGTGCCTTCCGTATGATCGAAGGCCATGGACAGTCCTCAACAAGAGCCGCTCGGTTCCCTGCTGACCGAGACGCGTAACCCCAGGACGGAGGGCTTGGACGAGCTTTCTACGCTCGACATGCTGCGCGTGATCAATGACGAGGACGCGACGGTGGCGGCGGCGGTGCGGGCGGCGCTGCCGGCGATTGCGCGAGCCGTCGACGCCATTGCGGAGCGGCTTGCGCGCGG
>CAXTTZ010000247.1:0-4475 GCA_964247325.1 uncultured Acidobacteriaceae bacterium | reverse complement strand
CCCCTTACGTCGACATGAGCCTCACGGTCGACGAGAACCTCGTGGCCACCCAAAAGCAGGCCGGCTTCAAGTCCATCACCCTCGCCTTCCTTGACGCTACTGGCACCTGCGCGGCGGGCTGGGGCGGCCTCGGCGGCACCCTGCCCACCGACACGCTGCCCAACGGCACCACCATCCTCAGCGTCGTGCAGCAGCTCCAAGCCGCAGGCGTCCAGGTCATCATCTCTTTCGGCGGCGCCAACGGCCAAGAGCCCGCGCTCAACTGCAGCAGCGCCTCGCAGCTCCAAGCGCTCTACCAATCCGTCATTACGCGCTACGGCGTGTCCATGCTCGACTTTGATATCGAAGGCGGCGCGGTCTCAAACCAAGCCTCGATCACCCTGCGCGACCAAGCGCTCAAGGGCCTCAAAGCCGCTAACCCCAAGCTGGTCATCTCCTATACCCTGCCCGTGCTGCCGACCGGCCTGGTTAGCACTGGCGTCAACATCCTTAAGAGCGCCAAAGCCGATGGCCTCGCCCTCGATGTCGTCAACGTGATGGCGATGGATTATGGCTCCGGCAGCGACAACGGCGGCGCCATGGATACCGACGCGATCGACGCCGCACAGGCCACCGAGCAGCAGATCGTCGCCGCCGGCCTTTCCGGCACCACCGTCGGCATCACCCCCATGATCGGCGTCAATGACACCAACACGGAGATTTTCACGCTCGCCGACGCGCAAAATCTCCTCAACTTCGCCAATAGCACAAGCTATGTTTCGCGCCTGTCCATGTGGTCGCTGGCGCGTGACAACGGCGGCTGCGCAGGCCAGGGCTACGCTTCGCCCACCTGCTCCGGCATATCCGAAAACAGCTTCCAGTTCACGGGTGTCTTCAACCCGTTCTAAGCGTTGCTCTCAATGAAAAAGGCCTGGGCTCATTGAGCCTAGGCCTTTTTCGTTCTACCCACCCTTGCTTCTCGTCATCATTACCACTTTTTGTGTCATCCCGCAGCGTAGCGGAGGGATCTGCTTTCTTTCGGAGCTGTAGGCGGCATGAGCGAAAGCAGATCCCTTCACTTCGTTACGGGATGACAACAACGGACGACGATCAGCAGCGGCAAAGAGCAACCTGAGCAGCCCTTACCGACTGGCCGTCTGCGTCCCCTTGGTCTGGCTCGGCAGCTTATGCTCTTCCAGCGCCAACGCCTCTGGCATATACGTCAGCGCCTTTTGGATCTGCGGGTCCCACTCGGCGCGCGCCTTCATGCCTTCGGTCTGCCCAAACTGCGACGTAAAGAGCTCCGCTTTGATCGAGGTTTTGATCCAGTCTAGGTTGGCATTAAAATCCTTGTCCGAAACGTCGATCTTTTCGCTCCGCAGAAACGCCTTGAACTGGTTCAGCAGCGCATCATCCACCACCAAATCCTTCGTCACCGTGTGGTCGGCCAGGTAGTGCTTGGTGAAATTAAAGAATGCATAGTGGATCAGCAGCGTGTCTTCGGTGCGATTGTCCTTGACCTCTGGAATCTTCTCATCCGGCGTGATACCGCCGCCGCCGTACACCGGACGGCCGGAGTCGGTTAGCTTTACTTCCTTGTTGCTGTTATCGGCCGGCGCCGCATCATTACGCACGTAGTAGTAGTCATACAGCGAAACCCCGTTGTAGTTGCGCTGGATCAGCCGGCCCGAGGGCGTGTAGTAGTGATACGTCGTCAGCGCCAAGCCCGTATTTTCTGCAATCGGAAACACCGTCTGCACGAGGCCCTTGCCGAAGGTCGTTTCGCCCACGATCAACGCGCGATCATGGTCCTGCAGCGCGCCGGAAACGATCTCCGCCGCGGAGGCGGTATTGCGATTCACCAGAACGACAACCGGGTACTTGAGGTCCGAGCCCTTGGGCGCGCGGTACACCTGATCCTGGAACGCACGGCCGTGCTGCGAGACCACGATCTGCCCCTTTTGCAGGAACTTATCGGATACCTCGACCGCCTCGTTCAGCAGCCCTCCGGGATTGCCGCGCAGGTCGATCAGCAACCCTTGCAGGTTCGGCCCAAACTTGTCCAGCGCATCCTGCAACTCGCGCGAGGTCGTTTCCATAAAGCCATTGACGTGCACATACCCAATGCCGGGCCGAACCATAAAGGCGAGGTCGACCGAGGAGCGCGTCACCTCATCGCGAACGAGGTCGAAGTTGAGCGGCTTGGCGGAGCCTTCGCGCGCCATGGTCACGTTCACATGGGTGCCGCGGGGTCCTTTCAGCATCGAAGCCACCGCCGCCGAATCAGTGTTCTCGGTGGATTTGCCGTCCACGGAAACAATCACATCGCCCGGCCGGATGCCCGCCTTGTAGGACGGCGAGCCCTCGAAAGGCGCGACCACCACAATCTTTGAACCCTGCGGTTGGATCGTCATACCGACGCCGTAATACCTGCCGCTCTGGTCCTCGCGCATCTGTGCGAACGCCTTAGGATCGTAAAAGTTCGAGTGCGGATCGAGCACATGGAGCATGCCCGGAATGGCGCCGTCATAGATCGCTTTATCGGCCTTGTCCTTGTCCAGCTTGTCGGCGTAGTTCGCCTCGACCAGCGCGTACACATCGGTAAACGAGCGCAGCGAATCGCGCAGGTTGGTCTCGTCGCTGGCCGACTGCGCGGCTACCTGGCGGCCAAATACCGAGCCGGCGAGACCGCAAACCCCTAGGAAAACCGTTGCCGAAAACAAAGCGCGGCGGGCAGAAGAAGCCATGTGCGAAGAACCTCAGGGAGCCGCGCGTCAACGCTTGCACGGACTACTTCCATTGGACGAAGTATACCACCCAGGGGAAGCGGATTTTTGCTGCCGCCTCCGCGGTAAGTGGCGTCTTCCGGCCCGCTTCGCGCCCTAAAAAGGCATTCCCAGCCGCATTCCCAGCTGCGTCCCCAGCCGCGTCCCCGGCCGCGTATAAGCCGCGTACAATAAAACGACGGGTGACGGACCGGCCCCGCGGCGGTCCAATCTTTATGCCGCGCCACGCATCACTGTTGCGGACACGGCAACGCCCAGAGTTTGAAGGTAGGCCTTTGAGGATGATGAACCGAAAGCAAGCCGTGGCCACGCTGGCCGTCGTGGCGGTGCTCAGCGCGGGCGCTGTCCGGGCCCTGGCGCAGGCCGCCAACTTCCCCGTGCCCACCGGCAACACCCTGCCTTCGGCCCCCTACCAGGTGCCGGCGCTGCCGGCCACCCCGCCCATCACGGCGAACGCCACCGTGGTCGAGGACGTTATTGCCCGCGTCAACGACCAGATCATCACCCGCACCGAGTTCGAGCGCGCCCAACAGCAACTCGTCGGTGAGGCCAAGCAGGAAAACTGGCCGGCCGGCGAGCTCAGCGACAAAGAGCACACCTTGCTGCGCGATATGATCGACCAGCAGCTGCTGCTGTCCAAAGGTAAGGAGCTCGGCATCACCGGCGACGCTGAAACCATGCGCCAGCTCGATGAGATTCGCAAGCGCGCCAACCTCGCTGATATGGAAGCGCTCGAAAAAGCCGCCACCGAGCAGGGCGTCTCCTACCAGGACTTCAAGCAAAACATCCGCAACCAGGTCATCACACAGCAGGTCGTGCGCGAAGAGGTCGGCCGCCGCATCAATATGACGCCCGGCCAGGAGCAGGCCTATTACAACGCGCACCAAAAGGACTTCGAGCAGCCCGAACAGGTCCACCTCAGCGAGATCCTGCTGCCCACGCCCGAAAACGCTACGGATGCGCAGATCGCTGCCGCACAAACCAGGGCCGACGAGCTGGAAGCCAAGCTCAAAAGCGGCGCGAACTTTGCCGAGCTCGCGAAGTCCTCCTCCGGCGGGCCTACCGCCTCAGCCGGCGGCGACCTCGGCGACTTTAAACGCGGCATGCTGGGCGATGTGCTGGAAAACGCCACCTTTCCGCTGCCCGCGGGAGGCTACACCGCGCCCATTCGCACCAAGCAGGGCTTTGTGATCCTGCGCGTCGACAGCCATCAGGCTGCCGGCACGCCGCCCTTACCCGAGGTCGAGCAGCAGGTGCAGGAGGCCATCTATATGGGTCAACTGCAGCCCGCGCTGCGCGCCTACCTGACCCAGGCCCGTCAAGACGCTTTTGTCGAAGTGAAGCCGGGCTTCTCCGACATCGGCTCCAACGGCGCCGACTCCAAGATGGCCTACTCGGCCTACACCCCGCCGCCGCTCAAGAAAAAGGTCGTCAAGAAGCAGCGCGCCGAGGCCGAAAAAGCCGCCAAAGCCGAAGCGCAGCTCGCCCAAGCCCGCGAAAAGGTCGCTGAAAAGCAGCAAGCCCGTGCCGCCGCCACCGCCGCCCGCCACGGCGGCGTGGTGCCAGTCTCCGCCACGGTCACGAAGCCCAAAAAGATTCGCCGCGAAAAGGTCCGCTTCGGCCAAGCCCCCCGCACGGCCCTGCCCAATGGCTCCACAGAGGTCGTCAATAATGTGCCCTCGCTTGGCGCTGCCCCTGGAACCTCTGGAG
>CAXTTZ010000246.1:0-4480 GCA_964247325.1 uncultured Acidobacteriaceae bacterium | reverse complement strand
CCCCCGTCCAAGGCCTCCTCCACCTCCACGACCTAGTGCAGGCGCTCGCTCTTCAACCTAACTCCTAGGCAGTAAGCCTGTTCGTTGCAGCCCTGTCGTCGCTGGGGTAGGTATTGCCGGCGATACAATCACCCAAGACATGCAACGCTGGTCCGAACTTTTCATTCCCACCCTCCGTGAAGCGCCGGCCGATGCCGAAGTCGCCTCGCACAAGCTGCTGCTGCGTGCCGGCTATGTGCGCCAACTCGGCGCGGGCATCTATAGCTACCTTCCGCTCGGCCAACGCGCGCTCAACAAGATCGTCCGCATTGTTCGCGAAGAGATGGACCGCATCGGCCAAGAGTTCCACCTGCCCGCCCTCAACCCCGCCGAGATCTGGCAGGAGTCCGGTCGCTGGTCGGCTATGGGCGACAACATGTTCCGCCTCCGCGACCGCAAGGGCGCCGAGCTCGCACTCGCCATGACGCACGAAGAGATCATGACCTCGATCGCGCGCAACGAGCTACGCTCCTACAAGCAGCTTCCCCAAATTTGGTACCAGATCCAGACCAAGTTCCGCGACGAACCTCGCCCTAAATCCGGCCTCCTTCGCGTTCGCCAGTTCCTCATGAAGGACAGCTACAGCTTCGACCTTGATACCGTCGGTCTCGACGAAAGCTACCGCAAACACGATGAAACCTATCGCCGCATCTTTACGCGCTGCGGCCTCGCGTTCGTTGCCGTCGACGCCGACTCCGGTTCCATGGGCGGCTCGCAGTCGCAAGAGTTCATGGTCTACACCGAAGCCGGCGAAGACCTGATCGCTAGCTCCCCCTCGGGCTACGCCGCGAATCTTGAAAAGGCCACAAGCGTTCTCGAACCCGTTCCCGACCTAGAACCCCCCGGCGACGGCCTCCCCGAACTCGTCCACACGCCGGGCAAAGCCTCTATCGCCGACGTCACCGCTTTCTTCGGTATCCAGGCCTCGCAGGATATCAAGTGCGTCGCCTTTATGGGCGCCACCCTCGACCCCGCCGCGCCGCTCCGCCCCGTCGTCGCCTTCCTGCGCGGTGATCACCAGGTCAATGAGACCAAGCTGAACGCTGTCGCCGGCACCGCCGATCTCCGCCCCATGCTCGCCGAAGAACTCACTCTGCATATTGGCGGCCCCGCCGGTTACCTCGGCCCCATCGGCATCGCCGAAGTGATCACCGCAGGCTCGCTTAACGGGCTCAAGAGCGGCAAACCGCTCGACAAGCTCAAGGGCGTTCTCCGCGGCGATCAGCCCAGCGCCCTGAAGACCATCACCGTGCTCGACCTCGGCCTCGAAAACCGCCGCAACCTCGTCGCCGGTGCCAACAAGCTCGACTTTCACTACCGCAACGTCACCCCCGGCCGCGACTTCACACCCACCCTCACCGCCGACATCCGCAACATCAACGAAGGCGAGCTTGACCCCATCGGTCGGCAGCCGCTACGCCTCGGCAAAGCCGTCGAGATCGGCCACATCTTCAAGCTGGGCTACAAGTATTCCGAAGCCATGCACGCCCGTGTACTCGACCGCGACGGTAAGGAGGTCACGCCCATCATGGGCAGCTACGGCATCGGCATCGAACGCATCTTGACCGCCGCCATCGAGTCGTCCGCCGCCCAGTTCGCTGCCAGTGCCGCAGCCGACCCCGCTGCCAAGCAGCCCGCCGCCGAGCAGTATGCCCTTCCCACCACTATCGCTCCTTTCGAAGTGGTCGTCACCATCACTAATACGCGGGATACCGCGATGAACGACGCCGGTCTCGACCTCGCCGAAGCGCTCTCCAACGCCGGCATCGACGTCCTGCTCGACGACCGCGACGAGCGCGCCGGCGTCAAATTCAAAGACGCCGACCTGATCGGCCTTCCCTTCCGCGTCAACATCGGCAAAAAGCTCGCCGAAGGCGTCCTCGAACTTGTCGATCGCCTTAACGGCACCACACTCGACATCCCCGCCGAAGGCGCCGCCGCCCACATCGCTAACGTCATCCAAACGTCCAAACTCTAGAAGCACCGGAACCAAAAGCAACCTGCAACGTAGAAATCTTATGCCCGTTCTCGTCAAAGTCGCTCGCCGTCCCCAGCACGGGCTCCTGTTTCGTCTTCTCCAACTTGCGCTCGTCCTTGTGCTCTTTGTCGCTGTAATCGGCGGTCTGCTGTTTGCCTTCGAGTACCACAAGTATCAGGGCCTTGTGGACCAGCGTCTCGCCCAAGGCCCGCTCTTCTCCTCCACCGCGCAGATCTACGCCGCGCCGCAGGAGGTCCGGCCCGGCCAGCGGCTTTCCGCCCAGGCCATCGCCGCGCGCCTGCGCAAGGCGGGCTACAACAGCGGCGGCGACAACCCGCTTGGCACCTTTCAACTCTCCGGCGAAAGCGTCGCCATCAAACCCGGCCCGCAAAGCTATCTCGCCGCGGACGGCGCTACCATCAACGCCGAAGGCGGCGTCGTGCAGTCCATCACCGCCGACAACGGTGCCGCGCTCGGCGCCTATAAGCTCGAGCCCCAACTCATCACCGCGCTTTCGGAGGACAAAAATCGCACCAAGCGCCGCATGGTCACCTACGACGAGATCCCGCCGCGCCTGGTTGAGTCCGTGCTCGCCATCGAGGACCGCCGCTTCTTCGAGCACTCCGGCATCAACTACGTCCGCACCGCCAAGTGCGCCGTCCAAGACATCGTAACGAACCACAAGGGCTGCGGCGGCTCCACGCTGACTCAGCAGCTCGCCCGCGGCTTTTTTCTATCGCCCGAAAAGACCATCTCGCGCAAGGTCGCCGAGATCATGATTACCTATCAGCTCGAAGGCCGCTTCACCAAGCAGCAGATCTTCGAGATGTATGCCAATCAGATCAACCTCGGCCAGCGCGGTTCTTTTGCCATTAACGGTTTCGGCGAGGCTGCTCAAACCTACTTCGGCAAGAACCTTCGCCAGCTCGATCTCGCCGAGTGCGCCCTGCTCGCCGGCATGATCCAGCGCCCCAACTACTTCACCCCCTACCGCCACCTGGAGCGGGCCACCGAGCGCCGCAACCTGGTGCTCGACTCCATGGTCGAGACCGGCGCGATCACCGCCGCCCAGGCCGAAGCCGCCAAAGCCGAGCCCATCCGCCTCGCTCCCGCGGAGGTCGACGCCTCGGAGGCTCCCTTCTTCGTCGACCTCGTCCACGACCAGATCGTCCAGCGCATCGGCGACTACGACACCGGCCACGCCTCGCTACGCATCTACACCTCGCTTGACCCCGACCTGCAGAAAGCCGCTGCCGAAGCCGTCGCAGCCGGCATGCATCATGTCGACGATCTCGTCCGCGCTCGGCATCGCAACGGGGACGACCCCACAGTCATGCCGCAGATCGCTCTCATCGCGCTCAACCCCCACACCGGCCAGGTGCTCGCGCTGGTTGGCGGCCGCAGCTATGCCAGCTCCCAGCTGAACCACGCGATGGCCAAACGTCCCACGGGCTCCACCTTCAAGCCCATCGTCTTCGCCGGCGCGTTCAACACCTCGCTCAATGGCACCACCTTCGACGATGGTGGTCCCTTTACCGCCCTCACTCGCCTCAACGACGACCCACAAGACTTTGGCTCCCCTGGCCACCCCTACACTCCCAACAACTTCGTCCACGGCGAGTACCCCGGCATGGTCACCGCCGCCACCGCTCTCGCGCACTCGCTCAATATCGCCACGATCGCCCTCGCGCAAAAGGTCGGTTACAGCAACGTCGCCGACCTCGCCCACTCGCTCGGCATTCCCAACGCCAAAGCGACGCCCTCCGTCGCGATCGGCACCTACGATGCCACGCCCATGGACGTCGCTGGTGCCTACACCACCTTCGCCAACGGCGGCGTCCACCTCACCCCTTGGCTGCTCTCCGGCGTTCGCAACAACACCGGCGACGTCGTCGCGGACTACACGCCCGAGGCCAAACAGGTGCTCGATCCCCGCGCCGCTTACCTCACTCAGTCGCTCCTCACCGGGGACATGACCTATGGCACTGGTGCCACGGTCCGCAAACACGGCTTCACCGCCCCCGCGGCCGGCAAAACCGGCACCGACCACGACGCTTGGTTCGCCGGCTACACCTCCAACCTGCTTTGCATCGTTTGGATCGGCAATGACGACTACTCAGACATTAAGATTCAGGGCGCGGACGCCGCCGCGCCGATCTGGGCCGAGTTCATGAACCGCGCTATCCGCCTGCCGCAGTACTCCGATATGAAAGCCTTCGCGCCTCCACCCGACGGCATTCAGCTGGTCGCCATTAACCGCGCCACCAACCTTCCGGCCGACGATTCCTGCCCCTCGGACAGCTTTACCGCCGCCTTCCTCAACGGCACCGTCCCGCAAGCCACCTGCTCGCACATGGGCATCGACGCCCAAACCCTCGGCAGCCAGCTCTACAGCACTGATGGCGCCTCGGAAGGCATCGCCCCCAGCCCGCCACAGCTATCCGCCCCCGGCGCGCTGCAAGC
>CAXTTZ010000245.1:0-4487 GCA_964247325.1 uncultured Acidobacteriaceae bacterium | reverse complement strand
GGGCGGAGGCGTCGGGCGGGGGCGTAGAAACCTTGGCTGCGCTCAGGGTGGCGGCTCCTTGGGGGCATGCAGCCCTGGTATGAGGGTACCGCGGGTGAGGAGGAGCGGTGTAGCGACGCTGCCATGCGGGCCTGAAGGATAGATAGTTGTGTCTCTGGGACCTCCGTTGCTTGATGGATTGCTTTGGGCGGTTCGTTTTAAAGGCAGCGGACGCCGGGAAGTGCCCGAAGTTCGGGACTTTGCCGGCGTCCGAGGGTGCTAGCTGGGGTCTCGATGAAGATCGTTACTGATAGTTCATGTTGGTCAGGTCTTCAATCAACCCTGGTCCCGTTGGGTTCCAGTCGAGGGCTTTGCGCGTCTGCTCGCTGGAGGCCGGCATGTCCAAGCCCGCGAAGTGCGCGAGCCAGCCGAAGTGTTCGGCCGCCTTGGCCTTGTCGAGCGAAAGGACCGGTACCTGCAGACCTTTGCCCAGCGTTTCCGCGATCTCGCGTAGCGGTACGCCTTCTTCTTGCACAGCGTGGTACACCGCCACGTCGGGCCCGGGCTGCTCCACCACGAGCCGGTACAGCCGAGCGACGTCGGCAAGCGGAGCAGCGGCCCAGCGATTGGAGCCATCGTCCACATACGCTGAAACGCCTTTCTGGCTTGCTGTCGCTGTAAGGAAGGGCACTAAACCCTGCTTGCGCGTGTCGTGCACCTGCGGCAGGCGCACGATCGCGACGCGGACTCCGCGCTCGGCCACGGCTCGCGCCACGTCCTCTGGTTGCCTCGGCATCATGTCCGTGCTCAGCGGAGGATCGCTTTCCAAGCGCACGTGGCCCGGGCCACCACTCGCCAGTCCAGTGCCAGAGGTCACTACCAGCAGCTTACCTGGTTCCAGCACGGATCCTAGTGCTTCCACGGCGTTCCGTTCGGTTTGCCCGTTCTCGGCGAACTTGGACATATCGTCGTGGCTGAACGCGAGATTCACCACGGCATCCATGCCGGCGGCGCCGCGGCGGAGGCTGTCAAGGTCTTCAAGGACGCCGCGATGCACCTCAGCGCCTGCGGCCTCGAGCTGCTCGGCTCCGGCATCGCTGCGCGTGAGCCCGCGCACCTGGTGCCCTGCCGCGATCAGCTCCTTGACCAGTTCTGTTCCGATGAAGCCGGTGGCTCCTGTAACGAAGATTCGCATGGATTCGTTCCTCTCGCTGGTTTGCTGGGACGGCCCGTGGAGGGACCGCGCCAGAAGTGGCGTCTGCGCCTCCGTGTGTTGAGCTAAAAACGGAGACAATCTCCGCTATAAGATAAGTGGAGATTGTCTCCGGTTGCAAGAGGTTTCTGCGAACATTGTTGTATGTCGAAGGCGCAGATCTCGCCACCTTTGCCCCCACGGAAGCCCCGCGTGGATGCGCAGCGTAACCGTGAACGAATTCTGGATGTGGCCAGGCTCGCCTTTGCCCGGCATGGAGCCGAGGCCACGCTGGACGACATCGCCCGACAGGCGGAGGTGGGAGCAGGCACGCTGTATCGGCATTTCCCGACCCGCGACGCCCTGATCGAAGCCGTGTACCGCAATGAGGTGGAGAAGTTGACGGCAGCGAGCGAGCGCTGCGCCGACTCCATGCCGCCGCTCGAAGCGCTGCGCGCGTGGATGCTGCTATTTGTGGAGCATGTGGCGGAGAAAAAGTTGATTCTTCCCGCGATGGAGACCGTGGCGGGGGGCTCCATGCGCCTGATGGAAGGCGCGCGCGGCCCGATCCATGGCGCCTTTTTTCACTTGATTCAGCGTGCCATCGAGAGCGGCGATCTGCGCTCCAATACGGATCCCAATGACCTTGTCCGTGCCCTGATAGGGGTGTTCTATACGATGGCGATGCCGGGTTGGGAGGCCAGCGCACGCCGGATTGTCGACATCCTGCTTACCGGCTCGCGGGCGGCAGAAGCTTCCTCACAAAGCGATGCGTAACGGTTGCGCATTCCGCTGTGACCTGGGTGCTACACACCTCTAGGGAAGGGCACGGCTTCAGCCGTGCCGCAACCTGGCTAGCGTTTCAGGGCTTCAGCCCCGGAGGTGGGCTTGGCCAGGCAGACCTCAGCGGCTAAAGCCGCTTGCTGCAGCAGCCTTTCCGGCACGGCTGAAGCTGTGCCCTTCCTATGCGCAAAGAACACGAAGATCGTGCAGAAATGTTGAACGAATCTATAAATGCATCACCTACAGATGCGCGGCGAGGTTGCGGGTGATGTGGCTGGTGACGTCTTCGGTGAGTTTGGCGGCGTCGTTGCGGGCTCGTTCGAGGGTGTTGAGGTACTTGCGGGTGATGTCGCCGGTGATGTATTTGCCATCGAAGACGGAAGCCTCGAAGTTGCAGATGTCGGGGGCGATCTCTTGGACCGAGGCTTCGAGATCATGGAGGTCTTGGAAGATGACGCAGTCGGCACCGATCTCTTCGGTAACCTCGGCGACGGTGCGGCCAGAGGCGAGCAGCTCGGAGCGGGCGGGCATGTCAATGCCGTAGACGTTGGGGTAGCGGACCGGCGGCGCGGTGGAGGCGACGTAGACCTTGCGGGCGCCAAGTTCGCGGGTCATGGCGATGATTTCGCGAATAGTGGTACCGCGAACGATCGAGTCATCGACTAGCAGAACGTTGCGGCCTTTGAACTCCTGCGGAATGGGGCTGAGCTTGCGGCGGATGGACTGCTTGCGCTGCGCTTGGCCGGGCATGATGAAGGTCCGGCCGATGTAGCGATTCTTCATAAAGCCTTCGCGATAAGGAAGTTGCAGGCGCGTGGCGATCTCGAGCGCGGCGGTGCGGCTGGTCTCGGGGATGGGGATCACAACGTCAATGGGGACATTCTTCCACTCGCGCTTGATCTTTTCGGCGAGCTTGGCGCCCATATTGATGCGAGCCTGGTAGACGGATACGCCGTCGATGACCGAATCGGGGCGGGCGAGATAGACGTACTCGAAGAGGCAGGGCGATTTGGGCTGGGCGAGCTCGCTTTTGTGGGAGTGGAGCTTGCCTTTGATGTCGATGAAAACAGCTTCGCCGGCCTCGATGTCGCGGTCGAGATGGAAATCATTCACACCAAGCGCGACGGACTCGCTGGCGAGGATGTAGTCCTTCTTGCGGCCGGACTTGCCGGTCTCGATGCGGCTGCCAAGCACCAGCGGACGAATACCATGGGGGTCGCGAAAGGCGAGCAGGCCGATGCCAGAAATCATAGCGACGACTGCATAGCCGCCCCGGCAGCGCTTGTGGACCTCTTCGACGGCGGCAAAGATGTCGGACGGGGTGGGCATAACAACGCCGCGCTGGGTGAGGGCGTGGGCGAAGACGTTAAGCATGACCTCGGAGTCGGAGGTGGTGTTGAGGTGGCGGCGGTCGGTCTGGCCGACACCCTCAATGATCTCCTGGACGTTAGTAAGGTTGCCATTATGGGCGAAGACGATGCCATAGGGTGAGTTGACGTAAAAGGGCTGGGCTTCGGCGACCGACGCGCAACCGGCGGTCGGGTAGCGGACGTGGCCGATGCCCATATTGCCGAGCAGTCGCGCCATGTTGGCGGGATTGAAGACATTGGTGACGAGCCCGTTTTCTTTGTGGAGGTAAAAGCGATCCTGGTAGCAGGTGGCGATGCCTGCCGCGTCCTGGCCCCGATGCTGGAGCATCGAAAGCGAATCGTAAATGACCCCGCTGACCGGGTGGTGTCCGAAGACGCCGACGATTCCGCACATAAACGATCTGGTCCTTGCTGCCCGGGACTGGCGAGGGACGAAGGCGGCCGTCGCGCGCCGGGCTGACATGGTTAGCATCTCACGGAGGCGCTGTGAAGAAACGGCTCGCGCCACAGACAGAGATTGGATGGGCGGCGGAGTGCTCTGGTTGCGGGTTGCCTATAATTGCCGGATTTCTTGGGTGGACTCTACGGGGTTACCCGACCGGTGGCGGCGAGAAAATAAAGAAGCGCGATGGTGCGGGCGTCCTCGATACGCCCGGTGCGGATGTGCTCGAGCGCTTGAGGGAAAGGAAGCTCGACGACCTCGATGTGCTCGCCTTCGTGAACGAGGCCGCCCCCGGGGCCGGTGCGCTGTGCCGCTGTATAGGGCGCGACGAAGTAGTGAACCTTTTCCGTGAGGGAGCCGGGGCTGGAAAAGGCGGCGAAGACGGGCTCGATGGCGCCGAGGGTGAGGCCGAGTTCGTCCTGCGCCTCGTGGCGAAGGGTGACTTCAGGGTCGGGGGAGTCGAGGATGCCGCCACAAACCTCGTAGGTCATGGCGCGGGCGGGGTCTTTGAGGAAGACAGGCATGCGAAATTGGCGAACGAGCAGGACGGTGCCGGTTTCCGGGCAGTAAGGAAGCAAAGCGACCGCGTCCCCGCGGTCGAGGAACTCGCGCTCTTGGGTGAGGGTGTGGCCGTTTGGGTAGCGGAGGCGGTAGCGGATGCGCTGAAAGATGGACCAAGAGGAGCGGGTTCGATGGTGTTCAAGGGTCTCGACGGCGGGGC
>CAXTTZ010000244.1:0-4493 GCA_964247325.1 uncultured Acidobacteriaceae bacterium | reverse complement strand
CACAAACTCCCCCTCACCAGAACTCCCTCTTGCCGAACCCACAAAATCAGCGTACCTTTCTCCCGCAACAAGAAACATGGTCGACGGAGAATCTGCGATGTTCCCTCCCTGCCCCAGACCTGCTTTCCGATTCCACCTCGCGCTCGCCTTAAGCGCGTCGCTCACCGCAGCCATCACCCCGCGTGCCACCCTCGCCCAATCCCCCGCTCCTACCCAATCCCACACCAAATACCCCGGCACCTCCACTGCTACCGCCCACTCCATCTACGGCGCACCCGAGCCCATGTTCGGCGCCATGCCGCTCGTCGCCCCCGTCTTCCTCCAAACCGACCAGATCGACAGCTCCATCACCGTCGTTAACGGGGTCACCTTCGCCGTCAACGGCACCGTCACTCTCCGCGACCAGCAAGGCACCGTCATCGGCAAACAGACCCTCAGCTTCCCATCCCACAGCAGCACGCCCGTCGCCATGAAAACACTGCTCGCCGCAGCCGGTTCCCAAGCCCACTCCGGCTCTGTCACGCTCGAGCAGGATCCCGCCCTCAAAGGCCCCGCGCTCCTCGCCCAGCTCTCCATGACCCTCCACAGCGGCAGCCAACCCTCCTTCCTCGAAGAAGAGTTCGGCATGCCCACCGCGCACGGTTCCGCCACGCTGCAAGGCGTCGCCAGCCAAGCCCGCAATCTTCCGCTAATCGCCATCACCAGCGTCTCCGAAGCCCCCCAAACCATCCACGCCACCTGCGTCGGCGAAAACAAAACCGCCTCCACCATTGATTTGCCTGCCTTCGGCACCGCCGTCGTCCAAGCCTGCTCCTGGCAGGCCGTGCTCGACGGCGCACTCAGCCTCAGCTCCAGCCTGCTCTCCAGCCCCGCCTCCGCCGATACCGACCACGCCGTCTCCCTCACGTCCGACAGCGTACCAGGCGCCTTTTACGCCTTTGGCTTCGCACTCAACGGCGGCCTCGACCAGCCCCAACTCCAGCCGCTCGACTTCTACGATCCCGGCACCCTCCAATCGGGCAGCACCACCTACGTCGGCGTCCCCACCGGCGCCACCGCCCTGCTCTCCGCCGTACTCTCCGCCCCCGTCCTCACCCTGGCAAACTTCTCGAGCGCCCCCCACCAAACCACCGTCACCTGGTCCGACAGCTCCTCCGGCACCCCCAAAGTCCGAGAACTGGCCAACCTCACCTTGCCACCCTTCAGCACGCAAACCACCACCCTCTCCGCCACCGCCGGCACCGGCCTCCTCAACTCCTTCACCATCGCCTCCGACGGCAAACCAGGCGACATTCAAGCCCACCTCTTCACCCGCGTCGGCACTTCACGACAACGCACCGAGCTCCTAGCAAAAGATACGCATGACGACCACAACAGCGGCAACCACCCCTGGTCCCTCGCCAACGGGGATCAATCAACGCTGCTGCTCTATAACAGCGCAAAAGCACCGCAGATATTTGAAATTCGCATTTCGGGAGAGGGCAACTCTTGGCAGGAGATATTTACCCTCGCTCCGGACGAAACCCGGGCTGTCTCCCTCAACGAAATCATTATGCAAAGCAAACCCGACCACCAAAAGAGAACGCTTCCTAAGACACTCGCCCGTGGCGAAGTCCAATGGAAAACGGAACACGGCGGCGCTGCGCTAGGTCGCCTACTGGTAACCAACTCAACTACCTACCTTGCACGCAGCTTTAGCTGCCCCACTTACACAGCAATTTGTGGCGCTAGTTTCGGTCCCGAAAACTTCGAGGACCTCCTGCTGGAAGGCGATCCTGTGAGCCTCTCCTCAGTGCAGCCAACCTTTTGCACGGAATACTGCTCGACCTGTTGCGGTCAGAGTACCACTACCGGAAGTTATTACTCTTACTCCACAAGCTGGTCTGCATCTGGTAGCGCGTCTATCGTAACCCCGTCCAGCAGCTATGTCAGCATGAAGGGCACTAGTCTTGGAACGTTCTATGTGAATGGAAACGTTCAAGGGCAGTATTGTTCAGCACCCGTGAGCGGCGGCGGTTCAGTCGTTAACGTCACTACATCCCCATCCTCTATCTCAATGTCTAACGGCGATACATCCGTGTCGTTACAGGTAAGCGTGAATCCTGCTAGTTCAGCATCGTCTGCTACCGTAAGTGCCACGCTACAAAGCAATCCTGGAAGCGCGAGCGCAGCAACCCTGTCATTTAGTCCTCCAGGATCATTTACAGGTAATGATGCATGGACCATTAAGGCTTCAGGAAGCAACTCACCATCAGGTATTTTCAATGCGACAGCATGCGTTGGAAGTGCTTGCGCTCAGAATCCCACCGTAATCACAATCCCGCCGCAGATCATCATACAAATGCTTTACGGTGAGGCACACGGCCAGGTTGCGGCTGGAGACAACGCTAGCGAACCCGCCCTCGGCGCAGCGCTTGTACTCCGTCTGAATAATAGTGCGTTCGGCTCTCCTTCAACCTACCAAGCCGCAATTACTCCACAACAGTTTAATGGCATTAAAACCAGCATAACAACCGGTACACAACCGGAGCTGGCAAATGCAGTAGCGATCTTTAATGGAACATCTCAAGCTAACACCGGCGGGGGGCATGCTTTTTCTCTCCAGATGCCTCCGGCTTCGCTGCTATCCAAAATGCATATAACTCAGGCGCAACTGCTGTCCCAAGTGTTAATTATGACCCTAAGTGTTACCCGAGCGGCAGACAACTAGTTTGGAAAACATCTATTGGACCTAACGCTTCGACCGGCAGTAGGGCACCCGCCTTCATCTTTGAACGAGCCAAAGTAGGCACGGCCGCGGTCGTGCAAATACCATGAGAATCTCTGTCTTCATTCTCCTTATCACCCTCACTATCTTGTCTGTGGCTGACACAAAGGTACGTGCGCAAGATTGCTCAAGAGACAAAGCGAAATATCAAAGCTTGGCGGCGCAGCTGCTTATACAATCTCGAGCCGACGCGTTACGATTGACTCCTGATGTAATGGAAGATCTTACTGAGCGTACGCATGACGTTTTAGTGGCAGGGATCTTGGGTCAATTACAACTCGGGCGAACAAATGCCCAAGTAGACGCTTATCTTCGCTGCGTGCAGGTCGGTCCTGGAACATACGATTGGCTTGAGCTTACCAACGCTCCACAAGCATTCAATGTTGGTGGCTTCGGACCCAGAATACTGGTTACCTATTGGGTTGTGCGCGGCGGTGCAGCTATTCCTAGCGTGAGGCCATACATCGACGTATACCGCAGGGGCGGAACGAACTGGGAGTACGAGAAAAGCTACGGCGATAATTTTATCGGCTCGAGCTTCTTTGTTCAGACCGAGCATGTGAGTGGTTATGGGAACGTGCTATTAGTAAGTGGCTTCCACATTGGAGACCCTCAGACTCCGTTTAGAATAGAAGTTCTTGGCCCAAAGGAGAATGGCATAGTAACGCTTTACGTTAGTCCCCTAATGCCTCGAACTCGCATCGCCAAGATCACCCCCGAAGCAATTTCATTAGAACAATCGGATACACACGTGGGCGTACCCTTCCCACTCCTCCCTGGCACGCGCGAAAAGGAGCAAGACCCCAGCAAATCCGAAATCCATCGGTCAACACTTTACTTCGCCGACATTCTTCATCCTTAGCCCTACACTTGTAGCTTACAAGCTGGGGCTGGATGTCTTCCCACACAAACTCTGGAACCCTAAGCTCCGTCCGTCACCAAAGCCGTCCGCGGCACGCGCGACCTCCTGCTCGACCAGAACCCTCCCTGGAACCGCATTGAGGCCACCGCGCGCCGCATGCCTGACATAAAAGCAAGTGCGCAGGATTACTCAGGAGATAAAGCGACATATCACACTTTGGCGGCGCAACTGCTTATACAAGCTAACGCTGTTGTGGCTAGGCCTAGCTTAGCTCTTTGCAAATCGACATCGCAGTTCCGCCCCGATCGAGAGACAACGCACGGTGACATCAATTTGCAGTGGAATATGTCCACAAACAGCATCAGACAACCTACCCATCCAACTTCCCCGTAGCCGCCACCTTCCCATACCAAATTGCAGAATCCTTCAACGTCCGCGTCTGGTCCCGAAAGTCCACATAGGTCAACCCATACCGCTCACTGTAGCCATCGGCCCACTCGAAGTTATCCAGCAGCGTCCACGCATGGTACGACCGCACCTTCGCCCCGTCCCCAATTGCCCGCGCCAGCTCCGCCAGGTAACTCCGAAAAAACGCAATCCGCCGCGCATCCGGCACGCGCCCGCCCTCCCGCGCGTAAGGTGCGTCCAGATAGCTGCATCCACTCTCCGTAATCTCGATCGGCGGAAACCCATACTCCCGCGAGACCTGCATTACCAGGTCATAGATACCTCGCGGATACACCTCCAACCCCGCATCCGTTAGCGGCCCTTCGGTCGGCATCTCCGCATGGAATCCTGTGTACAGGTCTCGGCTCCCTGCCCCACCGCCATCCAGCTCCGTCTCCGTCCCAAACTGCGCTCCAC
>CAXTTZ010000243.1:0-4523 GCA_964247325.1 uncultured Acidobacteriaceae bacterium | reverse complement strand
ACGCCATCGAGCGCCACGGCGCCGCCATCGTTGGCCTCCCCGCCGTCGACACCATTAAGCAGGTCGAGCGCACCGCCGACGGCGCCCTTGTCACCGCCACCATCCCCCGCGAGCTCATCGTCCACGCCCAAACCCCTCAAGGCGCCCGCGTTCCCCTCCTGCGCCGTGCCTTCGCCGAGGCCGCCCAGGACGAGTTCCTCGGCACCGACGAATCCAGCCTCCTCGAACGCGCCAACATCCCCGTTCATGTCGTCCCCGGCTCCTCTCGCAACCTGAAAGTCACCCAACCCGGCGACCTAGAAATAGCCGAGTTCTACCTGGCCGGTTGACTTGCAAGCCGAGCAGATAATAAACGCGGCTGCTGTTCTATCGCACACCTTTCCCGTAGGATGGATAAGGTCGCAGGATCATCGAGCCACCAGATAGTCGTATACCTCCAAGCTTTGCATTCCAACAAACAACCGCAAAGATCGACTCTAAATCCTTTGCGGCCCTTAGCGCTCTTTGCGTCAGCTTTTGCCTTTACCCGGCAGCGCAGCTTTCCACAAAACACCTCACTCTCCCTAGATCTCGCAATAACTGCGCTTCAGTGCATTGAAGAAACAGCCTCATCCAGCAAAGGTCGATGCACCTCCGCCCTCCTAAACTCGTCAACGAACTTAGATAAATCCAGCGTTTTTCCTGCCTCTACCGTAAACTCCGGAAAATTCTGCGTTTCAGCTTCCGTAGACGACCTACCCACCGGCTCAATCGTTAGCCTCCGAAGCACCACAGGCTTACCATCGAAGGTTTTCGTAATATGCAGCAGAGCTTTATGCTGCGCGGGTGCATACTCAAAACTAGCCCAGAAACGCGGAAAGAAAAGCGGAACCACTGTGCGCTCTTGCCCAGGAAGCAGCACAGGGCCCAGCGTCAACCGACCCTGCGGAAGATCGAGCGACGCATTACTCAGCACATCCGGTGCAAACCAAGTTACGGGGGCCGTCATATACGTCAGTTCTGCGGGATTCCAAAGATTCTGGCTCCACATCCATCCGTTCCGTAAGTGCACCAGCTGAATGTGACGCATGATGTCCAGACCGTCTGCCATGTATCCCATCTGCATGGCAGCCATAGCGGTATAACTTTCCAGGTAGAAAGGCCAGCACCTCGATCCAGGCATATCGACCCCTCGTTTCATGTCAAGATCCCACACCTTCGGCGCATAGTAATCCGGTGTGCTCGCAACCGGAAGGCGCAGCTGCTCCTCCAAACTAGACCGCGCCTCGTCAGCCGGCACCACATCACCCCAACCCGCATAGCGGCTAACGAACTGACCCGCCAACTGCCCGCTGAACAGCCGATCGTCCCGTCGATGCCCTCCTCCAACGTCGGTTCCGTACGCAAAAAATCTCCCATTCCACAACCCGCGTTGCAAACCCGCCTCGGTCTTTCCGAACTGTGCCTTTGATTCCGCCATCAATTGCCCATCATCGAGCGCGCCCAAGGATCTCACCCGCACGCAGCGCCGCCAGATACACGGTGCCGGTATAGATCAAGATATCCGGATGCGGAAAATCATCATACGTCTGCCCACCTACTGGAATAAACGAGTCATCGCGGATCTGGTTTCTCATGTAAACAAACCCGCGAAGAATCACTTTACGATTTTTCATCGCAAACGAGTTATCCCCAGTCTGCTGATAGTCCTTCGCGACCTGAACTAGCCAAGACGCCGTATTGTCGATCATCTTTTCGTGCGGCACCGGGGTATGCCCGTGCTCGTCCGCAATGCCAACAAAGTAACTTCCGTCGAAATGAAGTATGCCGCCATCGGTATCCTGCGTGTTAGCAAACTGCTGCAGCTCCGCATGATCCAGCTGCGTGAATAATTTCTGGTACACCGGATGGGCGGAAAGCCTTTGATCCATGGTGCCGGCCAGCCCACCCATGCCGCCTTCCATCACCGTAAACTCACCCGCCCTATTCAAGATCGTGTTTGTATACAGGGTGTAGGCACTGTTGATCAGCTTGAACTTTAGCCACTCGGGTAAGGTGCTATCCAAAATGCTCTGTTGCCAAGCCAACGTATCCTCTAAGTTCCGGCTCCGGTTTGCAAGCTGATAGGAGAGCAGTGCCGAAAACGACGGAAAAAAGTTCTGAAAGTACCTTCCGTAATCCGCCTCACCAAAGCGCACCGTAGATTGTCCCATCGGTGGTATGGACCAAGACACAAAAAAGCGAAACGTCTGCTTTCCACCTCCGGCCACGGTCGCCTTGATCGCTACCACGCTCGCCCGGGAGCTCTCCCCCGCGCTCCCAAGCGGCCGCGTGCCTGCATTTTGCGGAAAGCTGCCATGCTCGCGAAAGCTCTGCCAAGCCCCCGTTCCCTGTGCCGCGCTCCACGCCGGGTTCACACTGAGGCTTTCCCCGCTTGGGACATCCGCAAGTACAGCCACAGCGTTCACATAGTTCTGAAAGGTCGCCTGCCGGATCACCGGCGCTGTCGCCGAAAACTGTCGCAAACCTTGGAGCGTCCCCACCCTTAGCCCCTCCACTTCGGTCCGCGGAGCGGTCATGGGCACGAGCTTGGACACATCAAACGCTCCGCTATAGCCCGTCCTCTCCGCCCCCGGTGCCACGTCGTAGAGACCACGCCCCAGCAGATCGGGCCACGAAAGCGCCACCGCCGCCTCCACAGGCTTCGCATCGGAGTTCGCCAGCGTGACCTCAATCCAGAACCCAGGCAGTGAAGAGTCCTTCACATCTTGCGGCACCAACATGCTGTACGCAAATATGGAGACCAGCGAGTGCGGCTGCGGATAGCCGCCATCGTCAAAGCTCAGCGTAGCGGTCGGAAACAGCCCCTGGTACGTGCTATGCGCATAGGCCGTCATGCCGAACACAGTCTGCCGATCGCGCTCCAGCCGGCGAGCCGTCACAACGCCGGAAGCATCGCGCTCCCACAAAGTGAGAAACGCCTCGGAATCCCACATGGGATTCTCAGACCGTGCGCGGTCGACACCACTGTCCGTAGCCCAATTGTTCAAGGCAATACGGGAAAAATGGCCATCCGGCGCCAGGTCTACCGCCCCTACCCCGATCCCGCCCAGCGGAACGCCGCTCGGTCCAGGCAGGTCATGCAAAGCCAGGTAATGTAGGGGCTCATGCTCCATCCCAGAGCCAAGCCCACCTGCTGCAAAGCGCGTATTCGCCTCCGCGGCTCCGTACTCCTGCGCCGCTCCTGCTCCCGCTGCCGAAACCACAGGGCCGAGGGCCAAAAGCGTCATCACCGCAAAGAAGCAACCGCCCCTGCTTAGCTTGCCGCCAAACTTCAAATTCACAGCTCCCACCTCACACCCAGCCAAACCCACACCGCCCAACACACATCTTTCAAGCCACACTGCCGCTTGCTTTCACCCCGGTTCGGCCGTCGGTCGAGCATCCGTTTGCTTTACGATACCTTCATGTCCATGCGCATTGGCCTCGGCTTCGATTCCCACGCCTTCCAGCCCGGCGTCCCGCTCGTCCTCGGCGGCCTCCCAATCGATCACCCCGAAGGCCTCGCCGGCCACTCTGACGGCGACCTCCTCCTCCATGCCGTCACCGACGCCCTGCTCGGCGCGGTCTGCGCAGGCGATATCGGCACCTTCTTCCCTCCCTCAGACCCACGCTGGAAGGGTGCCGACTCCACTGTCTTTCTCCGCACCGCGCTTGAAGAGGTCGCCCTTGCCGGCTACAAAATCGTCAATATCGACTGCGTCCTCGTCATGCATCGCCCCAAGATCGTCCCCATCGCCGCCGACATCCGAGAACGCTTAGCCGACCTGCTCTCCCTCGACCTTAATTGCGTCTCGATCAAAGGCAAAACTCCGGAAGGTCTCGGCCACGACACCGCAGCCGTAGCCCACGTCGTCGCTCTGCTCGAAGCCATCAAGCTCCCTAAAGAGCACAAAAAATTAGCCGTCGCCGACGAAATCCCTACAGAGGAGCGCGAAACCGCTACGGTAACCATCCTCGACGACTTCCCCGACCTAAGCGCCCTCGGCCGCAAACGTCCTATCTTCGATCCCGAGGACCTCACCTAGGCACCGCCTCTGACGCCCTCCGTCCAAGGCGGCCCGGCTCAGTCTTTACACGATTCCCAGAACGGAAAATGATGACCTGAGCCATCCCATACTAGCCCAACACTCCGCAGCTTAGCCGCTAGCTCCGCTTCACCCCAGTTACCAAAGTTTCCGCTCACTCCACCCCCACCTGCGGTACAGTGGCTCCATCTCCGGAGACCCTCCATGGACCCTCAACAGCAGCAAACCGCCAACGCTCTGGCCGGCCTCGGTGTAGGTGCCGTCGCGTTCGCCTTTATCTTCCTCATCGCCATCACCGTCTTCTTTGTCTTCCTCTTTTGGCGCATCTTCACCAAAGCCGGCCTTGCAGGCCCCCTCGCTCTGCTGACCCTGGTCCCCGGCGTAGGCTTTCTCATCGTGCTTTGCATCCTCGCCTTCAGCCGCTGGAACGTCGCCCCCGTCCCGCCCGGTTACACC
>CAXTTZ010000242.1:0-4553 GCA_964247325.1 uncultured Acidobacteriaceae bacterium | reverse complement strand
CACCCACTCCGCCCCCGTCGACCGCGAAGCCGCCAAAGACACCGCCCTCCAACACGACATCAAAGCCCGTCTCCAAAACTCCGGATCCGGGAACGCAGATCACCCCGTCCGCGTACTATCCAAAGCAACCAAACGTCGAGGCAAACCGATTTTGCCGGGCAAAGCCGTACTTTAAAATCCAGCGAAGCCGCACTCAATGCTCTGACCATGCCGTGCTCCAGTAAATCTGTCGGCAAAGCGGATCATGCACGACGCTGGGTCTAGGCGGGTGTTTACCAGGCAATCTCCCCTGCCGTTTCAAGAAATCTGCCGGTGACGGGAGATTCGAGAAGAGCTAGTCGGACAATCTCGGCGGCGCCTTCTTCCACGCTCTGGGGACCGCTATTCCCGTTCAAGTCTGTGGCGGTGTACCCCGGGTTTACCGAGTTTACGGCGATATTTCCATTACGGAACTCGTAGGCTAGCTGCACGGTCAGCATATTCAGTGCGGCCTTTGAGGCGCAGTAGGCAAGCAACTTCACCGGAGCGGATTTCCAGCTCGGGTCAGTTTGCAGGCTTATTGAGCCGAGTTCGCTTGAAACATTCAGAATCTGCGCTTTGTCTGCACGCTGCAACAGGGGCAGCATGGCCTGTGTCACTGCAACTGTGCCCACATAATTTGTGCGCATCACCGTCTCCAAAGCTTCCGGATCCACCTTGCTCGGCGGGCCGTCGCTCCGGCTCGCAATGCCGGCGTTGTTGACCAGCAAGTCGAGTTTATCGAACTGCTTGCGAATGCTCTCCGCTGCGACATCCTCGAAATGCTCGCGGTGTTCCGCGACCGGCAACTTCGCGAAGGGAGGTTCGATCGTCGTGGGCGGGGTCGGGCGAGGCGCATGCGACCGATCCGGCAAGCTGGATCGCAGGTCCTCTGCCCTAGGTGGTACCCGCCTCTCGATGTGATCAACCCTTCTGCACGATCTCCGTGTTCTTTTGCACAAAGGGGAAGGGCACGGCTTTAGCCGTGCCGGCAGCTGCTGCCGCAAGCGGCTTCAGCCGCTGAGGCGCGTCCGGCAAGCCCACAAGCTCCCGCAGCACCCCACGCTGCTATGCTCGAAAAAGCTTACAACTGCAGGGAGCAGCACCGTGGTCGAACTAGCCTTTTCCATTCTCGCCGCCGACTTCGCCCACCTCGCCGATGGGATCGCCCACGCCGAGCGCGGCGGCGGCACGATCGTCCACATCGATGTCATGGACGGCCACTTCGTTCCCAACATCACCTTCGGCCCGCCCGTTGTCGAGGCCGTGCGCAAGGTCACCGAACTCCCTCTCGACTGCCACCTCATGATCGAGGACCCCGACCGCTATATTCCAGACTTCGCCAAAGCCGGCGCGGCCATGATCGGCGTCCACTGGGAGGTTTGCCGCCATCTCAACCGCACCTTGCAGCTCATCGCCGACCACGGCATGCAGCCCGGGGTCGTCATCAATCCCGCCACCCCCGTCGAGTTCCTCCGCGAGGTCCTCCCGATGGTCCACCACGTGCTCGTCATGAGCGTCAACCCCGGCTTCGGCGGCCAAAAGTTTCTGCCCCGCTCGATTGAACGGATCGCCGACCTCCGCCGCTGGCGCGGCGAGCTCGGCCTCAACTTCCGCATCGAGGTTGATGGCGGCATCTCCGCCGAAACTGTCGCCCCGGTCGTCCGCGCCGGCGCTGACATGCTCGTCGCCGGCTCCGCCATTTTCGACCACCCCGCCGGCCCAGAACAAAGCGCCCGCGAGCTCCTCCAAACCGCCCGCGCCACCGCCATCACGGAGCGTTAGAGCGTTCCTCGGCGCAGCAGCACACCCGTTTTCGGAGAGCTCGTTTGCAAGTTCAAACCGTCCCTGAGGTGAGCCGGTCGCCGTATTACCCGGCGCTGGACGGCCTTCGCGCCCTTGCTGTGCTTCTGGTATTTCTTGTCCATACCACCCCCGCCCTTTGCCCTTGGGGATGGCTCGGCGTGCAGGTCTTTTTCGTCCTTTCCGGCTTTCTGATCACCGGCATCCTGTTCGATTCAAGGCACACCGCGCATCGCTACCGCAACTTTTACAGCCGGCGCGCGCTGCGGATCTTTCCGCTCTACTATGCCGTTCTTCTGCTCTGCCTCCTTGCCCTTCGGCTCACGCATGGCTACGGCCCGCCGCACCTTTGGCTGTGGTTCTGCTATGGGCAAAATTTTGCTTGGTTTTTACCCGGAAGGCACAGCTTTTCCGACAGTCTCTTCACCGGCACCCGCCATGCCTTCGGCGCGATCGGCCACCTCTGGTCCCTTGCTCTGGAAGAACAGTTCTACCTCCTTTGGCCACCCCTGGTCTTCGCCTGCCGCTCGCGCAAGCAGCTGATGGGCGTTTGTGCCGGGCTTGTCGGGGTTAGCTTCGCCCTCAGCACCCTTTTTCAGCTCTTTGCGCCCCAGCCCTGGCTGGCCAACGGGCTGATCTACCGCCTGCTGCCGACACAATGGGACGGCTTCCTCCTGGGCGGGCTCCTTGCGCTCTTTCTGCGATCGCCAGCCTCCAGTCCGGCCGGCGGCAGCACGCTCCGTCGCGCAGCGGGCAGCCTCGCAACGGTCGCGCTGGGCCTCTACGCGGTTTTGCTGTTTTGCTTCCACCGCCACCCTCAGCTCTTCCACGCCGGCGACGCCTTTCAATACACCAGCGCCTTTCAAAGTACGGTGGGGCTGCACCTTTCCAATGCCGTCTCCCTTTGCCTCCTGTTTGCGGTACTGCAGCCGGGCACCTGGGCCTTTCGCCTTTGCCGCCTCAGCCCGCTGCGCGCCTTAGGCCGGGTAAGTTACGGCTTCTACGTCTTTCACCCGTTTGCCCTTGTCTTTATGCGCTCTAAACCGGTCACCCACCTGCTGCATCATGTTTTGCTGAATGACCCCGGGCTTTTTCTGCTGGGCGCCGGCACATTGACCTTTGCCCTCGCTTGGCTCAGCTTTTACGGCTTCGAGCGTCGCTTCCTCGTGCTGAAAGATCGCTTCACGGCCATCGCTGCCGGTCGGCGTGCGGCAGCCCTGCGGCCCGTCTCCTAGCGCACGCACCACCGCCGCCCTTTGCCCACCAATGGCGCCCGCCCTCGTCCAACCGGTAGCCCTCGGGTAGGCGTGCGGGGCAAACCAGCCTAAAATACTCGCAGTGACCGCTTGCCGGTCGCTGGCAGGAGCTTTCATGCGGAACCAAATTCGAGATTTCTTTGTAAGCCGGCGAGCCCCCTGGCTGGCCGCGGCGGCCGTGAGCGCCGCGCTGGCGGCTCCTTTACAAGCACAGCCCTTGCAGGCCGCCGCAGCCCCCCAGCCCGCGTCGCCTTCGGCTACCACCACCGCCGTGCCCGAAACCCAAACGCCGCAGGTCAGGGATGTTTCCAAGGACGCCGCGCAAGACACCGCGCCCCCGGCCAAAGCCGATGCTACCCTTTCCGCCACGCCCGGCCAGAAGAAAAAAGGCCATATCAGTCGCGATGAGCGCGTGCAGCAGACCAAAGACACCAAGGCCGAGCTGCGCAAGCAGAAGAAGTACAACCCTCTCATCGGCCAGGACGCAAACCTGCCCGACAAGCAGCTCTATGACAAGGCGCTCACGCAGGAGCAAAAAGGCCACTTCGATATCGCCCGGCTTGACCTCCAAACCCTGCTCAATACCTATCCCGACTCGCAATACCTCATGCGCGCGAAGCTTGCGGTCGCCGATTGCTGGTTTAAGGAAGGCGGCTCCGCCGCGCTCGCCCAGGCCGAGCAGGAGTACGGCGACTTCATTACCTTCTTCCCCAACTCGCCCGAAGCCGCCGAGGCCCAAATGCGCATGGGCGATATTTACATGAAGCAGATGGACGTGCCGGACCGCGACTACGCCAAAGCCCTCAAGGCCGAAGAGCAGTACCGCACCATGCTCAAAACCTACGCCGACGCCCCGCCCGCGCTGCTCAAGGACGCCAAGCAAAAGCTGCGCGACGTGCAGGAGGTCCTTGCGCAGCGCGAGTACGACCTGGGCGCCTTTTATGCCTCGCACAATAACTACCCCGCCGCCATCGCCCGCTTCCAAACCGTGGTCGACACCTACCCGCTCTTCAGCCACATGGACGACACGCTGATCGGCATCGGCGATGCCTATGCCGCCGAATCCAAGATCGTGCGCGCCCAGCCGCTCGCCGAAGGCCCCAAGGCCAAACTCGAAGAGCAGTACGATGGCAAAGCCGCCGCGGCCTATCGCGAGGTGGTGGTCAACCACGCTGCGGCCCCGCACGTCGAGGACGCCAAAGAGCGCCTGGCGGCCATGAACGTGCCCATCCCCACGCCCACCGCCGAGCAGGTCGCGGCCAGCGATGCCCTGGAAGGCAGCCGCGCCCAATACACCATGCGCAAGCGGCTTGAACTGCTCATGGTGCGCAAGCCCGACACCGTCACCGCCGCGCAGGTAGGCCAGCCCCCGCTTGAGGACGCCGCGCCCACCTATGCCCCCGCGCTGGTCAAGAGCTTCACCGCGGACTACGTCGCTGCCATCAATCCCAACGCAGCGCCCGCACCCGCGGCGCC
>CAXTTZ010000241.1:0-4584 GCA_964247325.1 uncultured Acidobacteriaceae bacterium | reverse complement strand
AAGTGGGCTTCGGCGACGGCGCGGCAGGTGCGGCGGTCGAGCTCGGGCAGGCGCTGCATGGCGTTGGCCAGCGCTTGTGCGTCGGCCTCGGAGTCGTGGCAGGGCTCGACGAGGAAGCCAGTGCGGCCGTGGTCGACGATCTCGGGTACGGCCCCCGAGGCGAGGGCGACGACGGGCACGCCGGCGGCGAGGGACTCCATCGCAACAAGCGAGCTGGTTTCGGGCGCGAGCGAGGGCAGCAGCAGGCAGGCGGCACGGGCAAGCAGACGGGCTTTTTGCTCGCCGGCGACAGGGCCGAGAAAGCGGGCGGTCGGGTCGGTTTGGGGCGCGAGCGTGCGGGTTTCGTGCCCTGTGCCGGTGGCGGCGACGCGGGGGAGGATCTCTTCACGCGTGTAGCGCTGGTGGCTCTCGTAGGCGAAGGCCTCGCCGCCGAGCAGGGCGGGCATGCCGGCCAGGCGCGCGGCGTCAAGGCCGGTGTGAAGGTTTTTTTCCGGACAAATGCGGGCGAGCATGAGCGCGTAACGGCCGCCGTCGGGGCGTAAAATCTCCGGCGCGGGCAGGGGAACGCCGTTGGGGATGACGCTCAGGCGGCCACGCGCGGAGGCGGGGCAGGCAGCGCGTTGGCTCTCCGAAACGCACAGAAAATGGAACTGCGGGGGCAGCGCCCAGATGCGCTCGGGATACCAGCCCGGCGGCAGGTGCAGCGTGACCAGCACGGGCAGGTGCGCGGGAATGCGGTAGCGATCGAAGTCGAGGCCGTGCATGTGCACGAGTGCGATTGGGTTCTCGGCGAGCGCACGGTCGATGGCGGCTTGCTGGTGCTGCTCGACGAGGGCGCGGACCTCGTCGGTGATCGGGCCGGCGGGGATCGCTACGGGGTAGAGCCGGCCCTGGGGAGCGGAGTCGGCATGGGCGACCACGACGGAGCGGAAGCCAAGCGCAGGCAGGGCGGCCTCGAGCTCGGAAAGAATGACCTCGGCGCCCCCCACCGCACGTGGGCCGACCGGAGCGTAGGGAAAGGCGATGCTGAGCAGGGTGGGTGTGTCCGTGAGCTTTGGTGCGAAAGGCATCGCTGGTGAGTCTAGCGAATGTAGCGGGTTTTGTGGTGGACGGAGAGGGGCACCCCTCCCCCCGGGGTACTTTGGGTTCAAAGTACGTTCGATGTTGGACTTAGCTGGTACTGGTGCCCCAAGGACACCTGCGTTTGGGTATGCGCTTTTGAGGTAGTTCCAGTATAGAAAATGTAGGGCGGTACCTACGCAATACGTACTGAAACTTCTACGTGTGCTGCGTCAATTGGGCGAGGGTTTGGCGATATAGTCGATCACAAGAACCTTCACGGGACCTTTGGCGGCTTCGAGCTTGAGACCGAGCTGGTCTTGGAGGGCTGTGAGCAGAGAGGGTAACTGGGGGCCGGAGGGATCCTCGGGGCGGAGGTCGTTGAGCGTACCGTACCAGGCAAGTTTTGAAATTATAGGCGCCGGCCAGGCCGGTTTTGTCTTGCACCTCGGTTCCGCACTGGCCTGTAAGGAGGGACGCCAGGTTAGTTAAGGGAACGTTTCGCGCCACAATGTGGCAGCCATCGCTAAGACAGCTCTGTCGAGGCCATGGACCTTCACGGGCGTCTCTTGTTGGGTCGGAACGTTCTAGCTTGGGTCCGGATTTCGCAAGGGTGAGCGCATGTATCGGCATGACCTTCGTCGTCCAATGGACCTTTAATTGAAAACGATCTGCTAGCAACTTTTGTAGCATGTGTTGCTTTGCAAGTTTGGCGTCCTTGTCGCTAAGTTTAGCGAGCACTTCCGTCGTGGCATCATCTGATTGTGCTTGAATGATCAACGGCGTCTGCTGTGACCACTCGGTCCCGCCCGCGAGTTGATAAGAGGCCACTCCATAAGCCAAATTAATTAGTTGGTTCGCCGTTTGATTTTGTGATTTCAGCCGCGCAACGTGTGACGGATTTTCCACGCTCATAATCAAGCTTCCATTTGCGTCGGGGCCGCTTTCGCGAATGGTGGCGACATCATACGCGAGTGAAGGCAAGTGCTTATCATCCGTGGTGGAGAGCGGAATCTGTGCGCCTATAGCTCCGAATAAACATGCAAGCATGGACGCAAAGATCCAATGGCTTGCATACGTTGTTCGTTGCTTCGCTGGAGTTATGGCAGCGATTTCCGAACGTCCCATGGCGCGCTCCTGACGAGTAGGAAGTACCACTCAAGTGCAGTACCGTTCTACGCGGGACGGAAATCATTTTGCAAGTGCAGAAGGCGCTGTAGGGAAGAGCGCATGGTCGGTGACAGGAATACCTGCCGGAATGGTAACGAAGAACGGCAAAAAGGAATTTTGCAAGCAAGGTAGTTGCCATAAAAAAGGCGGAGCCGAAGCTCCGCCCTTTGGTGTGGGTTGCACTTTGTTTTACCGCTTGGAGGTGCCGCGGGAGGCTTTGCGGATCTTCTTTTTGTGTTCGCCGCGGGCGTAGGTGCGGGCGACTTTGGGGGTGGCTTTCTTGCGGGCGGCGCGTTTGATCTTTTTGCGCTCGGCGCGGTCGGTGATTGCGGTCGTGTTGGCCATTGTGCTCTTCCTGAACTTGAAATATGTGGGTTGGACCCGTGCTTTGGTAATTCGTTGCTTCGGTGCTGCTGAAATCCTGTGCCGGCGGGCTGCGGTGGTTTACAGCCGTTCAAGCTGGGCGAATTTTTCGACCAGCTTTTTTACGCCGTGCCCTGTAAAGGATACCGTAATCTTGGCATCGTCGCCGTCGCCCTCGCGGCCGACGATCATGCCTTCGCCATATTTGGGGTGGCGCACACGTTGATTTTTGGTTAGCCCGGTGCGCCCGGTCGGCGTGGGGATATCCATTTTGGGACGGCCGGGGTAGCGCTTGTCGCCTAGCTGGTAGCCGCCGCCGCCTACAGGGCCTTTGCCGAAGCCGGAGGTTCCCCGGGCCGCTGTGCCGCCTTTGCCGAAGAAGGCGGCCGTGTTGTCGAGCGGACCGGAGCCGGTGCCAAACTTGCTGCCACTGAAGCGCTGCGTGGCGTACTGCCGGGCGGCGCCGTTGCTGCCAGGTTCCTGCGATTCATCCTCGTATGTGTAGTGGCCGCCGCTACTGTCGTCGTCGCCGGCGGCGAACTTGCGGCGCTGCGGGTAGGGCGTGGCGTAGGCGCTGCCGCTGAAGCCTGAGCCGAAGCCGGGCGAGCCGAGGTCTTCAACCAGCCGCGTCGGCACCTCTTCGAGAAAGCGCGAGGCGACCGTGGTTTCGGGCATGTCGTTGCCGTAGCGGCGGCGGTAGCGAGCGCGCGTCATCACGAGCGTGTCCATGGCGCGGGTCATGCCGACGTAGCAAAGGCGGCGCTCTTCTTCCATCTGCGTGGGGTCGGTGATGGAGCGCGAGTGGGGAAAGAGCCCTTCTTCCATGCCGGCGAGGAAGACGAGGGGGAACTCGAGTCCTTTGGCGGCATGGAGAGTCATGAGCGTGACGCGCGCCTCGGAGGAGTATTGATCGGCGTCGGAGACAAGGGCGGCGTGGTCGAGGAACTCGGCGAGCGTTTCGCCGCGCGAGGTCGCGTCTTGGGCGGCGTTGGCGAGCTCTTTCAGATTTTCTATGCGGCTGAAGGCCTCAGGCGTGCCTTCCTCTTCGAGGGCGCGAATGTAGCCGGAGCGATCGTTGAGGAACTTGATCAGTTCGGGCAGCGTGGCGGGGTCGCCGGGTTTGCGGAAGGCTTTCTCGTCTGGCCCTTCTGCGCCTAGGGCGGTGTCGTCTCGGTCACCGCCCTGAGCGGCCACCATGCGGTCGAGGCGGGCTTTGTTCTGTTCGCGGATGCGATCGGCGGCAGTTTGCTTGAGCGGGACGGGAGCGAAAGGGTTGAAGTTGGCAGCGTCTCGCTCGCGATCGGAGGTGGATCTGACCTCCTGGTCGTTCGCTTGGTCGTCCGCCCCGTTGTGCAGTTTGGCATTTTCGGGCGCGAGCGTGCTGATCTCTTCGCTGGGACCGAAGTCAAAACCGAAGTTGAAGCTGGTGTCGAAATCAGCATTAGCATCATTGGCGGTAATCGTGGGCGGTGGAGGCGTGTCCGCGGCGAACTCGAAGCCGAAATCGAACGAGGTGTCGTCGGGAGTTTGTGCGGCCTCCGGAGACGCAGCGAACTCATCATAGGCCGGCCCTGCCTCCTCGAATGCAGGCTGGACATCGGCGGCGAGCTTGTCGGCGAGGTCCTGGCCATCCAACTGCACCAGGGCGCGAGCGTCTTCGATGAGTTTGCGGAAGTTGGCCAGGGCGGCGAGCGCGCGGGCGGGGAGCAGTTTGTCAGCGATGGCGCGCTCGATGGCATCCCACGTGCTCAGCCCGGTGCCCAGCGCCATGCGTTCGAGCGTGTCCATGGTGGTTTTGCCGATGCCGCGCGGGGGCGAGTTCACCACGCGGGCCAGCGAAACCGAGTCGTGCGGATTTTGCACGAGCTTTAGGTAGCTGAGCAGATCTTTGATCTCGGCGCGGTCGTAAAAGCTAAAGCCGCCGACCATGTGGTACTGGATGCCGTAGCGGCGCAGCGCTTCTTCCACCAGCCGCGACTGCGAGTTGGTGCG
>CAXTTZ010000240.1:0-4585 GCA_964247325.1 uncultured Acidobacteriaceae bacterium | reverse complement strand
CAGTGAATGCCCCACAAACGGCGCCGCCGAATGGAGCCGGGACTGGTGCGGGGCCGCAGGCGGGCACGGGCGCTCAAGGGGCAGGGACCAATCGCACGGGCGGCGCGGTGGCTGGGGCGCAGAATGTGGGTCGTGATTCGCAGTTGAACGCGAATCGAGCTATCAATGCAGCGGTTCCCGATCAGTCGACGCAGTTTCAGCAGTTAGTCGCCAACTCCGTCGGGACAAGCTTGCCGATCTTTGGCGCGTCGTTGTTTCAGGGGGTGCCAACGACCTTTGCGCCGGTGGATAACGTTCCTGTGGGACCTGGGTACCTGCTCGGGCCAGGCGATGAGGTGCTGCTGGTCGTAACGGGCCAGGTGAATCAACAGTTTGACCTGACGGTGGACCGCACGGGGGCGATCAACGTGCCCGACCTGGGCATGGTGCATGTGGCCGGGGTGCCATATGGGCAGCTCAATGCGTACCTGACGCGGCAGTTTGGACGGATTTATCGGAACTTCACCTTGAGCAGCACCTTGGGGACACTGCGGTCGATCCAGGTGTTTGTGGTGGGGCAGGCGCGGCAGCCGGGGTCGTACACGATCTCGTCGCTGAGCACGTTGTTGAACGCGGTGTTTGCGTCCGGCGGCCCGCTGCCGACGGGTTCGTTGCGCGACATCCAAGTCAAGCGCGAAGGGCGAACGATCACGCACTTTGATCTGTACGATCTGCTGCTGCGCGGCGATAAAACCAACGACATTCCGCTGGTGACGGGGGATGTGATCTTTATCCCCGTGGCTGGGCCGCAGGTGGCCATCGCGGGCAGTGTGACGAACTCGGCGATCTATGAGCTGAAAGGGCCGACCACGATCACGGATTTAGTGCGGCTGGCCGGCGGGGAAACATCGCTGGCGGCGGGCAGCGGCGTGCGATTGGAGCATGTGTACGAGCACGCGCAGCGCAGCGTGGAGGACGTGAGCTATGCGCAGGTGGGCACAAAGCTGCTGCAAAATGGCGACATCGTCTCAGTCAGCTCCATTGTGGAGCGCTTTCGCAATGCGGTGACGCTGCGGGGGAATGTGGCCAATCCGGGGCGCTATGTGTGGCGGCCGGGGCTACGGCTGAGCGACCTGTTTCCGAACAAAGAAGCGCTGATTACGCGGAACTATTGGAACCGCCGCAACACGCTGGGCTTGTTGCAGCAGGATTACTTGCCGCAGCCGGCGCCCAGTATCGCCCAAACAGCGCCACTGACCACGCAAACGCAGGGGGCGCTGCAGGCCGCGGGCACGCCGCAAAATCGGCAAAACGATGCTCCAGGCAACCGCACCAGTACGGGCTCGGAGGCGGGCGGCGCCACGGTGGGCGCGGCGCTGACGGGCAACAGCAGCACCTTTGCAGCGCAAAACGATGTGGTGCTCAGCGCGGCCGATATCGATTGGAGTTATGCGGTCATTGAGCGGCTGAGCACGGAGGATTTGAAGACTTCGCTGGTGCCCTTCAACCTGGGCGCGCTGGTTTTAAACGGCGATGCGACGCAGAACCTCGCGCTCGAGCCGGGCGATGTGGTGACGGTGTTTTCGACGGCGGACATCCGTGTGCCGACGCGGCAGCAGACGCGGTTTGTGCGGTTAGAGGGCGAGTTTGCCGCGCCGGGTGTGTACAGCGTGCAGCCGGGCGAAACGCTGCGGGGCTTGCTGGCGCGCGCGGGCGGGTTTACGCCGGAGGCGTATCTGTACGCGTCGGAGTTTACGCGCGAATCGGTGCGGCGGGTGGAGCAGCAGCGGCTGCGCGAGTACGCGGACCAGTTGGAAGCACAGATCTCGTCGGTGACGGCGAACAATACGGCGCGGGCGGTTTCGGCAGCGGACACCCAGGCGACGACGGCTTCGGAGACCGCGGCGCGGGCGGCGGTGGCGCGTCTGAGGACAGTGCAGCCGATCGGGCGCATTGTGCTCGATGTGCAGCCGAACAGCGCGGGCGTCGCAGCGGTGCCGGATCTAGCGCTGGAGGATGGCGACCGGTTTCTCGTGCCGCGTGTGCCTTCGAACGTCACGGTGGAGGGGCAGGTTTATAACGCGAACGCCTTTGTGTACCGGGCGCACGGTCGTACGTTGGACTACCTCCATCGGGCGGGTGGGCCGGACCGGCAGGCGGATAAGAAGCGGACGTTTGTGTTGCGGGCGGATGGTTCGGTGGCCAGTTCGCAGTACACCAACGTTAGGCGGGCGCCGATCTTTCCGGGGGACACGATTGTGGTGCCGCCGATCCTTGACCGGCGTTCGGCGTATCAGCGCATTATTGACTTCGCGTCCATCACCAGCGGTTTGGGGTATAACGCGGCTACGTTGTATCTGTTGGCGCGCTAGGGGGCTTCAGGGCGTGGGGCTTGCTAGCCTGCACCTGCACGCGCAAGCCCCGGCGAAAACGGCAGCGGCAAGGGACGCCGCCAGAAACGCTGTAAGGAGTAGGGAAGCAAGCATGTCAAAAGGCGCGCAAACGGTCGATCACCTTGCCCACGCGGAGATAGAGGGCGAGCCCGGCATTGATCTGGTGGCGGTCGTAGCCGCATTGCTGGGCGAGTGGAAGATCGCGCTGGGCGTCTTTGCGCTGGTGTCTGTGCTGGGGTTGGCGTATGTGCACTCGTTGAAGCCGCAGTATGTGGCGTCGGCGAGCTTTCTACCCACACAGGGGCATACGGAGGCAGATGCGCTAGCTTCGATCTTTTCGGCGCGCGGGCCGGGGGCGCTGTATATCGGGCTGCTGCGCAGCCGCGCGGTGATGGACGAGATCATCGATCGCAACCACCTGCTGCCGCTCTTCGGAACCCAGAGCCACGAGGTCGCGCGGGCGATTTTAGCTAGCAAAACAGGGTTTAGCGAGGGTGCGGACTCGATTATCACCATCACGGTGCGCGACAAGAGCGCCACCGATGCAGCGATGATGGCCAACGCGTATCTGCAGGGCTTGCAGGATCTGAGCAACAAAATGGCGCAGGCGCAGGCGGCGCAGACGCGGCAGTTCTTTAATCGCGAACTGCAGCAACAGCGGCAAGAGCTGAACGTGGCGCAGGCGGCGCTGGCGGTTAAGCAGCAAAAGACGGGCGAGGTGGCGCCAGAGACGCAAGCGGCGTTGGGCATCAGCAACATTGCCGGGTTGCGGGGGCAGATTACGTCGCTACAGGTGCAGCTTTCGGCCCTGTTGCAGGGCGCGACGGAGCAGAACCCACAGGTGCAGCGGCTGCGCTCGCAGATTGCGGCGCTGGAGCAGCAGGAGCGCACGCAGGAGACTGGGGCCGCGCCTACGCCGGTGGGTGCAGCCCCGGCAGCGATTCGGATTCCGACCATCGGGCTCGACCTGCAAGCGGCGCAGCGTGAGGTGGCGGACCGGAGCTCGCTGGTGAACTCGCTGACGAAGCAATATGAGTCGGCGCAGTTGGATGAGCAGTTTTCGCACACGGCGTTTGAGGTCATCGATCAGGCGTTTGCGCCGGAAACCAAGGCTTGGCCGCCCAAGGGGCCGTATACCTATGCGTGCTTTGGCGCGGGCGTGGTGGCGGCGCTCTTTGCGGTGGTGCTGCGGCTGCTTGGCCGACGCGTTTGGGCCGACCCGAACCATCGCCAAGCGCTGCGGCGTTTGCGCGAGGCGTTCTAAGCGGGGCCGGGTTCGGTGGCGAGGACCAAAGCCAAAGCGCCGTGGGCAAACTTTCTGGCGTGCGCGCTGGTGGTGTTTTTGGTGCTGTTTCCCAAGGGAGGCTTTCGCGCGGGCGGAACGCCGCTAACATGGGGGTACATGCTGCTGGGCGCGGTCGGGTTAGGAGCGCTCCCGGTACGTTTGCTGGCGTTGCCGCTGCGGTTCCGGCGGCGGGTGCTGCTGGTGTTTCTAATGATCTTGCCATTTTTCGCGCTTTCGCTCTATGCGGGCAAGTTTTACGGGATTGAGAATCTATCGTTTACGATCAGCACCTTTACCGGGCTGTTTTTGCTGCCGTTCATCTTTCTCATCGTGTTTGGGCCGTTTTTCCCGTGCATCGATGGAGAAAGGCTGGCGCGATGGTTTTGTGCGTGCGTGTTCTTTGCAGCGGCTTGGGGGATCTTTCTGTTTTTCTTGCACCCACTTGCGGGACGCTTTATCGAGGTGCCCTACTTAACGGTGAATGCGTCAGACTTTGGCGAGTTGGAAAGCACGAAGAACATTGGGCGAGGCTTTTTTTATAAGCTGATTTCGACCTATAACAACGGAAATCTGTACGGTGTAGCGACCTTGCTGTTGTACCCGCTGTACCTGCGGTTGGAAACCTCGGCGTTTCGCCGCACGACGGTGCGGATGGCACTCTTCTTGACGCTGTCGCGAACGGTCTGGGCGGGTTTACTGCTCAATGAAGCGCTTTCACTGGGGCTGACCTTGGCGCGGCAGGTGAGGACCTTTCCGATGCTGTACCTGGGCACGGCACGGCGGCGGTTTTTTGCGCTGTTGGCGACCTTTTTGTTTGTGCTGATCTCCGTGCTGTTTACCAATGTGCAAGGCGGCGGGTTGCAATTTTTGTTTGATGCCACGGGCGGCAACCGCATTCAGCAGGTGTATGCGGCCAATGGGACAAGCT
>CAXTTZ010000239.1:0-4590 GCA_964247325.1 uncultured Acidobacteriaceae bacterium | reverse complement strand
GTGCCGGTTAAGGCGGCTGCGCCTCCGCCCTTGCCGCCGCGTGAGGTGAAGGTTGCGCCGAGCGTGGAACCGGTGCGGGTGGTGGTGGAGGAGCGTCCGCCGGTGGTTGTGGAGCCGATGCGGGTGGAGCCTGAGCCTGTGGCGGCGCCGGTTGCGGAGCGGGACGGCGCTGCAGTACCGGAAATCATGGAGGGTGTAACCCCTGCGGCGGGGTGGGATGTAGCGGCGTTGCAGGCGGCGGCCGTAGCGGCGTTGGCAGGGACCAAGGGGCAGACCTCCGCGGCGGAGCAGTTGGAGGACGCCGTATGGCGGCTCCAGGGGACGACGCTGGAGGTGCAAACGACAATTTCGAAGGTGATGCTGCCGGCGGTGGTCAATGCAGAGGCGGAGCGGGTGTTGCGGGCGACGCTGCGGGAGCGTGGCGCCGGGGAGTTGCAGGTGAAACTACTGCCGGGGGCGCCGGCAGCGAACGGGAATGGGGTAAAGAAGAAGGCGCGGGCGGCTGCGGCGGGTTCGGCGGCGGAGTTAGCGGAAAAGCACCCGCTGGTGCAGGAGGCTAAGCGGCTGTTTTCGGCGGAGATCTCAAATGTGATTGATCTGCGAGAAAAGGAGTAGGGTTCTACCGCAGAACAGGCCAGGCGGGATGCAGCGCCTGGCACCTGGTAGAGCATTCACCATCTTTGCCCTTCCCTGCTTTGTCATCCCGTAGCGCAGCGAAAGGATCTGCTTGCGATGCGGCGATGACGACATAAGCAAGCAGCAGATTCCCTTCGGGAATGACAAAAGAAAGGCAACTGCAATGGCAAAGGCAGATTGCTTTCGGGAACGAAAAGAATAACAAGCAAGAAAAGCAAGAGGTACAAGAACGAGCAGCTTGCGTAGGTAAAGCTTTGAACGGGAGGCGTGGTTCTGGCATCACAGGAAGTTATGGATATGAGTCAGATGAACGAGATGCTTTCTCAAGCCGCGGCCATGCGCGAAAGCATGGAAGAACAAATGGCCGCGACGGTGGTCGAGGCCAGTGCGGGCGGTGGGGCGGTTGAGGTGCGGATGAACGGCCGGAAGGAACTGCTCAAGCTGACCATTACGCCTTCGGCGGCCTCGGCAGCGGCGGGGGATATCACCTTGCTGGAAGATCTGGTGGTGGCCGCGGTGAACGAGGCCGGGCGCAAGGCCGATGAGGCGATGCAGGCCAGCGCGGGAAGTATGCTGGGCGGGTTGGGGCTACCCGGATTTTAAGGCTGTTGTAGGTGCTACGTTCTACGTTGTACGTGAGTCTTCGGGGCGAGGCTTGCTTCCCTGCCGTGCCTCGGAATGTGCTACGAACGTACAACGACCGCGTAGAAACGCAGGACGAACCCTGCACCACCCAAGAACCTGCAACCACCTATGTCGACCCGATATGCGCCGCCGATGGCGCGGCTGATTGAAGAGTTTCGCAAGCTGCCCGGGGTGGGCGCGAAGACGGCGCAACGCTTTGCGTTCCACATCCTGCGAGCGTCGGAGGGTGATGCGGCGGCGTTGGCCGACGGCATTCGGGCGCTGAAGCAGGCGCTGCGGTTGTGCTCGATCTGCAACAACGTGACCGATGTGGACCCGTGCGGGTATTGCACGAGCGCGACGCGGAACCAGCGGCTGATCTGCGTAGTGGAAGAGCCGACCAACATCGCGGCGATCGAGAAGACGCGCTCTTGGAACGGGGTGTACCACGTGCTGCATGGGACGCTTTCGCCGGTAAACGGGGTAGGGCCGGAGCAGCTGCGGTTGGGCAACCTATGGCCGCGGCTTGGGGCAGCAGAGGAGATGATTTTGGCGACCTCGCCGACGCTGGAAGGCGAGGCGACGGCGCGCTATGTGACCGATGAGGCGCATGCGATGGCGCCGGCGCTGCGGCTGACACGCATCGCGACGGGGGTGCCAGCGGGCTCGGATATCGAGTATGCAGACGAGGTGACGATGACGCGGGCGCTGGAAAACCGGCGCGCGGTCTAGCCTCGGCCGTGCATTTGGAGAGCCCTGCCTGGGGCTGTTACCGTAGCGGCAGCTTGTTTTCATTTCCTCTGTCAGGATCGGTCTCCCGTGAAGAAAGCTTCTTCGCTCCGTCGTGCTTTGCAGTGCAGTGCTTGTTGGACAACAGCGGTTTTAGGCTCGGGGCTTTTCGGGCTTGGGGCGGCGGGGGCGCAGGTGGTGCCGGTGCCGGCGACGCCGGTGGTGGGCTCGTCGAACCCAGTTTCGCCGGAGCCGCCGGTGGCGCGGCCGACGACCACGCCGTGCACCGTCACGCTGTTTAGCGACCAAGCGTTTACGGACTACAGCGCGAAGCCGCTGACCTATGCGCCGCCGGCCGGGTGTGCGGGCCCCTGGGCGAAGGTGGTGCTCACGGTCGACTTCACGGTGACGGCGGGGCGGCAGTTTGACCGCACGGCCTCGCTGTACCTAGGCAACGCGAACATCTTTTATGGGACTACGGCGGAGCCGCGCAGCAGCTTGAGCCCCTCGTGGCATGTCGAGCGCGATGTGACGGACCTTTCGGCGATCTTCAAAACCACACAGACAGGTCAGGCGATCGTGTACAACATCGTGAACTCGACCTATACGGGCGTGATCTACGGAACGGCGAAGCTGCAGTTTTATCCGGCGGATCTGCGAAATCTGCCGCCGGTGGTACCGGATGTGGTGGTGCCGGTGAGCGGGGCCAACAGCCCGTATGAGCTGGACACGACGGCCAGCGCCGTGACGGCGACGGTGACCGCGCCGCGCAACACGCGGTCGGCCTACCTGGATGTGATCGCGCAAAGCCAGCAAGGGGATGAGTTTTGGTACTTCTGCGTGCCGAGCGACCTAGCGAACAAGCTGCAAAGCTGCGGCAACACGGCGTTTCGCGAGACCGAGGTGACCATCGACGGCAACCCGGCGGGCGTGGCGCCGGTGTACCCGTGGATCTACACCGGCGGGATCGACCCGTACCTTTGGGAGCCGATCACGGGCGTGCAGACATTGAACTTCAAGCCGTACCGGGTCGATCTAACGCCGTTTGCGGGGGTGCTGAGCGACGGCGCGCCACATACGGTAGGCGTGAGCGTGTTTAACGCGAACAGCTATTTTCTGGCAACGGCGAATCTGCTGCTCTATACCGACCATGGGCGCGCGGAGACGGGCGGCGGCCTGCTGGAGGACACCCTAAGCGCCGCGCCGACGCCGCAGGTAAATGAGAATGTGGCGACCGACGCCGCAGGCAACACGACCGGGACGGTGACGGTGAGTTCGGCGCGAAACTTCTTCGTAAAGGGCTATGTGAACACGTCGCTGGGCCGGGTGGAGACTACGGTGATCGAGCAGGTGGGCTTCAACAACACGCAAACCGTGAACGTAGGCACGAATGACATTCAGAACGTGGTGCAGACCAGCACCGTGAGCACGAAGACGCTAAGTCAGTTGGGGCCGCTGGTAACGATTACGAGCAAGGATGTGTCGTTTCCGCTGACGCTGGACTATGGGTATACGGTGAATGCGGATGGGACGTCGGCGCAGGTGGTGAGCTCGAACCAGCAGTACGTCGAAAAGAATGCGACGACGCTGGAAGGGCTGCCGCTGACCTCGAGCAGTGTGACGGAGCAGGTGCAGTCGAGCGATACGCTGAACTTCAACGCGAGTGGAGCGTTAACGAGCGTGGGGCCGACGGCGAGTTCGGCGAGCTACACGAGCGTGAGCGCACCGGGGCGGTGCTTCCACCGGACGCTGACGGCGGCGAACCGGGCGTTGACGGGGGTGACGGAGAGCACAGCTTGCCCGGTGAAGTAGTAGGCGGGTAACGAAGGAGGGCCGAGTCTTGGGCGCGGCCCTGCGTGGTGTTTGTGGGGCGGTGGTTGTTTGGCTCAAGTTTCATGCTGGGTTGCAAGGACGAAAGCAGATTCCCTTCGGGAATGACAACAAGAGAAGTAACGGCAAACGCAGATTCCCTTCGGGAATGACAAGAAAAACCAGAGAAGACCTACGGTTGTTGCGAGAGCACAAAGGCTTGCGCGCCGGTGGTGTTGCAGGTGTATTGCTGCAGCTGGACGCCGGCGGTGGTGGAAGCGCCGGGGGTGTCAAGGCAGAGGCCGCTATTACGGGCTTGGAACTCCCAAAGGCCGTTGCCGAGGGAGACCGGCTTCCACTGCTGGTTGGTGCCGCCGCCGTAGGCCCAGAGCTGCACCTTGGTGCTGTTGGCCGTGGCGCTAGGGCCGCCGGTGACGTCCCAAGCGAGGCCGGAGTTGCGGCTGATGACCTTGTAGTAGCCGCTATCGGTGGGCACGAACTGCCACTCCTCGCGATAGGGGCTGCCGACGCAGGGGTTTTGCTGGACGGGCGTGCCGTCAGCGGTGGCGGCGTTGGTGTCGTCGCTGCACAGATTGCTGGTCTTGTTCTCGATGGTGTACCAAGCGCCTGTGTTGATCGTCGTAGAAGGTTGGTAGACGCGGACGTAATCGACCAGCACGGTGCCGGAGCTGGGGGTGGAAGAGTCAGTCGGGCCAGAGAAGGCGCTGGACGGCCCGCCGATCGCGAAGTTCAGCAGGATGAAGAAGGGATTGTTGAAGACATACTGGTCAC
>CAXTTZ010000238.1:0-4612 GCA_964247325.1 uncultured Acidobacteriaceae bacterium | reverse complement strand
AGACTCATCTGGCCGTGGGCATCCTGCAGGGTCTGCTGGAGCAGGGCGTGAAGGGCACTTTCTTTGACTACCGCGATCTGCTGAAGCAGGTGCAGCACTCGTATAACCGCTCGACAGAGGTGACGGAGCTTGAGGTGCTCGCGCCGGTGTTTGAGGCCGAGGTGCTGGTGCTGGACGAGTTAGGCGCGACCAAGCCGACGGATTGGGTTTGGGATACGGTAGCGCATATTTTAAATACCCGCTACAACGATCGCCGCACGACCATCATCACGACGAACTATAGCAATCTACCGCCCGCGGGTGCGGAGGGCCATGATGCGCGCTTAGCGAGGCGTGAGGAGACGCTAGGCGACCGTATTGGAGAGCGTATGCGTTCGCGGCTGCAGGAGATGTGCGTGGTGGTCGAGATGGCGGGGCTGGACTTTCGGCAAAGGGTGAAGCGGGCCTCCTTTGCGTCTCGGGAGCCATAATTGCGGAGAGGTGCAGGTGGGTGAGTTGGCGGACTACAATCGGCGCTGTGATGCCGGAACCTTTGCCGCCTGAGCCTGCTTCCCTTGCTGCCGAGCCAAAGCGTGGCGCCCTTTTTGCTGAGCCTCCTTCGCCAGACCGGAGTTTTCCGACGATGCCCGTGGCGATTGCCGCTACGGCGGTGCTGCTGGTGTTGGCGGCCCTGTTTGCGTTCGGGGGACGGCGTGCGCCGCGGGCAAGTTCGGCGACCACGCTGCTCCCGCTAGCGGCGTATGCGCCGCAGCTGCAGTTCAGCGACGTTCAGCTGAGTGAGTCGACGAGTTTATCCGGCGGAAAGTCGACGTTTGTCGATGGGCGTGTGATCAATAGCGGACCGGCCACCGTGCGTGGGGTGGAGCTGCAGGTGCTGTTTGCCCCGGAGGCGGGCGGAACGCCGCAGATGGAAAGCGTGCCGTTGATGCTGATTCGCACGCGGCAGCCGTATGTGGACGTTGAGCCGGTGAGCGCGGCGCCGCTTGGGCCGGGCAGAAGTGCGGAGTTTCGGCTGATCTTTGAGGGCATTCGGCCGGAATGGAATCAGCAGGCACCCACCCTGCGGGTGGTCGGGGTGACGGAGAAGTGAAATATTTGTGGTTTTAACAATTTGTGGAAAACGTCCAATCCATCGCTGCGCGCTTGACGTTCTTTAGGCAGTGACGCCACCCGAGGCAGGGCGGGCGTTACGCGAGATAGGCGATGGAACGCTCCGCATCGCCTAAACTCCTCTCCTGACGGAGAGATCCAAGGCAGATTGGCCCTCCAGCAATGGAGGGCCTTTTTTTCTGTTACGAACTCTACCGGCCTACTGCACGAAAACCGCGGTGGAGAGGGCGGGTACGGCTACAGTTCCTGTTTTGGGATTGAACGTGGACTTATGGATGGCGAGGTCGGCAGAGTGCTGCTGAATGGGGTCGAGTTGCAGCTGCAAACCCGCCAGAGTTGGGGAGGTGAAGCTTTGCATGGCGGCCGTGCCATTAAAGACGACCACGATGTGCTGGTAAGGGCCATAGTCACCTTCGTTGGCGTCTAGACGCATCACGATGAGGCCTGGGATTTGGGTGAAGCCGGCGTTTAAGAAGTGCAGATTCTTTTGCACCTCGGCGAAGGTGGCCATGCGAAACAGGCCGGAGCTGGCGCGGATACGCAGAAACTCCTGGAAGACGGCGGTGGTTTGTTGAATCTCGGCTGGGGTCGGTTTAAGTGCGGGGTTGGCGAGAAGAGGCTGCTCGATGGGCCATTGCGCGCTGTTTTGGCTAGCAATGGGTAGGCCGATGCCCCAGTTGTTGCCCTGGCCGGACCAGTCGATTTTGTTGAACCAGTCACCGGAGTCGTAGCTGTTTTGGTCCATGTCTTTGGAGCGAAGTAGATCGTCGGCGCCGTGGAAGAACGGGACGCCTTGGCCGAGAGCTACGAGGCTGAGTGCGAGCACCTGGCGGCGGGCGCGAGTGAGGATGTTGTCCTGCGCGGGCGACTTGATCTGTACAGCGTCGAAGAGGTCCTGGTTATCGTGTACCGAGACGTAGTTGATGGCCTCGATTGGTGTGGCGGTGTAGCCAGTGGGCTGACCCTGGTAGTCGAGTTGGCCGCCGGTTGTGGTGTTGCCGTTGCTGTCAGTGAAGGTGTAGTCGCGCAGGTTGCCGGTGAGGCCGACGCGAATCCAGTCGGAGCGATGAAGCAGGGTGGATTTCTGGTCGAGCAGCGAGGTGTTGGCGGTCGTGTAGCTGCTGGGGTCGTTGAAGAGACCGGTCGCAAAGCCTTGCACGCGCGGGTCGTCAAACGGACCGCCGCCGCGCACCCCGTCACGGAGACGGTCATTAAAGGTACCAATGCCGTAGCCGTAAAGGTTGAGCTGCGAGGCGTTGACGCCCAGAGCGCTGTTGGCAGTTTCGCCGAAGTTGAAGCCTTCACCGTAGAGGTAGATTTTTGTGCCGTCCACGCCATCCTTGGCGAGCGTGAGTTGGGCCAGCGCTTGCTTGATGGCCTGAAGATTGCTGACAAAGGTGAAGCTCATGATGTCGAAGCGGAAGCCGTCGATTTTGTACTTCTTGGCGTTCCACAGGATGGCGTCCTGCTGCAGCTTGCCCATCATGAGGTGTTCGGTGGCGGTATCGGCGCAGCAGGAGCCGGTAAGCAGCGCACCGTCGGCGTCGAGGCGGTTGTAGTAGTTGGGCACGACCTGGTCGAGGATGGAGTTGGGCGCCTCGCCGAAGCCGCTCGTGTGATTGAAGACGACATCCTGGATGACACGGAGGCCGGCCTGGTGCAGGCCCATCACCATGCTGCGGTACTCCTGGACGCGGTTGTCGGGATTGACAGCGTAGCCGCCTTCAGGAGCTAGGTAGTGGTCCGGATCGTAGCCCCAGTTGTAGGGGTCGGTGCTTTGGACAGCGGCTACAGCGGCCTGTTGCTGCTGTCCGTCGGGCGGGTAGGCGCTGAGGTCGCCTGTGTTCTTCCAGGTGCTCTTGTCTTCGTTGATGGAGTTGAAGTGGAAGGTGGGCAGCAGGTGAACGGCTTTGAGCCCTGCGCCGGCGAGCGCGGACAAGTGCTTCATGCCATTGGAGGAGCTGTCAGTGAAGGCAAGGTAGGTGCCGCGATGCTCGGCCGGCACGGTGGTGTCAGCGACGGAAAAATCGCGGACATGCAGCTCGTAAAGGCTGAGATCGTTGAGGCGGGCGAGCGTGGGGGCGCGGTCGGCGTCCCAGCCGGCGGGTTTGTTGGCCTCGGCGTCAAGATCGGTGAGGCGGCTCTTGGTGCCATTGAGGGCGAGGTCGATCGAATAAGGGTCGGTGACGATGTTTTCGACGATGCTGCGGGTAGCCGTGGCGTATACCGTTTCGTCCAGCAGATAGTACTGGCCGAGGTTGGCGGTCTCCAGGTTGGCCGTCCAAACACCGCTAGTTTCGGTCATGGGAATGAGTTTGGCGGGTTTCGGGTCGCCGGCGTTGGTGAAGAGCTGCAGCTTCATCGACTGTGCGGTGGGCGCCCAAACCTTGACCTGGAGCGGGCTGCTGCCTTCGGAGCCGCGGCTGTTCACGACAACGCCGAGGTCGCCGCTGTAGGCGTAAAGATCGTCGAGGACGCCGGCGGTCTGGACGCCGGTGGCGTAGGTAAGCGTGCCGGCGGAGGTCTGCACAGAAACGGCGAGTTGGCCCTGAAGGAACTGCTGGTAGACAGCGGGTTGGAGGTCAGAGGGAAGATGAAGGACGGTGTAGCCGGTCGTGAGTTGGGGAAAACGTGCCGTTTGTGCAGAGGTGAGGGTGCCGCCGGGCGTGAGCTCCAGGGAGATGCCGCCGGAAAGGCCTCTGGACGTGATTTTCAGGTTGGCTTTGAGATCGCTGAAGAGTTGGTAGTTGCCGCCGCTTTGGATGTAGGAAGAAGGCAAGGCAAGGGTGGTGCGGTCGATCCAGAAGGCTTGGAGCTTGAGAAAGTTGGCGTTGAGAAATTCAGCGGCAGTGGGAGTGGTGAGATAGACAGTGGGGTCGCCTGAGATGATCCAAGCTTCGTTGTACAGAGCCACGTCGAGATGCAGGTCAGCGGGGGTGTTTTTGGTGCCGGTTGCGATGTTGTGGACGATAAAGCCGAGATCTTTGGGGTTGGCGGTTAGCGGAACGTCGTAGTAGACCCCATAGCTATCGTGGCCTGTGACTTGGATGGGGCCGCTGCTGTATTGGCTTTGGTCGCTGGTGGTGTCGTTAAAGGCGTAGGTGGTCCAGTTGTTATAGTTTCCGTCAGGGCGATAGAAGTGGACGCGGGCGGTCTGCCCCGGCAGGTTGGGATTGCGTTGCGGCAGGCCCGGGTTGGTGGTGTAGAGGCCGGCCGTGCCCTGCAACTGCCAGAACTCATTCCCTTGGGTCGCGGGGTCGACGTGTTCGTCCGGTCCTGGATCCTTGGTGTTGCCGTTATGGACGACGATGCCGACGTCGCTTGCGCCGGAGGTGACCCCGACGTCAAAGTACGCGCCAAAGCTGTCGTTGCCGGTGATCTGCACGGGGCCACCGGCGAAGTTGCTTTGATCCTCTGTGGTGTCGCCAAAGGCGTAGATCGTCCAACCGGCGTAGTTGCTGTCGACGCGATGGTAGTGAACGCGAATGGTGTTGGCAGGGAT
>CAXTTZ010000237.1:0-4619 GCA_964247325.1 uncultured Acidobacteriaceae bacterium | reverse complement strand
GTCATTGAAGGCGTCGAAACGCAACCGCAACTGGACCTTGTGGAACACTTCGGCGCCAACCTCATCCAGGGCTATCTTTTTTCCCGGCCCATGCCGGCAAACGAGATCGACGCGTACCTTGCCGTCGAGTGCTCCTTTCCGTCCGGCCAGGCGTTGGCGTCCGAGGCCGCGCTCGGGCACAGCTTTGCCGCGAGCGCCCTCTAAGAACCGCGCCTCCGGCGCAGCAATCAAGTTGTCCGGGGTGGGCTTGCTAGATGCTCCGTGTTCGTTTATCGTAGATGGAGAGCGGCAATCGAACGCGCCACGTCTCTCAAAGACGTCCTCATTGCGGCTCGCAGGAGGTTCGTTTTGTCATCTGTCGCTGTTTTCCCCTCCGCCGCCGTAGTTCAGGCCTCGGTCCCACCCACTCCTTCCCCCAAACCCCTCAAACAGCTGCCCGGCGTGGCATTGGACCAGTTCACCGGCGACCCTAACTTCATGGCTTCGCTCGCGCGTGGACTTGTGGTCATTCAAGCCTTCACGCCGCAGATGCCGCAGATGACCATCTCGCAGCTCAGCCTCCGCACAGGGTTGTCGCGCGCCGCGGTGCGCCGCTGCCTTTACACCTTGGTCAAGCTTGGCTTTGCGGGCGCCGATGAGGCACAGCGCTACTCGCTACGCCCCAAGATGCTGACCCTCGCGAACACCTACACCGCGTCGAGCACGCTGGCCAACGCCGCCCAGCCTATCCTGGAACGCATGTCCACCGTGCACCACGAGAGCTTCTCGGTCGCCACGCTGGACGGCGACGACATCGTGTACATCGCGCGTTCCTCTGTAAATCGTGTGATGTCGGTCGACCTGCATATCGGCTCGCGCTTGCCGGCCTTCTGCACCAGCATGGGCCGGGTGCTGCTGGCCTACCTGCCGCAGGATCAGCTCGAGGCCTACCTGGCGCGCGTGGTGCTGACCCCCTTCACGCCGCGCACGGTCAACTCAATCGAAAAGCTCCGCCTCGCCCTGCGCAACGTGCGTCGTAACGGGTACGCCATGTGCGATCAGGAGTTCGAGGTCGGACTGCGCTCCTTGGCCGTGCCGGTCACCGCGCCCAACGGCCGCGTGGTCGCCACCGTCAACCTTTCCGGCCATGCCCCGCGCATGCCGATGCTGGACATGCAAACCAAGTTCCTGCAGCCCCTGCGCGCAGCGGCCGCGGAGTTGAGCGTGTTTCTGCGCTGAATCTACCCTCGGTAAGCGCTTTCCGTCGACCCCGCTTGTGCGGCGGGAGGCGCTTACAGAACTCTTACACACAGCCGGCGTGCGGCTCGGTATGGTGAAAGGAGAAGGAGTAACACTCGCCATCATGGATTCCGCAGTTCTTGACTCCCCTTCCTCCGCAGCGCAGGCCCCAACACAGGCCGACTCCCTCCTTGCCTCGCAGCAACTGGCCGAAAAGATTAAGCAAGACCTGCGCATGGGCCGCGAGCACCAGCAAGGCCGCATCAACTGGATTACCAGCATCTTTATGGGCCTGTTCCATGTGGGCGCGATTGCGGCGCTGTTTTTCTTTTCATGGAAGAACCTTGCTGCGGCGGCCATCATGTACTTTCTGGCGATCAACGTCGGCATCGGCATGAGCTACCACCGGCTGTTGACCCACCGCGGCTACCGCACGCCCAAGTGGCTCGAATACCTCCTCGCCGGCTGTGGCACGATGGCGCTCGAGGGCGGACCGATCTTTTGGGTGGCCACGCACCGCGTCCATCATCAATACTCCGACCACGAAGGCGACCCGCACACCCCGCATGATGGCACCTGGTGGGCCCATGCCGGCTGGATTTTTTCTGGCCGCGCACTGCATTCGGAAACCGCCCTGCTGGGCCGCTATGCTCCCGACCTCACCCGCGACAAGGTCCATGTGTGGCTTTCGCGCTTCCATTGGCTGCCGCTGACGGTGGCGGGCCTCCTGCAAGTGGCAATCGGCGCCGCGCTGGCCCACCCTGGGCACCGCGTCGCAGGCGCTGTGGGCATGCTGCTTTGGGGCACCTTCCTACGCACCACGCTGGGCCTCCATGCCACATGGCTGGTCAACTCGGCAACCCACCTTTGGGGCGGCCGCCGCTTTGAAACCAAGGACGATTCCCGCAATAACTGGTGGGTGGCGCTCTTGACCGGCGGCGAGGGCTGGCACAATAACCACCACGCGCACCCCGTGAGCGCGCGCCACGGTCTCGCCTGGTACGAGTTCGACGTGAACTACTATGGCATCTGGGTCATGGAAAAGCTGGGCCTCGCGAAAAAGGTACAGATCGCAAAGTTCGACCCCAAAAATCCGAAGCCTGCAGGCGCGTCGTCCTAGTGGCAGATCGTCTGCCAAACGAACAGCCAGGCCCTCGCGGCCTGGCTGTTTTGTTCTACACGGAAGAACTGCTGCCGCCGGTATACTTTCCCTCGAGCGCCCATGAACCTCACACGCCGCCGTGGCATCCAGGCTTTCTTCATCACGCTCGGCGTGTGCCTCATCGGCGTGGCCATCACGCTAAACGTCACTTGGATCCTGAACAATAAGCAGCGGTTGGCGATCGATGTGCTGGGCGTGCTGCTGTTCTCGATCCTGATCGCGGGCGTGGTGCTGAACACGATCTTTCTGGTGCGCGAGGTGCGGCGCAACACGCGGCAGGATGCCTTCTTGAACACGGTGACCCACGAGCTGAAGACGCCCATCGCCAGCCTGCGCCTATACCTAGACACGCTGGAGCGGCGGCCGGTCTCCGAGGAACAGCGCAGGGCGTTTTACCACACCATGCGCGCCGACACGGACCGCCTGCTGAGCACGGTGGAACAGGTACTCAAGGCCGGCGAGATCGGCCATCGGCACCGCGCCGGCAAGCGCACCCGGGTGGAGCTCTACACGCTTGTGGCCGAGTGTGTCGAAGAGGTGCGGCGACGCTACGCCCTGCCACCCGAGGCCATCACGCTGGCCGAGGTGCCCGGCGGCGTGCGGCTGTTCACGCTTGGCGATGAGGAAAGTTTGAAGACTGCCATGCTGAATCTGCTCGACAATGCCGTGAAGTATTCCCCCAACGGCGTCCAAATCCAGTGCCGGCTGCGCATCGAAAGGTACATCTTTGCGGTGCTTTCGGTGAGCGATACGGGGCTTGGCTTGCCCCACCATGAGCTGAAGCGCATCTTTCGGCGTTTTTACCGGGCCTCGGCGGCCGATCGTGTGCGCATCAAAGGCACGGGATTGGGCTTGTTTTTGGTGCGCACCATCGCTAAGCAGCACGGCGGCAGCGTGCAAGCCGTGAGCGCAGGGCTAGGCAAAGGCACGACCATGCTGCTGCGCCTCCCATTGACTTTGAGCTAAGGATCACCATGCCGGCCCCGCTGATTGCGTTGGTGGAAGACGAAGCAAGCCTGGCGCAGGTGCTGCTTTTTAATCTGCAGGCCGAAGGCTTTCGCGTGCACCACGAGACCGATGGCCGCGCGGCCCTGCGCTGGCTGCTGGACGCCGCCGAACCGCCCGCCGCCGTGCTGTTGGATGTCATGCTGCCCGGGCAAGACGGCTTCAGCATCGTGCGGGCCCTACGCGAGGCCAAACGCTACACCCCGGTGCTGCTTTTGACCGCGCGGGGCCGCACCGAAGATGTCGTGGAAGGCTTCGCGGCGGGCGCAGACGACTATCTGCCCAAGCCGTTCGACCTGGACGTGCTCCTGGCGCGCCTGGGCAGCCTCCTCCGGCGCACGCAGTGGGGGAGCGCGGAATCAGCGCCTTTGACAGCGCGGCCGAACGACGCGGCGGTCGGGACGGTGCGCGTGGGGGAGCGCAGGATCGACTTCGAATCGCGTGAGGTGCAAGGCGGCCCGCAAACCGTGCACCTCACGGTGATGGAGGCCGATCTGCTGCGCTACCTGCTGGCCAAAAGCGGCCGCGTTGTGTCGCGCAAGGAGATCTTGGAGGAGGTGTGGCGCGTGCACGGCGACACGGACACGCGGCCGGTGGACAACTTCATCGTGCGGCTGCGGCGCTACCTGGAGCCCGATCCAGCCAAGCCGGTATTTCTGCTGACCGTGCGCGGAGTCGGGTACCGCTTTCTAAGAGAACCGACCGCCACGCCTGAAAGCTGAAGCTTGTGCCAGTACTTGGTGCCCTTCTCTGCAACTTGTCATCCCCACGCTCCGCTACGGGATGACAACAAGAAAAGCAACGGTTCGTGGAAGTGTGGGACAGAGTCAGGACTTGATGCGATCCCGAGCGCGGCGGCATCGAATCTACATGGCAAGATTCGATTTGCAGATCGAAAAGATGCACTGCGGCGCATGCGTACGGCGCGTGATGCAAACCCTGAACGCCTTGCCGGCGACCCACGCCGAAACGGTGCAGGTCGGCGCGGCTCGCATCGCCACCGAAGCGCCTGTAAGCGACATCCTGCATGCCCTTGCAGCGGCCGGCTTTCCCGCACAGGTCGCTGCGACGCAGCCGTGAACATGGGCATCGCTCCCGCCGCGAACGCAGCCGAGCCGGCCGTACCGGAGGCTACGCTGCGCATTGCGGGCATGAGCTGCGCGGCCTGCCAGCTCCATGTACAGCGTGCGCTCGGCGCGGTGCCTGGTGTGGTGCAGGCGCACGTCGATCTGCT
>CAXTTZ010000236.1:0-4626 GCA_964247325.1 uncultured Acidobacteriaceae bacterium | reverse complement strand
CCACCGGCTCCAACCTCGCCCCGGTCGACCACCTCCCGATCGGCGATCTCCAGTTCCGCCCAGAGCCTCATCCCGATCCTAGCGACGCCGCTCCCGACGACCCCAGCCCTGCCGCGCCCCGCGCCCTTCGGCTCACCTTGCCCCCGCGCGCGCCGGGGCCCCCGACCCACGCCGGCGATCACCTCACCGCGCAGGTGGTCCTTAAAGACGGCCGCCACCTTCCAGCCGACCTCACCATCCTTCCCGCGCGGCCCAGCATCACCCTCCTCAGCCGCAGCGCCGACCCGATCCCCGGGTCTGTACTGCAACTCACCAACGCGGACGACCTCCCGCTCTCCTCCCACGTCAGCTTCACGCTCAAAAGCCGCACCGACTTCCCGCGCACCGCGCGCATCGAGGTGCAAACTCTGGACGGCACCCTCCGCGCTGTGCTCACTTTAGCTCCTTCGGGCGGCCTCGTTCTCCAGGATCCCCACACCGTGGTCGCCGGGCTTGATCCCCTGCGCGCCTTTGGCCCTAGCGCCTTCGGTGCCCTGCGCGTCCGTGCCGTCTTTCCGGTCGCCGCCGGCAAACATAGGCTCGCCGACACCCCCGCCAACCCCGCAGCCAACCTCCCAGATCCCAACACCACCGATGCCGCCGGCTCAGTGCCCGAGCTCGAAAATCCATCGGCCGTCAGCGACTGGCTGCCGCTAGGCACGCTGGTTCGCCTGCCCACCCTCGCGCATCTGCAGTGCCCCTCCGATCAAGCGACCCTCTGCATTCTCACCGGCAAAGACCTCTTTCTTCTCCAAGCAGTAAGCGCCGACCCCGCCTTTGCAAATCCGAACCCAGTCCCCGACGGCTTCACCGGCACAACCTTCCAGGTACCGCACCCGGTCACCGCGAGCGATGTCCTTTTCTTCAAGCTACGCGACGATCCGGCCCCCATCGACTCCGCCCAGCTCGCCACCGTCACGGTCACCAACCAAGCCACCACCGCGCACCCACACGCCTCCACACACAATTAGCGGTAGCGGTCTAGAGCTTTTCTCCTACAGAGATAGCCCCTATTTTTCTTTTAGTTGTCATTCCCGAAGTGAATCAGCGTTTGCTGTTGCAGCTGCTGTTGCTCTTGCTTTTCTTGTTGTCATCCCGTAGCAAAGCGGAGGGATCTGCTTTCCTAAGTGAGCCACCAAGGCTCAAGACAGAATCAGGACGTTCCGCCATGCAAACAAGAACAACAAACGCGCAGCAACCACCCACTCAGTCCGCAGCCATATCCGCCGCCCGCACCGCCACATCCCCATGCTGCACCCGGCTATGCTTCCGCCCGTAGCTGAAATACACCACTAATCCAATCGCCAACCAAACCACCAGCCGAATCCAGTTCAGCGCGCCCAACTTCAGCATCATGTAGCCGTTAAACGCAATGCCCAGCACCGGCACCAGCGGAACCGGCCACGCCAGCGGCGTACGGAACGGCCGTTCCTTGCCCGGCTCCCGCACCCGCAACACCATGATGGCGATGCACACGATCACAAACGCCAGCAGCGTCCCAATATTAACCATCTTGCCGATATCGTCGATCGGCGTCAGCGCTCCCACCACCCCGGCAATGGTTCCCACCAAAAACGTATTCTTAAACGGCGTCCGGAACCGCGGATGGATCTCCGCAAAGAACCTCTTCGGCAACAACCCATCATTGGCCATCGCATACAGCACCCGCGTCTGCCCCAGCAGCATGACCAACATCACGCTCGTCAGCCCCGCCAAAGCGCCAGCTGTGATGATGTCGCTGGCCCAATGCAAGTTACGATCTAAAAACGCACGTGCGATCGGCGCTTCGATATTGACCTGCTGCCATGGCACCATACCCGTCAGCACGGCCGCAACCCCGATGTACAAAATCGTGCAGACAATCAAAGACAAAATAATGCCGATCGGCAGATCCCGCTGTGGATTCTTCGCCTCCTGCGCCGTCGTCGACACCGCATCAAAACCGATATAGGCAAAGAAAATATATGCCGCCCCCGCACCAATCCCACTAATGCCTAGCGGCGCAAATTGGTGCCACGAGTGACCCCAATTTGCCGTATCCACATAGTGCGACCCCAGCGCCAGCACAAACAGCACCACCGCTACCTTCACCACCACGATTGCCGAATTGAACTTCGCCGATTCCTGTATGCCAACCGCCAAAATCGTTGTCACAATCAGCGCGATCAGCAACGCCGGCAGATTCAACCCAATCTCATGCCCAAAGATCACCGGCGCCCCGAGCAGCTGGTGCGCCCGCGCTAGCATCTCCGTGGTCGGCGCTGCTTTTAGCTTGCCCAGTTGCTCGATGTAAGCCGTCGTCCCCGGTGCAAAGTTCGGAAAGCTCGCCGCCATCACCTGCCGCGCTACGTTGTCCACCGCCACGCCAACCGCGGTCCAATGGTCATACGCCAGCCACAACGGAAAGTGGACGTGAAAGATCTCCATCAACTCCACAAAGTGGTTCGACCAGCCCGAGCTCACCGTGCTCGCGCCCATCGCGTATTCCAGCGTCAAATCCCAACCAATAATCCACGCAATCAGCTCGCCCAAGGTCGCATACGCATACGTGTACGCCGAGCCCGCCAGCGGGATCATCGCCGCGAACTCCGCATAGCATAGTCCCGCAAACGCGCAGCCCAATCCGCTTAGCACAAACGACAGCATCAGCCCCGGCCCGGCGTAGTGCGCGCCCAACCCCGCGAGCACAAAGATTCCTGCACCAATGACCGCACCGATCCCCAGCGCCGTCAGCTGAAACGGCCCAAGCGACCGCTGCAACGTGCCTTCGCCCTCGGCGCCGGCCTCCGTCAGCAGCATCTGCATCGACTTCTTTGCAAAAAGGTTCGCCATTCTTGGTCGCATCTCTCCCAAAAAGCTTCAGCTTGCCCCACGCGCTGCCATCCGCGCACGCAACAGATACACCGGTACCCCCAGCAGCACAAGCAGGAGGCCGGGCCATGTGTATTGAGGCTTGTATCGCAACAATACACCACAGATGAACGTCGCCATCACGATGTACAGTGCCGGCAGCACTGGGTACCCAATCGCCCGGTACGGCCGCGGCGCCTCCGGTCGCGTCCGCCGCAGCACAAAAAGCCCCGCAATCGTCAGCACATAAAAGACCAGCACCGCAAAAATCACATAGTCCAACAGCTGCCCGTAGCTCCCGCTCAGGCAAAGCAAGCACGTCCACGCCCACTGCAGCCACAGCGAGTTCCGCGGCACGCCCGTGCGCTCATCCAGCCTGCCCGTGGCCGCAAAAAACAGCCCATCGCGACTCATCGCGTAGTACACCCGCGCGCCCGCCAGTAGCATGCCGTTCACGCACCCAAAAGTCGAAACCAGGATGGCCGCCGCCATCAGCTTCGCGCCCACCCCGGCAAAGGCGGACTCCATCACCGCCGTGGCCACCCGATCCTCCGCCGCAAAGGCAATGCCCCGCCCCGCAATGGTCGCCGCTGTGGGCGAGCCCGCCAGCGGCAGCACCGACAGGTACACAAAGTTGCACAGAAGATACAGCAGCAGCACCACGCCCGTGCCCAGCGCCAACGACAGCGGCAGGTTCCGGCTCGGTTGCCGAATTTCCCCCGCCGTAAATGTCACATTGTTCCACGCATCCGCGCTGAACAGCGACCCTACCTGCACCACCGCAATCAGTGTCAGCACCCCGACCGCCGCCGACCCGCCCCCTAATCTAAAAAATGACCCAACCTCCACCGTATGCCGCGTCCCTAAGCCGGCACCGGCCCAAAACGCATGGCCGAAGTTGTTCGCAAGCGCCGCCGCGTTATGTGCCACCACGCCGACCGCGATCACCCCCAGCAGCGCCAGGATCTTGGCCGTCGTAAACACATTCTGCACCGCTGCTCCCAGCCGCACGCCCAGGGTGTTGGTAAAGGTCAGCAGCGTGATGACCGCGATCGCGGCTAGATTCGCCGTATTTAGCCCGATGTTCCCCAAACCCACATGCACCAGCCAATGCCCTTGGCTGACCGCCGGAAAGAACACCCCCAAAAACTTCCCAAACGCCACTCCCACGGCCGCAATCGTACCCGTCTGAATCACCAGAAACAGCGTCCAGCCGTACAGAAACCCCCAGATTGGCCCCAGCGCCTCGCGCAGATACACATACTGCCCTCCGGCCTTGGGCATCATCGCCGCCAGCTCGCCATAGCTCAGTGCGCCAATCATCGTCATCGCGGCCGTCACCAGCCAAGCCGCGATCAACAGCCCCGGCGACCCCAACGTGCGGCTCATCTCCGCCGGCACAATAAACACGCCCGACCCAATCATCGAGCCCATCACAATCGCCGTCGCCGAAAACAGCCCCAGGCCCTGCACCAGCTTCGGTGCGGTCTGCACCGCACCCCCGCCCGCGAACGTCTCCTGCACCGGCTCGCTCCTCACCGCGCCACCCCCTGTCCGGTCCTTAGAAAGCCTCGCCGTCCACGGCAACAGAACACCCTGTGCGCATTCTTCTTGGCACCTACGTTCATTGCACCCACGTTAACGCAAGCGCCGCAGAAAGTCCCGCACCGTCGCCTCCACGCTGCCTGCCCCGGCCACCAAGGCACCAATCACAGCCACCGCATCTGCCCCGGCTTC
>CAXTTZ010000235.1:0-4643 GCA_964247325.1 uncultured Acidobacteriaceae bacterium | reverse complement strand
GGGAAGGGGAGGATGCTTGTGCTGGGGCATTGCTTGTTTCGTCAGCCATGATGTTTTCCTTTGTGCCGCCTCCGTTGGTGGCGGCCGGTTCGGCCAGGCTCGCTCCGAATCCGCTGCTGGATCCTTGGACTTGGCTGCTCTGGAGCAGCCGTGGAAGCGGTCGAGGCGTTTGGGTTTGTCCTTGAAATCTTTACGAGTCTTTCTCTAGCGGAGCGATTAGGCCTGGGCCGCCGGCTGCGGCTCCTCCGGCGTTGCTGCAGCCGGAATGGCAGTCACCTCTTGCGCGGCAGCTTGCGCCGGTGCGTCGGCCGCTTCTGGATTCTCCTGCGGCAGGGCCGAGCGCTTCACGTGCGCTGCGCGATGCGCTTTGATCTTGGCTACGCGCTTTTCTTCCTCATCCGTGCGCACGGTGATGAACTTGATCACCTGCTCGGAGACACGCAAACGCCGCTCGATCTCCGCAATGAGCGAAGCCGGCGCATCGGCTACCAGAAGAATGTAAAAGCCGTCATTGAACTTATTGACGGTGTACGCCAAGCGCCGCCGCCCCATCTTTTGGTCGGCCAGGCTGTTTTTCACCACACCGCCACCCTGGGTAATGTAGCCAGTAAAGGTTTCAATGATGCGGTCGATCTCCGTGTCTTCCACGTCGGGCCGCACAATAAACATCACTTCATAACTGCGATTCATACTGCACTTCTTTCTGCGGGGTTGGTGCCCCGCACCGCTCCGGAGGGGACTCCAGAAGCCGGTTTGGCTCAGGTTAGGAGTTCGGATCCTTGGATGGATCGTTCCTCCGGTTCAACTCATTCATCGCCGCGCTGATGCCTCGGCTCAGCACGGCCTCGACTGCGCGTACTGCCATGTCGAGCCCTTCCTCCAACGCTGCCAGATCCGCCTTTTTCAGCGGCGCCAACAGATAACTCGTGCCCCCCGACCTAGCGGGCTCGCCGGTGGTCGTCGAGCGCTTGCCCACGCCGATCCGAACTCGCGACCAGATCTCTGTGCCCAGGGCTGCAGTCACAGACTTGACCCCGTTGTGGCCATTGGCCGATCCGCTGGCTGCCAACTTGATCTTGCCCAGAGGGAAGGCCAGCTCGTCATATAACACGATCAGGTCCTCACTCCCAAGCCCGAGATCCTTCAGCAGAGCGGCCACGGCGAGCCCGCTCAGGTTCATAAAGGTTTCCGGCTTGGCCAACAGGACATCATGCCCCATCAGCCTTGCTTTAGCGGTCTCGGCCCGGCCCCGCCGGTTCGTCACAGCCACATCGCAAAGAGCCGCGATACGATCGATGGCCATGAATCCTGCATTGTGCGGCGTCAGCAGGTACTCCATGCCGGGATTGCCGAGACCGACGATCAGCTTCATAAGACAGGAACTAGGAAGTAGCGAGTAGGAAGTGGGGGAGGAAGGATTGGCTACTTCCTGCTTGCTGCTTCCTGTTCTACTCCTCGTTCTCCTGCTTGCCTTTCTTGGCTACCTCGGGCTCGGTCGGGGTCGGGTCCGCTGCGGTTTCGGCAATGTCTTCCTTGATCACGGTGACATGTGCGACCAGCTCGTCCTCGCTGCTGACGAATTTCAGGTTGCCCGCGTGCGGCAGATCCTTGATGTAAATGGCCCCTTCCAGCTCGAGGTTTGACACGTCCACATCAATGTGGCTAGGGATGTCATTCGGCAGGCACTCGATCTCGATCTCGTGCAGCACCTGGGTGAGCACGCCGCCCTGCGTCCGTACGCCGAGGGGCGTACCGGTCACGTGTACCGGGACCGACACCAGCATGGCACGGTCCATGGCGATGCGCTTCAGGTCGATGTGCAGCAACTTGCCCTTGATCGGCTCGTTCTGCCAATCCACAATCATCACCTTGCTGGCCGCCCCGCCCTGCACGTTGAGGTCGAATACGGTGTTGTGGCCGCTCTCAGAGTAAAGAATCTTGGTGATGACCTTGGGGTCCACCGTGACCGCCACCGGCGGCTGCCCGGCGCCGTAGACCACTGCCGGAATCAGGCCTTGCATGCGCACGCGGCGCGCGTGATTTTTGTTGAATTTACCGGTGCGGGGGGTCGCGGTAACCGCTTCCATCGGGGTGCTTGCCATAATGCATTTCCTTTCGGGCGAAGAGCGAGACTAGGAAGTAGGAAAGCTTGTACCCCTGCTTGCTGCTGCTCGACTCCGTTTGCGGCTCGTGCCGCGGGTTGGGTTGTAGCTCGTGGCTTCGAAGGAACTGCTTCCTACTCGCTACCCGCTACTTCTTGTTTTTAGTTAAAGAGGGTCGAAACCGACGTCTCCATGTGAATGCTTTCCATGGCGCGGCCCAACAGGCCGGCTACGGAAAGAACCTTGATTTTGTCCATGGCCTGCGCGGCCTCGGTCAGTGGAATGGTATTGGTGACCACCAGTTGCTTGAGCCCGGACTGTTCGATGCGCTCGACCGCCGGGCCTGAAAGCACAGCATGCGAAGCGCAGGCGTAGACGGCCTCGGCACCCTGGGCAAGAAGCGCGTCGGCAGTCTTGCATAGCGTGCCGGCGGTATCCACAATGTCGTCCAAAATGAGGCAGGTGCGGCCGCGCACGTCGCCGATCACGTTCATCACTTCGGTAATGTTGATGTCGGTGCGGCGCTTGTCGACGATGGCCAGTGGCACTTCGAGCTTTTTGGCAAAGAAGCGCGCGCGCTCCACACCGCCCGCGTCCGGGCTCACCACCGTTAGGTTGGGCAGTTGGAGGTCGCGGAAGTAGCCGACCAGCACCGGCGACGCGAACAGGTGATCAACCGGGATGTTGAAGAAACCCTGAATCTGCGCCGCGTGCAGATCCACAAACAGCGCCCGATTCGCACCGGCGGTGACCAGCAGATCGGCCACGAGCTTAGAGGTAATAGCGACACGCGGTCGGTCTTTGCGGTCCTGCCGCGCATAGCCATAGTACGGAACCACGACAGTGATGCGGCCGGCCGAGGCGCGCCGCAGCGCGTCCATCATGATCAACAGCTCCATCAGATGCTGATCCGTGGGATAGCAGGTCGGCTGTATGACGAACACATCCGTGCCGCGCACGTTTTCTAACAACTGAAACCGGATCTCCCCATCAGAAAAGCGCCGGAAATCGGTTTGCACCAGCTGTACGCCCAAAAATTGGGCGATCTCTTCGGCTAAGGCTTTGTTGGCCGAGCCGGAGACGATCTTGAAGTTCTTGTCATCGCTTACCCGCGACGTACGCTTTTTCTCTGCGCTTGGGCGGCCGTCGATCGACGACCGGGGGGGGACCGGAAAGGCGCCGGCGCCTAGCCCTGTGGGCTGTGCTTCCGGCGCCTTGGGCGCGGGCTCAAGCAACGTAGTTTGCGCGCTGCTCTCGTTGCCCTGTGGGGTGGAACCCGGGAAGGGAACCGTTATTTTGCCGTTTTCGTTCGCCACGCTTGGAAACTCCTGAGGTTGGTTGACCTAGTCAGAATTTCGTACAGCCTGTTCATTGCTGCCGGCGGCTGGTTGCGCCACCGGGTGTTGCGGAAGTGCCAAACTTCAGTTCCCTCGCGAGGTGGAAGCGGCTCGTTGCACTCTGCGCCCACCCCGGTACTTTTTGCTCTTTCCCGCCCGGCCGCACGCGGCTCGAGCGGGGCATCTCTTTCCGGCGGCCTCGTTTCGGCCACCCTCCATCCAAAAGCTCCCGATCCTGCTCCAAATCGTTGCCGTTCCGCACTTCGCTTCCCAAGCCGAACGACGGGCGGTTGGTTGGGCGACCAGGATTCGAACCTGGACTGAGTGCGTCAAAGGCACTTGACCTACCGTTAGTCGATCGCCCAGTGTTTTCCGGCATCTCTGCCGAAGGCGCTGCGAACCGCCTGTCCCGTGTGCTTCTGGCCCGAGGTTCGCGTGGCACTGCTTCCAGCTTACGCGAAAATTTGCTGCCAGTACCCCGTACGCCCGAGCATTTCTGTCAAAAGCGCTCGTGTGCCGGAGTGCTGCACCCGTTGTTGAGCCGCAAACGCCGCTTCCGGGGATCGATAAATCCCGAAGAGCGCCGAGCCGGAGCCTGAAAGCGCTGTGTACAGCGCCTGCGAAGCCCCATCTTCCGGAGATCCAGCTAAGGCACGCTTGATGTCACGCAGGGAAGGATGTTGCCGGAAAGCAACGGCCTCAAAGTCGTTTTCGACCCCGGTGCGGACAAGCGCGAGAAGGGGATTCCCGGCCAGATCGCCACCCTGTTCCCGCGGAAACTCCATTTGATCGCCACTGTGCGGCGGCAAAAGGGAACTGACGATACCGGTTGCTACTCGTTCCGCTCCGGTGTGTGTCCACGCCGAAGCCAGAACTCGGCTCAACTGCTCAAGCCTATAGGTGCTCAGGAAATTTGTCAACTGCTGTGCGGTGGGGCCGCTTGCATTCAGGACCATCAGGGCGTCCAGATCGCGAAACGCCTGCGCCGTCGAGACTCCTACCCCCGGCACTGCAACCACCACCGGCAATGCCGGCGCGTCCGGCAGGGGCACCACGGCCTGCCCGCGATCCAGCCCTAAAACGGGCCCGCCCAGTAAAAAGAGCGGCACATCCGAACCTACCTCGGCAGCCAGCGCCAGCCTTTCGTCCCCGGGCAGCGCGGCCCCGAGCTCGCGCTCCAGCCCCAGCAGCGCCGCCGCTGCAT
>CAXTTZ010000234.1:0-4646 GCA_964247325.1 uncultured Acidobacteriaceae bacterium | reverse complement strand
AAGAGGGACTACTACGAGGTACTGAGCGTTACGCGGACCGCGACGGATGTCGAAATCAAATCCTCCTACCGCAAGCTCGCCATGCAGTTTCACCCCGACCGCAATCCCAACAATCCTCAGGCGGAGGAAAAGTTTAAGGAATGCTCGGAGGCCTATGCTGTGCTCAGCGACCCGGACAAGCGCGCGGCCTATGACCGCTTCGGCCACCAAGCCGTTAGCGGCGCGGGCGGCGGCGGCAACCCCTTTGCCGGTGGCAGTCCCTTCGGCGGCGGCTTCCAACAGGGCGACCTGGGCGACATCTTCGGCGACATCTTCGGCGAAATGTTCAACATGGGCAACCAGCGCGGCCCCGGGGGCCGCGCCTCCCGTGCCCAGCGCGGCCGCGACCTCAAGATCGACATGAGCCTTACCTTTGAAGAGGCTGTCTTTGGTGTCGAACGCGAGATGAAGGCCAAGCGCATGGAAACATGCGAGGTCTGCACTGGCACGGGCTCCGAAGGCGGCAAACAGCCCGAAACCTGCCAGCAATGCGCCGGCCGCGGGCAGATTCGCACGCAGCAGGGCTTCTTCTCCGTCGCTCGTACCTGCCCGGTTTGCGGCGGCACGGGCCAAATTATCCGAAATCCGTGCCGCACCTGCGGCGGCGACGGTCGCGTGCAAAAAGAACACACCCTCGCCGTCAAAGTGCCTGCGGGCGTCGAGTCCGACACCCGCATCCGCTACTCCGGCGAAGGCGATGCCGGCCGCTTCGGCGGTCCCAATGGCGATCTATACGTGGTGCTCACCGTGGAGCCGCACGCCTTCTTCGAGCGCGATGGCGACGACCTCCACTGCGTTCTCCCTATAAGCTTCCCGCAAGCCGCGCTCGGCACCGACCTCGAAATCAATACGCTCGAAGGCGCTGAGTCAATCAAGGTTCCCGAAGGAACCCAAAGCGGACGCGAGTTCCGCCTTCGCGGTAAAGGCGTTCCGCACCTCAACGCCCACGGCAAAGGCGATCTCATTGTCGAGGTCCGTGTAGAAACGCCCACCAAGCTCACCAAACGGCAAAGGGAGCTCCTACGTGAACTTGACGAAGGCATGCCCATGGAGAACGAGCCCCACTCCCGCGGCCTCTTTGACAAGGTGAAGGAGATATTCAGCTAACTAGGGGAGCTCTGATAAAGACTGCAATGCCACATCTATTGTTGTCATTCCCGAAGGGAATCTGCGTTTTCTGCCGGTAGCAAAGCATTCCGAGAAGTTTAATCAGACCTCCTCTAGAGCAGAATCGCAGCAGCCGTCCAGCGCCAAAGGCGCGTCCAATCCTATCCTAGGGCGTACCCCAGGTATCGGCCCAGCCATGGTTTAGGCTGAAAGCCCGGCATATAGGGCTGGGTACACCCATACAAGTTCAGCTACAGGCTCGATTCCCTCACCACACAAGACCACAGCAGCCCGGACTACCGCTTTGATTCGGGCGGCCCCTCGCTCGCCGGAAGTCGGCCGTTCCTTCCGTATGCGCGTTTCTCAGGACTAATCGGTTGCGGTGTTGAACACAAAAGCTCTTAAGCACCAGGCTATCGTGCGATGAAGCAGTCCACCCCAGCTCCACTGATTCCCCATGTGCCAAGACCATCTGCGCTTCGCCACGCTAGGTGGTATTTCTCTGCTATGGGATCGAAAACCAGGACGTAGCCTCCCTCTTCGGCCATGGTGACGCACATGCGCTTCATGCCCGTGCCAGTCAGAACTCCTTCAGGAGTGCAGACGTTTGCTTCTTCCCAATCAGGTTCAACGAGGCAGTGGCGCATCGAGTCGAGATAGCTTGAAATCGTCTCGGCTGGAAGGGGACTCCCCATCGCTCCTTCGGGAACTTTGTATTATAAGTGGCGATTTCGTGCTCTAATTCACGGTGAAGCCGCTGGAAAAGGTCTTCATCAGTTGCTTTGGATTCAAAGCTCAATGAGTTCTCGTGCACGACTACATCCTAGCTGACGAACACCAGCTACGGTATTGCGTAGAGGCGGTCGGTCCACCTCGGTAAAGCATTCACAACGATTGGTCGGCTTCTCGCCAGCGATGGCCTGTTCAGTTCCCACAACGGCGTGTATTAAGATTCGTTACTGCCAAACTTGCGAGATGCAATCACTTTGCCATCCGAGAGCAGATGATCGATGCAGATTACGTGGTCGGCATGCCTTTCAAGCGATCCGCTCTAGCCCTCACCCAATCAGCAAAGAAGGAATTGTCAGTCACACGAGCATCACGCCCGAATGTTCTCAGACGTTTGACGATCGCTTCTGAGTCGTCCCCGCAGCAAACTTCGAAAGGGGCCGTAACCTCTTGATCATCGAGGAGCATCTTGCATGCCCGCTCATCAATGGGCAGGACGCTATAGCCACAAATGATGATACGGTCACTGGTCCTAAGTGCCGCCGCTGCATTGCTCCATAGCGAATCCCAAAACGAAGTCCATTCGTCGCCGAAGCTGGTATGAAAGACAAACTGCTTTTCATGTACAGGTAGGATCAGCGAATCGATTACGGCTACGTTCCGATCTCGTGGGAGCCTGCTGTCAACAGCGTGATCGTAACCTAGCGTTCTCAGGTCAGAATCGAACAGAACTGGACGACGTCCTAAGGAACGTTCCAGATTGTTCACTACCGCTGCCCTTCGCCCGCCGAAAAGCAGCGCCCGCCAGTTTATGCTCCCGTGCAATTTGAGAAGGGCAACTCTCGATGAGGCGGGCAGATTCTCAATCTCAAAACCATAGCCGTCTCCTACTTCCCAGAGACCAGCTCGCTTGAGCTCCTTATCCAGTGAAACGTCATAATTAAATGTAATTACTGTGTCATTCGGCTGAATCACTTCTCTAGCGAAGAGGTGGTAGGATAAGTTTGGAGATGTACGATCAATCTGTTCGAACCATCTGCGCAGACCATGAATCAATGCAGGGCGATCTAAATTGGCGACCCGCTTAGCCAGCATGCGCTTATCTAAACAAGCATTGCTGGAGAGGGTTGTCACTTTCTCCATTTGCTCCAGCAATGCCTCGATGTCTTCTGCATTTGGAAAGGTTTTGCGCAGAAAAGAGGCCGACCCTGAAAAGTCACAAAAACCTTCCGGTTGTGCCTGCTCCATCCAACTGAGGAGGCCCCGCCCCATTTCTTTAGCAAACGGGTACCCTGCATCTCTCGATGCTCCTGCACCAAGAATGAACGTTGTTGGCAAGCAGTTCTCCTCAACACCAGCTTTCAATGGTAACGGCAAGTCGGCTTTCTCGTCAGTGATCAAGGTTAACTGCATTCACCATAGCTACTTCAGGGCGCACATGCTAAGCCACTGGCGCACCTGCTTCACCGAAATAGCTACGTCCCGCAGACATTCCATTTGCATGCAATGACGTTCCGATCTGCTAGCGTGTAGAGAAACTACAGGGAAGCTCACAACAGCAAGCACTGTCAGGGTGCTTGTACGCTTACGCCACCGCCTCGACCCGAAGTACCCACTTAATTCCTTTAACGAACGTACTTTAGAGGAAAAGTACCCCGGGGGAGGGGTCTCCTACAGCAGCGCCGAACAAATCGCCAAACCAGCCAACGCCGCCGTCTCCGCCCGCAGGATGCGCGGTCCCAGCGTTACCGGCTGCCAGCCCTGTGCAGTAAACAGCTGAATCTCCTCCGGAGCCCAACCGCCCTCTGGTCCGACAGCCAACGCCAGCGCATGGTTGTGCTCGGCATCGGGTCCATTTGGCAGCTTATGCCGCGCGAGCGCCGCAGCCAACGTATTCTCTTCCTCCGTCTCGGCCAACAACACCCGGTGCGGCGCGCTGACCAAGGTGAGAGCCGCTTTCGACGGCTGTGGCTCGTCGACTTGCGGCAGGTCGCTGCGTCGCGACTGTTGCGCTGCTTCGCGCACAATCTTGCGCCAGCGTTCCACGCGCTTCCCGGCGGCCTGCGCCAGATGCTTGTCCGTGCGTCGCGCCAGTACCGGCGTCAACCGCGCCGCGCCAAGCTCGGTAGCCTTCTCCAACCCCCACTCATAATGGTCGAACTTGATCACCGCCAGCAGCAGATGCACCGGCAAGGCAGCCTCGGTCTCCAGCTCCTCGCCCAACGCAAATACCAACTCCTGCTCCGACACGCGCTCCACCACACCCCGCCGCAAAAACCCACCCGCCAGCACATCAAACGCCTGCCCCGGCTCTGCCCGCAGCACCCGCGCCAGATGAGCCGCCTGATCGCCCACAAGGCTGGCTGAGGTATCGGTCCAGGTGTCGGCAATCCAGCGGCGGCGTGTCATGCTCCCAGCATAGCGCCCCGGCTCCTCAACACTCGATGATGTTCAGCGCTAACCCCGCCAAACTCGTCTCTTTATACCGCGACTGCATATCTAAACCCGTTCGGTACATGGTTTCAATTACCTGGTCGAGCGAGATCTTGTGCGTTCCTGGATCGTTCATGGCCAATCGCGCCGCGTTCACGGCTTTTACCGCGCCCATCCCATTTCGCTCGATGCATGGAATCTGCACCAGCCCGCCAATCGGGTCGCAGGTCATGCCCAGGTTATGCTCCATGGCGATCTCGGCGGCATGCTCGATCTGGGCGTTGATCAAACGCACCTCGTTTCGGCGCTCCGCCGCAGGCAGGGCCATCGACGGCGGC
>CAXTTZ010000233.1:0-4707 GCA_964247325.1 uncultured Acidobacteriaceae bacterium | reverse complement strand
CCCACGCCCACCCTGAAAGCCCCGAAACTCCCCAGATTTTCGCCACTGCCGGCATTCACCCCCAAGAGGCCCACCGCGCCACGCCCGATACCCTCGCCAGAGTTGAAACCCTGGCCACCGATCCACGCTGCCTTGCCATCGGCGAGATCGGCCTCGACTACTACCACCTCGACAACCCCGATCCTGCCATCCAGCAGGCCGCCTTCGTCGCCCAGCTCCGCATTGCCGCCGGAGCCCGCAAGCCTGTCACGATCCATTGCCGGACCTCAGAACTTGCGAGCTCGGCTGTGAAAGCCCGCTTCGATCACCGTGACGCCTGGGCGGACCTCCTCGCTCTCCTCGCCGAGCACTGGACCCCCACGGGCCTACCAGGCATCATGCACTGCTTCTCCGGTAACGCCGCCCAGGCTGAACGCTCGCTCGCCCTCTGCTTTTACCTGTCCTTCGCTGGCAACCTGACCTACCCGAAAAGCTCCGTGCTCCAAGCCATCGCCCAAACCGCGCCAGCCGATCGCCTGCTCGTTGAAACCGACGCCCCCTTCCTCACGCCCATTCCCCTTCGCGGCCAAACCAACCAGCCCGCCTTTCTGCCCCACACCGCTGCCTTTCTCGCCAACCTTCGCGGCCTCACCCCCGAAGCCCTCGCCACGCTGACCACGCAAAACTTCGAGCGCCTCTTCCCCTCCGCCGCCCGCTAATTCCAACAAACATGCTCGCCGCGCGATAATAAACCTCTACGCCATTCAAGAGGAGCCACACACCCATGCCCGCAGACCAAAGCTTCGACGTCGTCAGCAAAGTCGACGTCCAGGAAGTCAAAAACGCGCTCGACCAAGCCTCGAAAGAGGTCAACGCCCGCTTCGACCTCAAAAACTCCAAGTCCACCATGGAGCTCGAAGGCACCGAAACCATCCAGCTCGCCAGCCAGGATGAGTACACCCTCAAGTCCGTCATCGAAATACTCTCCCAGAAGCTCGTCAAGCGCGGTGTTTCGCTCAAAAATCTCGAGTATGAGAAGATCGAACCCGCCGCCAACTCCTCCGTGCGCCAAAAGATCAAGCTCAAGCAGGGCGTCAACTCCGATGCCGCCAAAAAAATTGTCGCTATGGTCAAAGAATCCAAAAAGAAGGCCCAAGCCTCCATCCAGGGCGACACCGTCCGCGTTACCAGCAAAGATCGCGATACACTGCAGGAAATCATGGCCATGCTCCGCGGCAAGGACCTCGGCCTCGAACTCCAGTTCACCAATTTCCGCTCCAACTAGCTTGCGATACGGTGCAACCCGGCAGCGTTTGCTTAGGTGACCCGGCGGGTCCACCTGCTACTCTTACCTGAGCGTGAGTGCACTTCCCATCGCGACAGCCACCGAGGTTTTTGAGCTCGTGCGAGACGATCTTGCTGCTGTCGAGCAGGAGTTTGCCGAGCAGTCCGTCTCGCCCATCGCGCTGGTCGGTGACATCGCTTCCTACCTCATCGCCGGCGGCGGCAAGCGCATCCGCCCCATGCTCCTTCTGCTCTCGGCCAAGGCCTGCGGCAGCCAAGGCGGCATGCGCATCCGGCTCGGCGCCGTGGTCGAAATGCTGCACACCGCGACCCTCGTCCACGACGACATCATCGACGAGGCCAGCACGCGCCGTGGCCGCCCGTCCTCCAACACCACCTGGGGCAACGCTAAATGCGTCCTGGCCGGCGATTGGATGTACATGCATGCCTTCCAAAGCGCGCTTGCCGAACGCAACTTCCGCGTCCTCGACCTCCTTATCTCGCTCACCCAGGAGATGGTCGAAGGCGAGCTGCTGCAGATGGAAAAGCTCGGCCACCTCATCAACGAAGAAGAATACTTCGACCTCATTAATCGCAAAACCGCCCGGCTCTTCCAGGTCTCCATGCAGCTCGGCGCCGTCATCGCGGACGAGTCCTCCCACCTCGGCCTCGATACCGAATCCCCATTCGAAGGCTCGCTCGGCGAGTACGGCCGCAACCTCGGTCTCGCCTTCCAGATCGTCGATGACGTCCTCGACCTGACCGCCACCGCCGACATGCTCGGCAAACCCGCCGCCTCCGATCTTCGCGAAGGCAAAGCCACCCTCGCCGTCATTCACGCCCTTGAGCGCGGCACCGGCGCCGACCGCGAGGCTATCCGCACCGTGCTCGCCGACCGCAACTTCAGCCGCGTCACCCATACGCAAATTTTAGAAATTCTGCGCCGCCACGGCTCCCTCGCCTACGCCATGGACACCGCCTGCGCCTACGCCGAAGCCGCCCGCCTCTCCGCCGCCGAGCTCCCCGACTCAGAGTACAAACGCGCCCTGCTCTGGGTCCCCGCCTTCGTCACCACGCGCGATCGCTAAGTAACACGCCGACGCTGCACTCCCGCTTTACCTTTCTTTTGTCATTCCCGAAGGGAATCTGCGTTCGCCTTTGCTTTTTGCTGTCATCCCGTAGCGAAGCGAAGGGATCTGCTGTTCGCTCGGAGTGCCAACAAGTTTCCAGGAAGCCTTCCCCTCTTCAAATAACAAAGGTACTTACCATCAAAGACCCGACGTGTCGAATTAAACGAACCCGCACCAAGGACGCTTCAAAGCCAGCGTTGCCTGTGCTTCGCATCGATGTCATTCCGCTACTTCGCAAGCACAACACCGTACTAACTTCACTTACTCGGTCGCAGGCCGCACCGCCCGCAACCCTTCCGCCCACTCCGGCACAGGCTCGATCCAGTGCATAGATTGCTGCTGCCCAAAAGCAACAAGCCTATGGCCTTGATCCGAAGAATTGTCCAACAAAATTACTAAGTCGCATTCGGGCAACAGCCGTCGCATGTTTGCCAAAGTTCTAGGGAACCTCCGCCTTTGGTCTGCCTCGGAAATATCGTGTCCGCCCTTTGTTACACGATTCTTCACGCGTCCCATGTTGATCTCCACAGATTCCGTACCGACAAAAACACCGAGAATGCTGTACCCAAGCTCCTTGGCGCGCTCGGCCATGCGCAAATAGGTACTTCCTGACAAAGTAGTTTCTACAGTAAAACTTTCAGAGGCTTGAAGCAGTGCCTCCGCCAGCTCCAGCACCTGCTTTCCAGCTTCAATGTTTGAAAGCGATCCCGATGTCGTCTCTTGCAGGGACTTAGCAACAGCATCCGGATCAAGTACCGGGACAACTTGAAATTCGTTTCTAGAAGAAGAAGAAAGTGTGCTCTTTCCGGATCCATTCGAGCCGGCGATAATGGTGAGAACGGGGCGGCTCAAGCGGCTTCTTGTTCCCGCTCAGCCCCACGCGCCTCTTCTGACAAAATCCACTCCAGCTTACGCCGCTCCCACTTCACCGCCTCCTGCGCATTGCGCTCAAGCGCCTCGGCAAACTTGCGCAGATCGAACTCTTTTCCCTGGATAAGATTCAGCATGGCAGTAGTGTACTCCCGAGCCAATTAGCTGTCTTCACTATCTAAGTCACTTTCTTCCTCTGTCTCTTCCTCCTCAACCACCATCTCCTCTACCCGCACCGGCCCTTTTTCCCGCGGGTTCACCAGCACCTGAATCCGGCTTTCCGCGCTTGCTAGCTGCCCTTTGCAAGCCTCACTCAGCTGCATGCCGCGCTCAAACAGCCGCACACTCTCTTCCAGCGCTAAGTCCCCGCGCTCTAGTTGCTCGACTACCTTTTCCAGCTCCGCCAACTGCTCTTCAAATCGACCCGCCAACCGCCACCTCCTCCCGTAACCCCAACACCTCGGCCGCTGCCGCGTACTTGCCGAACGGCGCCGCCACCTGCACCCCCTGCACCGCCCCGCGCACCCCGGCCAGCATCTCCTGCGCGATTCGCAAGCCCTCTGCTAATGCCGCTTGCTTGTCCGTGTGCGCCGCCATCCGCTCCAGGATCTCCTCCGGCATGCGCACCTTCAGCTCATCGCGCATAAACTCCGCATTTCGCAGGCTCGTCAGCGGCCAAATGCCCGCAATCACGGGAATCCGAAACGTCTCAACCCGCCGCAGAAATTGCTCCAGCAGCCCCATGTCGAACACCGGCTGTGTGATGCAAAACTCCGCCCCGGCCTCCACCTTGTAGGCGAACCGCCGCACCTCATGCTCCAGGTCAGCGACCCCCGGGTTCGCCGCCACCGAGATCGTAAATCCCGGCGATAGCCTCGACCCCGCGCTCCCGCCCAGCGGCTGCCGGCCCAGGTCCAGGGCATGATTGAGCCCCTGCACCACCCGCGTCAGCCCAATCGCGTCCACATCAAACACCGCGGTTGCGTCCGGGTAGTTGCCCATCTTCGGGGGGTCGCCCGTCAGGCACAGAATGTTGCGCAGCCCCATCGAGGCCGCCCCGAGCAGCTCGCTCTGAATGCCGAGCAAGTTCCGGTCGCGGCACGTGAAGTGCAGCACCGTCTCCACGCCCACCTTGGCCTCGATCTGCGCGCACAGGCTGAACGCGCTCATCCGCGCGCTCGCCCGCGGCGAATCCGGTACGTTGATCGCATCGACCCCGCGCCGCGCTAGCAGCGCCGCCCCGGCCAGCTCGCGGCTACAGTCAAACCCGCGCGGCGGCACGATCTCGGCCAAGGTCACCCACTCGCCGCGCGCAATCTTCCGCCCCACCCGCGACCGCTCCTCGAGCGCCGGCGGCTCCACCCGCGCGGCGCTTTCTTCGGCCTCCGGGGCGCGGTGCCGCTGTTCCATCGCCGTTTCGCCCACCGTTTGCGCGCTGCTGGCC
>CAXTTZ010000232.1:0-4728 GCA_964247325.1 uncultured Acidobacteriaceae bacterium | reverse complement strand
CCCGCCGCCTGCACCCGGCCGGCCTCGGGCAGCCTTCGCCCTGGCTTCCGCTCCGGTCCACGCTCGGGCAGCAACGCCGCCCCTATCCTTTCTCCCATGCCCTTTCGCCCTCACGCGCCATCATACGAAGCGGAGGTGCACCCCGCCGATGAGCAGAACCGCATCCACCATGGTCGATTTAGGTACCCCGGCCCCCGACTTCGAGCTCACCGACGTCCTCAGCGGCCGTATCCTCGGCCGCGACGACGTCTTCACCGCCAGCTTCAACCCCGACGCCCTCCGCAGCGAAAACATCGCCTCCTTCGGCGGCGCTCCGCCCAAACGCGGCCTTCTGCTCATGTTTCTCTGCGTCCATTGCCCCTACGTGCAGCACGTCGAAGCCGAGCTCGCCCGCCTCGCCCGTGACTACTTCGGCGACCACGGCGAGGGTCCGATCGCCATCACCGCCATCCAGTCCAACGACCTCGACCAGTACCCCGAAGATGGCCCCGAAGGCATGCGCGCCCAGGCCCATCGCCTCGGCTGGCATTTCCCCTACCTCCTCGACGCGACCCAGGAGGTCGCCCGCAGCTACGGCGCTGCCTGCACCCCTGATTTCTTCCTCTTCGACGCCGATCTCCGCCTCGTCTACCGCGGCCAGCTCGACAGCTCGCGGCCCCGCCGCGGCGACTTCGGCAACGATCTTCCCGTCACCGGCGAAGATCTCCGCCGTGCCCTCGACGCCGTCATTGCCGGCCAGCCACCCAGCCCCGACCAGCGCTCCTCTATCGGCTGCAACATCAAATGGCGCGACCGCTAGCTAGCCTAATCGCTGCCGCCGCGCTCGAAGCCGTACCCTCAAACTCCCTGTCAAGGAGACTTCATGCCCACCCCGCTTGACCGCCTTGAACAAGGCATCCGCACCTTTCAAAGCCAAACCTACCCTCCACAGGCCGACCGCTACCGGCAATCCGTGCAGGAGCCCCAACGCCCGCACACCCTCATGATCACCTGCTCGGACTCGCGCATCGACATCGAAACCGTCACCAGCGCCCGCCCCGGCGAGCTCTTCATCACTCGCAACGTCGGCAACCTCGTGCCCCGCTACGGCGAAACCGTCAGCGGCGTCGCCGCTGTCATCGAGTACGCCGTCAACGCCCTCAAAGTGCAGCACGTCGTCATCTGCGGTCACGCCGACTGCGGCGCCATGAAGGCCCTCCAGCATCCCGAAGCGCTCGACAAGCTGCCCATGGTCCGCAACTGGCTTAACAACGCCGACGCCGCCGTTTGGTCGTGGCAGAAGGACCAGCCCGCCGCCTCCGCAGCCGACGATTCCAAAGCCTCGCTCGCCCGCCTCACCGAACGCAACGTCCTCACCCAGCTCGACCAGCTCAAAACCCACCCCGCCGTCGCCGATGCCCTCGCCCGCGGCGAGCTCACCGTCTCCGGCTGGGTCTACGAGATCGGCACCGGCGAGGTCCGGATCGCCCGCGACGGCCAGCAAACCTTCACGCCCGTCACCGGCCAGGCCTAACCCATGATCGTGCCCCAAAAAGCGCAACTCTGGCGCATGGTCCAGTACATCGGCCTGCCGCTTCTGCTTCTGTTCCTTTGGGACTTCGCCATTGTCGCCGCCTATAAGCTCCTGCACTGGGAATGGGTCGGCACCAAAAACCTGCCGCTCGCCCTGTACGGCTCCGTCATCAGCCTCCTGGTCGGCTTTCGCAATAACTCCGCCTACGCCCGCTGGTGGGAGGGCCGCCAGCTTTGGGGTCAGATCGTCAACAACAGCCGTAGCCTCGCGCGCCAGGTCGTCTCCACCCCTCGCCCCCGCCAGCCCGCTGACGCCGCGGAGTGCCGTGCGCTGCAATCGCTGCAAACCGACCTCGTCCTTCACCAAATCGCCTTTGTGCACACCTTGCGCCAGCAACTGCGCGGCCTGCCGCCGTGGGACGAGCTCGAACGCCTCCTGCCCGCCGCTGAAATCGATTCTCTGCGCCCCGAGCGTAACGTCCCGCTCGCCCTGCAACAGCGCATGGGCCGCATGCTCCGCACCTGCCAAGACCACGGCTGGCTCGACCCCATTGCCTGGCAGGCGCTCGACCGCAACCTCGACGACCTCGCCGACGCCCAGGGCGGCGCCGAGCGCATCAAGAACACACCCATGCCCAAGCAGTACGACTTCTTCCCGCAGCTCTTCGTGCAGATCTATTGCCTTCTGCTGCCTGTCGGCATGGTCGAAAACCTTGGCTGGTTTACCCCGCTCGGCTCCACGCTCGTCGGCTTCATGTTTCTGGCGCTAGACAAGATCGGCCGCGACCTGGAAAATCCCTTCGACAACCAAATCTTCGACGTCCCCATGACCGCCATCTGCCGCACCATCGAAATGAACCTCCGCCAACTACTCGGCGAAACCACCTATCCCCCGCTAGAAGAGCCCCACCGCGGCGTCCTCTGGTAGCACTCCGACCATTGGCTTGCTTTCAGCAATCCTTGCTTGTCCCCCATAAGCTTGGGTGTCGTCCCATCCTTCTTTATTGCCATCCCGTTAGCGAAGCGGAGGGATCTGCTTCTCGCCCGAAGCACCGACCCACTCCAGGAATCCAACCCAGACAAAGCTCGACGACAAGCAAAAAGGGCGGCTCGTCACTGAGCCGCCCTTTGCTGAAGATCCCGACGCCGCATCTACGACCGCGTAGCCGCGTCCGAACCATGCTGCTTCACCATCTTGTTGTAGTTGCCCAAAATCAAGAACGGCGCAACCCACTGCCCCACAAACAGCGCTTCGCTGTCCTTTTTCGCAATCTTGAATGCCACCGAGGCTAGGATCGAGCCGATCGCCAAGCCAAGAAACACACTGGAAGGCACCTTCGCTGTGTACTGTTCGATCGCTGCCGTGAACTGATCTTCCTCGGCCTGTCCTGCCGTTACGCGGTAGTCCGCCATGTCTTTATCCTCGTCGGCCAGTCGCCGTGTTGAGGAAGATGCAACTTTGCCCGCCGCGGTCGTCTGCCCCGGCACCGAAATTTCATTCTGCCCAACATCCTTCACCACCTGCTCGCGTTGACTTTCCGTCCACGCCTGTTTACGGTAGCCGGAGATGCCTTTTCGCTACCATCGCCACGCGCACCATCCCCACCACGCTCCCGTCTCCTTGGCGGCCGTGCCAGGGATGACGCTCCATGCAACACGGTAGCGAACGTTGCGAAAGCGCAGCCCCGAACCGAACGGCCCGCCAACGCCTCACCCGCGAGCGGGCCTTTTGCTGTGCGCAGGCACAACGGCCCTAACGTAACGCATCAGCTTCACCATCAAGCTCGGCCACCAAGCTCTACCCGGAAAGGATCCAACCCCGCATGACACAGCTCGACCCCGCCGTCTCCATCGATTTCGCCAAAGCAGGCGGCTTGGTCGCCGGCATCGTGCAGGACGCCACGACCGGCGAGGTGCTCATGCTCGGCTTCCTCAACGAGCAAAGCTGGGCCAAAACGCAGGAAACCGGCTTTGTCACCTTCTGGAGCCGCACCCGCAACAAACTTTGGATGAAGGGCGAAACCAGCGGCAACCGCCTCCGGGTCCTCTCCGCCGTTACCGACTGCGACACCGACGCCTTGCTCTTCCGCGTCCACGTCGAAGGCGACGGCCTCGTCTGCCACGAAGGCACCGTGAGCTGCTTTACCAAACCGTTGGCAGTCCCTAGTTCTTAGGCAGTAGCTTCAGCTCTTAGTTGCTAGTAGTTCGTTGCTGTTCTTTAAACCCACCCCTTTCACACAATCACCCTCCAACGCCACCACGTCACCCACTCATAACGATTACTTACAACGAATAACTCCCTTCACTCCCTTAATTCCCTATGACTTCCAAACTCAAACTCGGCATTCCCAAAGGCAGCCTCCAAGACGCCACCCTCGCCCTGTTCGCCCGCGCCGGCTGGAACATCTACGCCTCAGGCCGCAGCTATTTCCCCACCATCGACGACCCCGAAATTGAGTGCATGCTCGTTCGCGCGCAGGAGATGGCCCGCTACGTCGAGCACGGCGCGCTCGACGCCGGCCTTACCGGCAACGATTGGGTGCTCGAAAACCAGTCCGACGTCCACCGCGTCACCTCGCTCACCTACTCCAAGCAAAGCCGGGTACCCGTCAAATGGGTGCTCGCCGTTCCCGAAGACGCCCCCTTTCAACGCCCCGAAGACCTCGCCGGCAAGGTCATCGCCACCGAGCTCGTCGAGTACACCAAACGCTACTTCGCCCAAAAGAACATCCCCGTGACCGTGGAATTCAGCTGGGGCGCCACCGAAGTCAAGCCGCCCACCCTCGCCGACGCCATCGTCGAGGTCACCGAGACCGGCTCCAGCCTCCGCGCCAACCGCCTCCGCATCCTGGAAACCCTCATGGAGTCCGAAACCCAACTCATCGCCAACCGCAATGCCTGGGCCGACCCTTGGAAGCGCTCCAAAATCGAAACGCTCAGCCTCATGCTCAACGGCGCTATGGCCGCGCAAACCCAGGTCGGCCTCATGCTCAACGTCGAACGGGCCAACCTGGATGCTGTGCTCGGCGTGCTGCCCGCGCTCAATTCGCCCACCGTCTCGCACCTCCAAAACGCCGCCTGGGTCGCCGTCAATACCATCCTCGAGCAGGCCGTTGTGCGTGACGTCATACCCCGGCTCAAAGCCGCCGGCGCCACCGGCATCGTCGAATATCCTCTAAGCAAGGTGGTTCTCTAAACCGCACCACCCACGTGCCC
>CAXTTZ010000231.1:0-4739 GCA_964247325.1 uncultured Acidobacteriaceae bacterium | reverse complement strand
GAACGCCCACCCCCACCGCGACGGCACCGGCACCCTCGTCGTCGTGCACAACGGCATCGTCGAAAACTACCTTCCGCTCAAAAATGCCCTGATCGCTAAAGGCCACAAGTTCCTCTCCGAAACCGACACCGAGATCATCGCCCACCTCATCCAGGACGAGCTCGAACTCGCCGGCTCGCCCACTCCCGCGCCCGGCACCCGCACCGTCGAAACCAACACCAACGAAGCCGTCGTCGCCCTCCCGGACAGCACCGCGCCCGCAGCCTCCACCTCGCTCCGAGGCGCACTCGACCAGGCCATCAACATCGCTGCCCGTGCCTCACTGCCTCTGGAGGAGGCAGTGAGACGCGCCGCCAAGCGCATGACCGGCGCCTTCGCCATCGGCGTCCTGTCCGCCCACGAACCCGACAAGATGGTCGCCGCCCGCATGGGCCCGCCGATCGTCCTCGGCCTCGGCGACGGCGAGTTCTTCCTCGCCTCCGATGTCCCCGGCATTCTCCACCACACCCGCTCCATCTACTACCTCCAGGACAACGAGGTCGCCACCCTCACCACCGCCGGCATCACCCTCACCGACTTCGACGGCACCCCGAAAGAACTCCGCCCGCAGCGCATCACCTGGGACCCGATCCAGGCCGAAAAAGCCGGCTACAAGCACTTCATGCTCAAGGAGATCAACGAGCAGCCCCGCGCCGTCCGCGACACCACGCTCGGCCGCGTCTCGCTCGACACCGGCCGCGTCTTCCTCCCCGACATGACCGTCTCCGAGGCCGACCTCCGCGACGCCACCGGCATCACCATCGCGGCCTGCGGCACCAGCTGGCATGCCGGCCTCGCCGGCAAGTTCATGATCGAGCGCCTCGCCCGCATCCCCGTCGACGTCGACTACGCCTCCGAGTACCGTTACCGCGACCCCATCCCCAACCCCCGCGACCTCGGCCTCGTCATCACCCAGTCCGGCGAAACCGCCGACACCATCGCCGCCCAGCAGGAACTCCTCAAGAACGGCTCCAAGACCCTCGCCATCTGCAACGTCGTCGGAGCCGCCGTCACGCGCCTCGCGCAGGGCACCATCACCACCAACGCCGGCCCCGAGATCGGCGTCGCCTCCACCAAGGCCTTCACCGCCCAGCTCACCGCCCTCTTCACCCTCGCGCTCCACCTCGCCCAGGTCCGCGGCTCTGTCTCAGACCAGCAATCGCTCCACTACGTCACCGAGCTCGCCGCCATCCCCGCCAAGCTCGAACAGGTCCTCCGCGCCACCGACGACCAAATCGCCCAGCTCGCCAAAGAGTCCGGCAACGCCCGCGACTTTCTCTTCCTCGGCCGCGGCATCCACTACCCCATCGCCCTCGAAGGCGCCCTCAAACTCAAAGAAATCAGCTACATCCACGCCGAAGGCTACCCCGCCGGCGAGATGAAACACGGCCCCAACGCCCTCATCGACGAAAATCTTCCGGTGGTTTGTATTGCGACTTACGACCCCACCGACCCCAGCTCCGTCCTTAAGTACGAAAAAACCCTTTCCAACATCCAGGAAGTCACCGCCCGCTCAGGCCGCGTCATCGCCATCGCCACAGAAGGCGACCAGCACATCCACCAACTCGTAGAACACGTAATAGAAATCCCCCCAGCCCCCGAGCTGTTGCTGCCGATCCTGGAAGTAGTTCCCCTACAACTTCTCGCCTACCACATAGCCGTAAGAAGAGGCTGCGACGTCGACCAGCCACGGAACTTAGCGAAGAGCGTGACGGTCGAATAAGCCAACTTGACAGGTAAACTTGCGGACGTTTCAATATTCGGGTCCATTTAGGAGAGCAATGGCAAGGCCTGCAACCTTCTCTTTCGCAAACCTGACGTGTCGCTTTGGACACGTCTTCGTACTCACAGATCTGCTGGAAGAAGTTGTGCTTCCAGCATTTTTCGATGAATCTCTGGTACGTCGACATGGGTTCAGCAGCTACTTTTTTCGTAATGTCGGGATGGTCGACATCGCTGTCGAAGACACGCATGAGCAGCAGCTGACCATCTATGGTCGGTTGATAAAGAACACGCTACTCACGCGAACTCAGGTCTATGTGCAAAACGAGGGGCTTGTTGCTGATGAAGAGTCTCTGGAATCTGCGCCATCGTCATTCTTCGCTTTTAACTTTAATAACCACAAGCTAATATTTCAGCCGGAAACACCCTATGCTCCGACTCTAGGGAATTTTGCCACGACAATACAGTCGTTCGTCGGGCGGGAACTTGACGCCTACATCAGGGCGCAGCATGCCGCTCTGAAGCAGACGTCGGAACCGAAGAGCTTCCGCCAACTAAGAGAGGAATACCCCGCTCCTGAGGTGGACCTTACAGCCTTGGCCAGTGCGGGGAACGTCACGTCATTCATCGAAACCTTCTCGGTTTTAGAACGAGTCGAGTTCAAGCTGTTGAACACGAACGCAGAACTCGCTCAGGGAGACAATTTCGCACGGATTCGTGCCATGAAGGACAATGCTAGTGCGGATACTACGCGCCTAATACACGAGAGTAAGAAAGGATTGAACAAGACTGAGATCACGCGAGAAGCCACCGATGCTGCACAAGGCGGCAATCAGAAAGTATCTTTACGGGGACTTGGAGAGGACGGCTCACTTCTAAGGGGAGATAATGAGAACTTAAAATTGCAGGTTCAAGTTCCCGACGCCCCCGAGAATTTAATTGAGAGGGCCGCAGCCGCCGTCCGTACGTACTTCACGCAGGTGCTTTCGGGTCGTTTAAAACCTGATACGGGCACAGCTCCAATCGCTAAGCTGGAGGCGGTTAGAAAGGCACAGAGTGGGCGAATCGAACGCCGTTGAGCTTCAGTCCCTCTTCGCCGAGAAAAGCCTTCTCGCGATATACCGGAGTGCGCCCTCGTTTCGCAGCAACCGATTCAATGTACGGTTGAGTGCGTCGGTTTTTGTTTTCCTTACGCTGTCTTGCTGCGTTCACATTCTAGTTCGGCAAGTTCGTGACAGCGTTGTCTTCCAGTTCTCCGATACCTTTACTCTATGGGCGAATGGAGGTCTGGCCCTTGCTGGGACGATTCTCGGATTTTTAATAGCCGGGTTTGCGATTCTCTGTACGATCTTGCGTCCTCAGACGATGATCGCGTTACAGCGACTTAAAAGTAAGAAGTACCAACTTACCGAACTCAAGTTGCTGTTCGTTGGCTTTGTTGACGTAATGGTCCAGTATCTTGCTCTGCTGCTTTGGTCTGCCGCAATGTTGATCGTCGGAGGTAAGACCGGTGTCGCCGCCCTCTTCGGGATGCTACTCGGCAAGATTCACTGGATGATACCATTCGTGATCCTCCATGTTCTGTTTGTGCTTTGGGCAACTTGGCTCGTGATGTTGATTCTTACTTTGAAGTCGTTTATCTTCAACCTGTACCAAAGCTTACTTCTCGGATTGGCTGACGCTGTAGATGACTATCAGCGCAAGATGCTCAGCGAAGCTCACACGTGCGAGACGAAATCCCCAAGTTAAAAGAAGGCGGGTGGGCGGGTGGCCCACTCATGACTGTTAACCACGTTGGGTGCCCCATTCACACGCAGTCTCACCGCGGGTGAGTGGGCTATCGCACGAAAGTGCGATCCGCTTCTTTACTACTCACCGCCAGAACCCGACTCTTCGTAGATGGCATGCAGTTGTTTCGCCAGCGTGGCCCCAAGCAACTGCTTCATCGCAGTCAGGTCTATCTGATCTCCTACCCAAGCCTCAAGTGCCTTGTAGTACGGTGTCCGGTTCTGTTCGATTTGCTCCGGAATGGTTAGCTTGCCAGGCAGTAGCATCTGCAAACGGATGCAAAGCACAAGGTAGGACACCGCACGTGAGGTCCGTCCGTTGCCATCAGTGAATGGGTGAATCCAGTTCAGTCGCCACATTACGTAAGAAGCGAAACGCCGGGTGCCCCATTCACACGCAGTCTCATGCGGGTGAGTGGGCTATCGCACGAAAGGGCGATCCGCTCCCGCCGCAGTCCTCCGTTACGATCCCGTCATGGCTTTGGGCCTGCATCGGTACCAGCACGAAGGCCACCTACACTTGCTCACCTTCAGTTGTTACTGACGCCTCCCTACCTGAACACCAAGGCCGCCTACACGTGCTTCGAACACTGGCTCGAAACGCTCCGCAAGCGACACGGCTTCGACGTCCACGGCTACGTCCTCATGCCCGAACACGTCCACCTTCTCCTGAGCGAACCCAGGGATCACATCCTGGCCAACACAGTACGGGCCCTTAAAGGCCAAACCTCTGAAGATCTCAAGGGTGACCGCGACCACTTCTGGCAAAAGCGTTACTACGACTTCAACGTCTTCACCGAGAAGAAGCGCATCGAGAAGCTCAAGTACATGCATCGGAACCCAGTCACCCGCGGCCTCGTCACCGAACTCGAAGGATGGCCATGGAGCAGCTTCTGCCACTACGCCACAGGCGAGCAGGGAAGAATCGAGATCGAGTCACCCTGGACCGCCCGGAGACGCGGAGGCCCACTTATCGCGACACAACGCGATCCGCTCCCGCCCAAGCCATCCACTACGATCCCGTTATGGCGTTCAGCATGCCCCGATACCACCACGAAAACCACCCACCCTTCCTCCTTTTCAGCTGCCACCAACAACTTCCCACACTACAGAGCAGGAAGTGGGGGGGGGGGGGGCCGGGCCCCCCCCCCCCCCCCCCCCCCACCAAAAACAAGCAGCCAGCGGCGGGGG
>CAXTTZ010000230.1:0-4743 GCA_964247325.1 uncultured Acidobacteriaceae bacterium | reverse complement strand
CCGAGGCGATCGAGCAGGCCAAGCAGGGCAATCCCGATGCATTTTCAAAACTTTATGCTTTGCACAAACGCCGCGTGTACACGCTTTGCCTGCGTATGCTCGGCAATGTTTCTGAAGCCGAGGACATGACGCAGGAGGCATTTCTGCACCTGTTTCGCAAACTGGGCAGTTTTCGCGGTGAAAGTGCGTTTTCGACGTGGCTGCACCGGTTAACTGTCAATTTGGTGCTGATGCACCTGCGCAAAAAGGGTTTGCAGCTGGTGTCCCTCGAGGAGACCATCAATCCGACCGAGGAAGACGCGCCAAAGCGCGATTTCGGCTCGCGGGACCCGCAGCTTTCGGGCTCAGTGGACCGCGTGACCCTGGAGCGGGCAGTGGCTTCGTTGCCGCCCGGGTACCGAATGGTCTTTGTGCTGCACGATGTGGAAGGCTTTGAGCACAACGAGATTGCAACTATGCTGGAGTGCTCGACCGGAAACAGCAAAAGCCAGCTGCATAAGGCGCGCTTGCGACTTCGTGAGTTGCTGCGACATCCCGAACAGCTTCCTCCGCCTCTAACTGTGATGCGGGAGCTGGTGCAATGAACGACCTAAGCAAGATTAACTTTGACGAGATGACCCCAGCGGAGTTCGAGCAGCACTTGCCCGAACTATTTTTGGCTGGAGGCAAGGTGAGCGATGATCCGCGGTTGGTCCGATTTTTGCAGGCCAATCCGGATTGTGCCGCGCTGGTGCGGGACCTGGAGACGATCGCGGAGACCGCCCGGAGTCTGTTTGAGCCAACGCATGAGCCCAGCGATGAGGTTTGGTCCAACATCGCCCGCAAACTGCAGACAGGGGCCGGGGAGGACGATGGCGGGGTAACTGACCTGGCGAACTAACGCGTTAGGAACAGTTTGCCCAGGCCCAGGCCGGCGTGACCGTGCTGGCGTGACCTTGCCTAAGCTTCGCACGCAAGAGTGCTTAAGCCACGGCTTGTAGCAAGGGAGTCTCCCAAAGCTCCTCCCCTGCGTTGCATGCGAGCATGGCCGTGAAGTCTGCAAAGGGAACGGGACGGCTGTACAGGTAGCCCTGGACCACGGGGCAACCGAGGGCTTGGAGAGCATCGCGCTGGTGCGTGTTTTCGACGCCCTCAGCCGAGACGGCGACGTCGAGAGCTTCCGCTAGGCCGATGATCATGCGGCAGATGTCGGTGTTGGTGTGGCCGATGCCTAGACGCTTGACGAAGGTTTGGTCGATCTTGAGCGTGTCGATCGGGTAGCGTTCGAGGTAGCTCAGAGAGCTGTAGCCTGTGCCGAAGTCGTCAAAGGCGATGCGAACGCCGAGCGACCGGATGCGGTTAAAGAGGGCGCCGATGCGGTCGGCATTTTTGAGAAAGACGCTTTCGGTAATCTCGAGCTCAAGCCTGTTTGCGGGTACGCCGTGCTCGGCCATGGCGTCCTCAAGGCTGCGAAGGAATCCGGCCTCGTCGAGCTGACGGCTGGAAACGTTAACGCTAATGCGGAAATCGGAAGTAAGGGTGCCGGCGGTGGCCCATAGGCAGAGGTGGCGGCAGACCTCGTGCAGCACCCAATGGCCGAGTTCGACGATGAGCCCGGTTTCTTCGGCGATAGGGATGAAATCGAGCGGCGGAACCAGGCCGCGCTCCGGATGACGCCAGCGAAGCAGGGCTTCGGCCGCGCAGATTTCGCCGGTGAGGGTGTTGAGAATAGGTTGGTAGAAAACCTCGAACTGCCGTGTTTCGATGGCAGAACGCAGTTCCACGCGCGTGCGCAGCGCGGCTTTGGCGCTTTCGTTCATTTGTTCGTCGAAGAGGGCGTAGCGTGAGCCGCCCTCGCGTTTGGCGCGGTACATGGCGATGTCGGCATCGCGCAGGATGTGCTCGGGATCGGTGTAATGCCCCACGCTGATGCCGAGGCTGATCGCGGCGGTGACGACGGAGTTGGCCAAGCGCATGGGCGGGGTGAGTTCTTGGAGGATGCGCTCTGCGACGGAGATAATTTCCTGAGGGCCGGACAGATCGTCGCAAAGAATGGTGAACTCATCGCCACCGATGCGGGAGATGGTGTCGTGGGGGCGCGAACAGAGCTTTAAGCGCCGGGCGACTTCGATGAGCATGAGGTCGCCAACGCTGTGCCCCATGGTGTCGTTGACGAGCTTGAAGCCGTCAAGATCAAGGAAGATGACGCCGCTGCGCTGGGGCGTTTGCCCCTCGGGGCGCTCGACGGTTTGCTTGAGCTTATCCATGAAATAGGCGCGGTTGCGCAGGCCGGTTAGGTCGTCATGGAAGGCAGTGTGGGCTAGCTCGGCTTCGATGCGCTTGCGTTCCTGGACCTCGATGGCGAGCTCCTGGTTTTGCAACTGGGCAAGGCGGAAGCGCAGAGCGTTTTCTTCATTGGCTTTGCGCTCGGTGATATCGCGCTGCACCGAGACCCAATGGGTAAACCAACCCTTCTCATCGGCTACGGGCACAATGCTGAGCTCAACCCAAAAGGGCGTGCCGTCCTTGCGGTAGTTGAGCAGTTCGAGCTCGATTGGCTTCCAGCGCTTCAGCGACTTTTTCAGCTTTTGGCGTGCGGCATCCTCGGTGCCCTCGCCCTGCAAGATGCGCGGGGTTTTCCCGAGAACCTCTTCTAAGGAATAGCCGGTGGTGCGAGTAAAGGCGGCGTTGGCGTAGACGATCCGCGGGCCGGGAAGCGTGACCGGCTCGGCTTCGGTGATGAGGACGGCATCGTTGGCGTTGACCACAACGGATTCGAGCAGGCGCAGGCGTTCCTGCTGGGCGCTGCGTACCGTGCGCTCTTGCAGCGCGATGTGGCGAAGCTCATGCAGTTCCAGTTGATCGCTGATTTCGGTGGCCAATGTGCGAAGGACGTACTCTTGCGCGCCGCTGAGGTGATGCGGATGGGCATCGAGCACGGCAAGAACGCCGAGGAGTTCGCCGCTCCGAAGGACGGGGACGCTGGCGAAGAAAGCCGTTTCCTGAGCGGCTGAAGAGTGAGTACTTTGGGGGTTGCCTACAAAAAGGTCGGTGTGCAGGATTGTCGCCGCTAGCGCTGGGGAGAGTTCGAAGCGTGCGCCGGTTTCGCCACGCCGCACGGCGGGAACGAGGTCGCCTTCCTGCACGAGCAAAAGCACGGCGCCTTCGGTCTGCACGGCGAGGGCGGCAGAGGCCACCAGGGTCTGCACACGGTCAGGCAAGAGCGAGGGTGGAATAAGAACAGGCGATGCAGGCTGCGGTGCGGCTTCCATACACACCACAATGAGGCACACCGACGGGTTAGGCTATGGCACAAATGGGGTATGACCTTGGTACGATCACGTCATCATGCACAGGCTTTTGCGCCAAAAAGGGACAACGCGGGATCGCAGGGCCAAGCGCGTACGGTTTTCGTTCCGTGTGGCTCCCACAAGGGTGGGATACGTTGCGGTGAAGTGGAGTGCCCATGCCGGTTGACGCTGCTGGGAGGCTGGCGATCACGCGGATCGTGCTGACAGGCTTCATGGGATGTGGGAAATCTACGGTGGGCCAAGCTTTGGCGACACTGAGGGGCTGGCGCTTGATTGACTTGGACCAAACTGTGGAGTTGGCCATGGGGGCTTCTGTACCGCAGATCTTTGCGGAACAGGGTGAAGCGGTGTTCCGCGCCGCGGAGGTGCGTGGGTTGCGTACGTTGCTTACCGAAGAGCAAGTCGTGATTGCCTTGGGAGGCGGAGCGCCAGGCACGGCGGAGGTGCGGGCAATGCTGCACGGAGCGCCGCGAACAGCGGTGGTGCATCTCGATGCGCCGTTTGAGACTTTGTATGCGCGTTGCGTGCAGCAGAGCGTGGAGCCGGAAGCGACGGCGCGGCCGTTGCTGGGGGATCGGGAAGCGGCGGCGCGACGGTATGCGGCGCGGGAAGGTGTTTACCGAGAGATTGCGGGGTATACGGTGGATACCGCGGCGGGATCGCCCTCGGTGGTGGCGAAGGCGATTACGCGTTTGCTTAAGTTGTAGCGGGTTTGTTGTGAAGGTTATTGGTGCGTTAGGCCGAAACACAGATTGCCTTCGGGAATGACAATAAAAAGCAAGGGCAACAGCAGATTCCCTTCGGGAATGACAACAAGAACAGCAAAGGCGACAGCAGATTCCCTGTGGGGATGACAACAAGAAAGGCAAAGACGACAATGCACTTTTTCGTGATGGCACGTAAGAGGAGTGGGGCACTGCGCCTTGTGGTTACCCCACCCTTTCGCGAGAGACTGCCGAAGGGTGGGGTGCCTAACAATTGCGGGGAGGTTATTTGAGCTCGTAGCCGGCGAAGAAGTAGCCGATCTCGAAGGCGGCGGTGTCTTCGGCGTCGGAGCCGTGGACGGCGTTTTCCTCGATAGAGTCGGCAAAGAGCTTGCGGAGCGTGCCTTCTTCGGCGTTGGCGGGGTTGGTTGCGCCCATGAGCTTGCGAAGATCACCGATCGCGTGTTCTTTTTCGAGCACCATGGGAAAGATCGGGCCGGAGGACATGAACTGCGTCAGCGAACTGAAGAACGGGCGCGCGGCATGGACATGGTAGAAGCCCTTGGCCTGCTCCTCGGAGATGTGGAGTTTCTTGATGGCGACGATCTTGAAGCCGGCCTTTTCGATCTGCGCGAGGATGGCGCCGGTCAGGCCCTTGCGGACGGCATCGGGCTTGATGATGCTGAAGGTGCGTTGTGACACAAAACTCTCCTGGGCGTGCGTGTGAGAGACGCAGCGTGTTCAGTGTA
>CAXTTZ010000229.1:0-4756 GCA_964247325.1 uncultured Acidobacteriaceae bacterium | reverse complement strand
TGCTGGTGGGCTGGCAATTTGTGTTGAAGAACATGAACGCCGGGCACAATAAGACAATCAGCCTGACAGAGCTGCAAAACGATGCAGACAGCGGCAAGATTGACGACATTACAGTTGCCGGGACAGAGGCGACCGGCAAATACAAGGGCGGAAAAGAGACGTTCTCGACAACGATTCCGCAAAACTACCCGGATCTGTACAAAGATCTGCGCGACCATGGCGTGAACGTATCCATTAAGGACCCGCAGGGGAACCTATGGTTTGGATTGCTGCTGCAGGTAGCGCCCATCTTAGTCATCTTAGCGCTCTTCCTGTTCATGATGCGGCAGATGCAGTCTGGCGGGAACAAGGCCCTGAGCTTTGGGAAAAATCGCGCGCGGCTGTTGAGCATGCAGCAGAAAAAGGTGACGTTTAAGGACGTTGCCGGCGTGAACGAGGCAAAGGAAGAGCTCAAGGAAATCATTGAGTTTCTTCGTGAGGCGCAGAAGTTTCAGCGGCTAGGCGGGCGCATCCCGAAGGGCGTCTTAATGGTTGGACCTCCGGGTACGGGTAAGACGCTGCTGGCGCGGGCTGTGGCCGGCGAGGCCAACGTGCCGTTCTTTTCGATCTCCGGCTCGGATTTTGTGGAGATGTTTGTGGGTGTGGGCGCTAGCCGTGTGCGCGACCTCTTCGAGCAGGGCAAAAAGAACGCGCCGTGCATCATCTTTATTGACGAGATCGACGCTGTAGGACGGCATCGTGGCGCAGGTTTGGGCGGCGGCCATGACGAGCGCGAACAGACACTGAACCAGCTATTGGTGGAGATGGACGGCTTTGAGGCCAACGATGGTGTGATCCTGATTGCGGCCACAAATCGTCCGGATGTGCTGGACCCGGCGCTGCTGCGGCCGGGGCGGTTTGACCGGCGGGTGGTGGTGGATCGGCCGGATATCCGTGGGCGCGAAGAGGTGCTCAAGGTGCACTCGAAGAAGGTGCCTATGGCCGAGGACGTGAACCTGAACGTGCTAGCGCGGGGAACACCGGGGTTTTCGGGTGCGGATTTGGCCAACATGGTGAATGAGGCGGCGCTGACGGCAGCCCGATTTAACCGGAAAGCCGTGCACATGTTTGACTTCGAGGTAGCCAAAGACAAGGTGCTGATGGGAGCCGAGCGCAAGAGCATGCTGCGCAGCCCAGAGGAGCTGAAGATCACGGCCTACCATGAGGCGGGGCACACCCTGGTCTCAGCGCTCCGCGAGCACTCTGATCCGCTGCACAAGGTAACGATCATCCCGCGCGGCATGGCGCTGGGTGTGACGGTTTACCTGCCAGAGGAGGATCAGCACACGGTTACCAAGGACTATCTGGAGACCAAGCTGGCCATGATGATGGGCGGCCGGTGCGCCGAGGAGATCTTTCTCAAGAAGATGACCACGGGCGCCGGCAACGACATTGAGCGAGCGACCGACTTGGCTCGCCGCATGGTGTGCGAGTTCGGTATGAGCCGGCTAGGGCCGATGACCTTTGGCAAGAAGGAGCAGGAGGTCTTCCTGGGCCGGGATATCGGGCAGTCGCGCGACTTTTCGGACGATACAGCGAAGCAAATCGATGCAGAGGTGCGTGGGTTTGTGGATTCGGCTTACCGTTCGGCGTACAGCATTCTGGAATCGAACCAGGAGATTATGCACCGGATGGCGCAAGCCTTGTTGGAGCGTGAGACGCTGGATGCCTCGGAGATTGAGCTGATCATTGCGGGCAAGGATTTACCGCCCATGCGTTCAGCGTTGGCCACCGTGGATCCAGGTGCAGGCTCCGATGACACCCAGAAGATTCTGAAACCTGAAGGTGGACGGAAGCCCGGCTTCGGCGAAGGTGCTGCCAACCCGGCGTAAGTTCGCGAACATAAGATAAAAGGGGACAGCTTCGGCTGGCCCCTTTTTTATTTCCAGATAGGTGAGTTTGTTTTGATGGCTACGTGGCGAGCAAGTCTTACCGCGGTTGGCTTCAGGGCTAGTTGGCTTGTAAAGATTTTCTCCGTAGCAGGCAGACAGAGCCTAACATGCCTGTGGCAAGGAGGAGCCATGAGGAGGGCTCAGGGGTCGTGGCTGTGGTGAGATCGGTGATTGCGATGGGTCCTTGGGTGTACTGCTTATACGAGACATCGCCTCCACCTATAACACCCGCCTGTTCCTGGTATATTCCATCAGCGTAGAAAAGCGTCATGGATCCACCGTCATCTTCGGGGAGAAAAAAGTTCACACCGCCGCCGTCAAAGTAGGCATGATTTGGGGAATAGTAGAGCAAATTATCGTAACTAGTGATTCCGCCGAATGTACCCGAGGCACTCTCGTTGATCGTAAGGCCGTTGACTGTTCCGACGACGGTCGTCACTGTGTAAACACCGGGGCTGACTAGGTTTGCGGTGAAGGTTCCCTGGCCGGTATTGACCCAGGGTGTGGGTGCAGAGGCAACGCCTTCCATATTGATAAACACCTGGGTACCGGGGTCGGAGAAGCTAAAGCTGAAGGTATCGGCGTGGGCGAGGGTGGGGAGGCTGAGCAGGGCGGTGGTGAAGCAGGAAAGTAGGAGGGAGCGCATTCAGGTCCTCTGGAACAGACGTGCAGGGCGGTAAAGCGGAGTTTGGTTTCGCCAACGTGTTCCTGCGAGGGGCTCGGGTCAGCAGGGCTGGGAGGAGGTACCGTGGCGGGCGTGGGTGATGGGCTGACGATAGCAGAAGTTTTAAGAACGAACAGTTGAGGGATTGAATTTTCACATTTCTGTAAAGGCAAGGCTGTCTTGCTTCGGTCGAGGTGACGGGGTTTGGTGAGGTGGAGGAAAGCAGGTTCCCTTCGGGAATGACAAGCAAGAAAGGCAAAGGCAGAAGCGAAAGCAAGGCAAAAGCAGAGACAAAAACAGATTTCCTTCGGGAATGACAAGAAGAACAGCAAGGGCAATGGCCAGAGCCTTGGCAGCGATGGCAGCGGGTTCTCCTTGAAACCACGATCAGGAAGTCATAAGTAAAAGCAGCAGCAATAGCGGCAGTCATCGTAATACCAACAGCATTTACGTGGTGTTGCACTTAACATTTCGGCGTTCCTGGTTGAGGTTAGAAGGGCTTGGGCTGCTTTCTAGGTGGATCGCACTTGGTACCGGGGGTATGGCGACTGGCGATGCGATACTTGGCGAATGGGTCTGGGAAGCTTGCGAAGTAGGCGCTATGTGCTTTGGGGATGGGTGGTAAGCGCAGCGTTGGGGTGGATGTGCGCGCAGCAAGGGGCTCTAGGGGCGGTTCAGCACGAGGCGCAGCAGCAGAAGAAGACGGGGCAGCAAGCTGTGCAGCAAGAAGCGGGAGAGAACGGGGTGGCGGCTCCGACCCGGGATGACCGCTTACGAGACGGGTATGGGCCGTACCGGGCCAATAACGATTTGTTGTCGTACGCACTACGGGTGCGGGTGGACCCGGTAGCGGGCACGATTGCGGGGACGAACGTAATCCGATTCCGGATGCTAGCCGCTGGGCAGAAAATTCAGGTAGATTTGGCCCCGGAGATGCAGATCGAGGGGATCCGGTTCGAGGACAAGCCGCTGCATTTCGAGCGGGAAGAGCGGGCGATTTGGGTAGAGTTTCCCCGGTTGTTACGGCAGGGCCAAACCTACCAGATCAGCGTGCAGTATGATGGGCGGCCGGCAGAGAAGGGGCGGTTTGGGTGTTTTTCGGTGGCTAAGGACCCGCAGGGGCGGCCCTGGGTCACGACGGCGTGCGAGGGGGTGGAGCAGGGGGCGTCGACGTGGTGGCCGAACAAGGACCAGTGGCGTGATGAGCCGCAGGAGGGTATGCAGCTAGCGGTGGCGGTGCCGAAGGGGTTGATGGATATGTCGAACGGGCGATTTGAGGGCTCGCAGGATCTGGGCGATGGCTACACGGAGTGGCGTTGGCGGGTGCATTACCCGATCAATGCCTATGATGTGGCGTTGAACATCGGAGCGTATGAGCACTTTGCGGGTACGAAGCATGGGCGAACGACGCTGGATTATTATGCGTTGCCGGAGGATGCCGAGCGGGCGAAGCGGCAGTTTGCGCAGGTGCCGGAGATGCTGGACGCGTACGAGCACTACCTGGGCGAGTACCCGTTTGTGGAGGATGGGTACAAGCTGATCGAGGTGCCGTACGCGGGCATGGAGCACCAATCGGCGGTGGCCTATGGGAACGGGTTTCAGAACGGCTATGGGGGACGCGACTGGACGGGGGTGGGGATCAGCCCGCGGTTTGACTTCATCATCATTCATGAGAGCGGGCATGAGTGGTTTGGCAATGCGGTGTCGGCGGCGGAGCGTTGCGATATGTGGATTCACGAGGGGTGGACGACGTATTTGGAGGCGCTGTATGTGGAGTACCGGTGGGGAAAGGCGGATGCCCTGCGCTACTTAGGCGGGTTGAAGCCAAAGGTGAAGAACGAGCGACCGATCGTGCCGCCGTGCGGGGTCAACATGGAGCCGCCGGAGGATCAGTACTTCAAGGGCGCGCTGATGCTCAACACGCTGCGGAGCGTGGTCGGCGATGACGCGCGGTGGTTTGGGGACGTCCGAGCATTTTATCAAGCGTTCAAGTACCGGAACATCACCACGGCGGACGTAGAGCAGTGGTGGAGTGCGCGCACGAAGATCATGTTGGGCCCGTTCTTTGAGGAGTACCTGCGGCATGCGGCCTTGCCGGTGTTGGAGCTGCGGTATGACGCGGGGCGGCAGGAGATGGGGTATCGGTGGCGGGCGGCGGAGG
>CAXTTZ010000228.1:0-4784 GCA_964247325.1 uncultured Acidobacteriaceae bacterium | reverse complement strand
ACCACATCCCCGTCGACGTGATCGCCGGCACCAGCATGGGCTCCATCCTGTCCGCCCTGTACTCCACCGGCAAAACGCCCGAGCAGATGAAGCACATCCTCACCGGCGATGTGATTAGCCGCGTCTTTCGCATCGACGCCTCCTATAGCTCCCTCAGCTATCGGCGCCGCGAAGAGGACCGCGACGTCCCCAATGCCATCGGCATCGGCCTCAAGCACGGGGTAGCCCTACGCAATAGCCTACTCACCGACACGGGCCTCAACGATCTGCTGGATAAAGAGTTCCTCAACTACAACGACCAAACCGATTTCAACAATCTCCCGATTCCGTTTCGCTGTCAGGCCACCGATCTGACCGCGGCCCGCTCGGTCACCTTTGCGCGCGGCTCGTTGCCCGACGCCGTTCGCGCTTCGGCCTCCATCCCCGGTCTTTTTCGGCCCTTTGAGCTCAAAGGTCACGAGTACGTCGACGGCGCCATTCTAGAAAACCTTCCTACCCCCGATGTCAAAGCCATGAAGGCTGACGTGATCATCGCCGTCAGCCTGCCGCTCGAGCCCGTCGCCAAAGGCAGCCTCGACTCCATCCTTGGCGTGCTGCAGCGCGCCTTTGCTGTCGGCATCGAGGCTAACGAGGTCCAAGGACGCAAGCTCGCTACCGTCCTTATCATGCCCGAGGTCAAAGGCTTCACCGCCAACGACTACCTGAAGATGGACAAGCTCGCCGCCGCCGGCTACGCAGCCGCCGAAGCCCACAAATCCGAGCTGATGGCCTATGCGCTCTCCGATACCGATTGGGCCGCCCATGTTGCGCACCGGCGCTCGCGCGAACGTCCCCCCGCCGGCACCGTGCAGCGCGTCAAAGTCGTCGCCGACAACACCGTCGTGCGCGAGTTCGTCGAGCATAAATTTGAGTCGCTCGTAAACCAACCTGTCGACACCAACAAAGTCGAAGCGCTACTGGCCGACATACGCTCCGATGGCCGCTACAACGCCGATTACACGGTCGGCTATGACAACCCGGAGACCAATCGCCCCATCCTGCTCGTCTCCGTCAGCGATAAAAAGACCGGGCCGCCTTTTCTCGATATTGGCTTCAATCTTGCCGCGCAAACCGGCGGTGTCACCCGCGCCACGCTTTCCAGCATCCTGCTCTACCAAGACCTCGGCGGCTACGGCTCGGACCTGCGCGTCAACGTCGACCTAGGCTTTCTCACTCGGCTCGAAGGCGAATACTACTTCAAACCGAACCCCTACAAGGGCTACTTTATCGCCCCGCGCGCCAACTTCACCCGCCAGCCCTACTACATCTATCAAGGCAACTACCGGCTTTCTGAGCGGCAAGCGCAGTACGGCGGCTTTGCTACCGACCTCGGCTGGAGCGACGGCCGGTACCAGGAGCTTCGCGCTGGCTGGTCGCTCCAAAACGTTCAGTGGCATGCCACCACCGGCTTCGATCAGCTGCCCGACTACGGCGCTAACGCCCAAATCGCGCGCCTGCGCTACATCTACGACAGCCAGAACCGAGCGCTTGTGCCGCGCTACGGTTTTCGCTCGGAAACCAGCTTGGGCTACCTCTTTGCCACGCCCGGCAGCCCGGATTCTCCCCAGCTGACCAGCCAGCTCGGCTATGCGCACGCCTTTGACCGCGGTCGCTTGGTAAAGAAAAATGTCTTTCTGGTCAACGCCGAAGGCGGCACCTACTTCAACCGCAACGTCGCCCAACCGTTCCGGTACACGCTCGGCGGCCCGCTGCGCGTTGGCGCCCTCGCCATCGATCAACTGCGCGGCACCGACTACTTCCTCTTCACCCCCGGCTTTCTTCATCCGCTCGCCACGCTGCCCGCGCCGCTCGGCCAAAGCATTTATGTCGGCGGCGCCTACGAGCTCGGCCAAATGCGCGCCCCCGACGCGAGCACCCTCACACGCCAAGACGCCTACATCGGCCTCGTCGCCGAAACCCCCTTCGGCGTTATCACCATCGGCCCCGCCTTCGGCAACGACGGCCAACGCAAACTCATCTTCACCCTAGGCCGCTTCTTTTCCACCCCCAACCGCCACTGAAGCCTATCTCCTACAGGTGTAGTCTCTGCTTTGTTTTCTGGTTGACCTTCCCGAAGGGAATCTGCTGTTTGCCCAAGCCAGAACTACATTTCGAAGAGATGCACTCTGTTTCGGGGCTTACACCTTCTTCCCACTCCACTCCAGATACGATCGCCAGCTCTCCTGCCCAGGCATTTGCATCTGGAACTTACCAAACATCACCCCGCCTTCCAGGTGGTACACCAGCCGAAACCGCGGCCCAGGCGCGGGCTCCGACAAGAACTCCACCGTCGCCGGATTCATCACGGACACCCCGTAGTGGATGACATGGCCCTCGTTGTCAAAATAATCCGCCCGTAACGGCGCTCCAGCCCGATCCTGAAAGACCGTCAGTTGATCGGTGTGCTGGCAATCAAAGCTCTCCGGCCCCGTGCATCCTGCCACTGTGCCATGCCGCGCCAGCACATGCCCCTTCAACTCCCGCGCAAACACATACGTTCCCACCACTTGCGCGCTCGCCCCCGTCCCGGTTCGCGCCTCCCAAGTCCCTTCGAGGAAGTGCAATCCCTGCCAAGGATCCGTCCCCGAATCCGCCGCCTGCGCCCCTACCGGCACCGCCACCCCTAACAGCAACCCCCAAGCCAAACCCTTCATACCCTTACCCTTTCGCCTCTCCTTAATCTTAGTTCGTGATGACGTGCCTGACACTGACGATGATGCGACATATCATTACCTATGGATCAGGCGACCTGGACAGCAGTAGACGAATACCTTACCGAAAAGCTGATTGGGGCGGATGCGAGCTTAGAAGCTGCTCTGATAGCGAACGCTGAAGCGCAGCTTCCTGCATTCGATGTTGCTCCGAATCAGGGCAAACTTCTACACCTTCTCGTACGGATGTGCAGCGCGAAGCGTGTCCTTGAGATCGGGACGCTGGGTGGGTACAGCACTATTTGGCTAGCTAGAGCCGTGCCCAGCGATGGTGTTGTGATCACGTTGAATCCGAGCCGAAGCACGCAGACGTTGCCGCTAGGAATTTACGGAATGCCAATCTCGAGCGTAAGGTCGAGATCCGCCTTGGTCCTGCCCTGAACACCTTGGAACAACTCGCAAGCGAAGGCGGGTCGCCTTTCGATTTCATTTTCATCGACGCTGACAAGCCGAACAATCCTGCATATCTGGAGTGGTCATTGAAGCTGTCGCGGCCGGGTACGGTCATTGTCGGAGATAACGTTATCAGAGACGGAGCAATTGTTGATCCTTACAACAGCGATGCCCGCGTTCGAGGCGTGCAGAAGTTTTTCGAGAACATCGCTGGGGACAGGCGTTTGACCGCGACTGCCGTGCAAACCGTGGGTAGCAAAGGGTACGACGGCTTTGCTTTGGCCCTCGTGGAACATCTGTAGGCCACACACACCGACGCAGCAACAGGTTAGTCCTTATAAACGCGCTTGTCGTCATTTAAGGCGGGTACGCTAGCCAAAACCTTCCCCGCCGGCAACACCTCGCTCCTCTTCGACAGCGCAATCAACGCCCTGTCGCCAACCGCGCCGCCAGCCGTTCCGGCAGCCCTGCCGCGCGAATCGCTTGCTGTGCCCCCGCGATGTCGTAGGGCACGCGTCGAAAGATCACCTCGCGGATCTCCGTGTCGTAAAGCGCGAAGGCCGCACGGCTGTTGCGGTCGCGCGGCTGCCCCACCGAACCCGGATTCACCAGCAGGCGCGCCCCGTCCATCACCGCCAGCCGGTACTCCGCAATCGTTTCGTTGGCCGGCTGTGCCTCTTCCCACTCCGCCCCGTGCTGCAGAAACGCCCCTTGCAGATGCGTGTGGCCGAAGAACGTCAGCGGTGTCTCCATCCGTTGCAGCGGCGTCCAAGCATCGCGCATGGACAGGATGTAGTGGTCCTCATCGAGCGGCGAGCCGTGCGCGCACGAGGCAAACTCACTCGCCTGCACGGGCCCCTTCGGCACCGCGCGCAGCCAAGCCAGATTTTCGGCTGAAAGCTGCTCCTGCGTCCACTGGGCCGCCTGCGCGGCCACCGGGTTGAACCCTTGCGCACTAGTCAGCCCGCTGCACACGCGGTCATGGTTCCCCCGCACGTTGACCCGTGCCTGCGCGCGCAAGATCTCCAGCACCTCATTCGGAAAGGCGCCGTACCCCACCGCATCGCCCAAACTCCATAACTGGTCAAAGTCGCCCGCCGCGTCCAACACGGCCTGGAGCGCATGGAGGTTGCCATGGATGTCGGAAAGCACAAGCGCACGCATAGGAGAGAGGCATTCAGTGTACTCCCGGTGCAACGGGCGGCGAAGCGCCAAGTGTCGCCTCAGCTCGCGCCCGTCGGTAGCGGCCGGCTGCGATCAGACCGCATCGTCGGTGCTGCCTCGAGCAGCCCGCGAGTGTAAGGGTGCTGCGGCCGCGTGAGCATGGCCAGCGCCGGCCCTTGCTCTACCACCTCGCCGTGCCGCATGACCGCGATACGATCAGCGATCTGCCCCACCACGGCCAAATCGTGCGAGATGAACAACAAACTTAGCCCATGCTCCGCGCGCAGCCGCTTTAGCAGCGCTAGAATCTGCGCCTGCACCGTCACGTCCAGCGCCGTCGTCGGCTCGTCCGCAATCACCAGCCGCGGCCGGTTGATCAGCGCCATCGCAATCACGATCCGCTGCCGCTGCCCTCCCGAAAACTGGTGTGGGTAGTCCCCCAAACGGCGCTCCGGGTCCGGCAGCGCCACCTCGTGC
>CAXTTZ010000227.1:0-4814 GCA_964247325.1 uncultured Acidobacteriaceae bacterium | reverse complement strand
CCCCCCCCCCCCTTTTCATTTCCTCTTACGTCGCCCCCCCCGCTAACTCGGCGGGGCTGGCCTACTTTCATACCGCTGCAGGAGTCGCCTCTACTGCAGGCGTGATCGGCGCACCAATGCGACGCAGGAACGAACTCATGCGCTGCTGAAATACTTCGGTGCTAAACCCCTCAGCATGACGCCGGATCACCTTGGGGTCCCACGTCTGTTGACGCTCGAATCGATGTACGGCTTCAACGAGACTTTCCACCGTCTGCTGGTCGAAAAAGACACCCGTCTCCCCGTCCACGATCGTTTCCGTCGCCCCACCAGCCCGGTACGCGATGGTGGGACGGCCGGCCGCAGCCACCTCCAGGGGAGCCATCCCAAAATCCTCCTCGCCAGGAAAGATTAGGGCACGGCAGCGAGCGACATAGTGCTGCACCACGTCGTCGGGCGCTCGCCCCATAAACTCGACCGTCGGTCCGGCAAGCGCTTTCAGGCTCGCCATCGCCGGGCCGCCCCCAAGCACCACCAACCGCTTTTTCATCTGCGTGAAGACGCTTACCGCCAGATCAATCCGTTTGTACGGCACAAGCCTCGCCAAAATGACGTAGTAATCCTCTTGCTCCGGGACGAGCTGGAAACGATGAATGTCGATCGGCGGCACGATCACCTCCGCGGCGCGCTTGTAAGAGCGCCAGATCCGGTCAGCGACTACCTTTGAGTTCGCAATGAAGTGGTCCGGCTGCCGCGCCGCGCTTTCATCCCATATCTGCAGCCCACGAATCAGCGTTGGAAGAACGGTACGAATCCCCTTTCCAAACGACTCACGGGAAGAATAGCTGTCAAAGCTCCACACCCAGCGCATGGGCGTATGGCAATAGCAGACATGAATAGCGTCTGGGTGCGCCCGCACGCCTTTCACATAGCCCGAAGAGCTGGATACAATCAGATCGTACGTATCAAGCTTCAGAGAACGCACCGCCATGGGATAGAGCGGAAAATAGATGCGATACAGCGTCGACATCTTAGGTAGTTGCTGCATCCACGAGGTCTGCACAGGAACATCGCGCAGCGTGGACGGCATCTTCTCGCGCAAGGCTACCGTCGCAAACAGGTCAGCTCCGGGCAGCATCGCATAAAGCTCCTCTGCTACCTTCTCCGCACCACCCATCTGGGTGAAGTAATCATGGACTACAGCAATCTTCATGTTTGTTTTCCTTGCAGAACAGACCCGCCCTACACCGCCCCCGAGCGTCGAAAGATGACCACAAAGGTGCGCGCTAAGATTTCAAAGTCCAACAGCAAGGACCATCGATCGATATAGTGGTTGTCCATCGTGACCCATTGGTCGAAGCCGACGTCACTGCGGCCATTTACCTGCCACAAACCCGTCATTCCTGGTTTCACGCTGAAGCGCCGCATCAGGGCAGCCTCGCTCATCAAACCAACGTCGCGGATACTCATCGGACGCGGCCCAACCAGAGACATCTGCCCCATTAGTACGTTGAAGAGTTGCGGCAGCTCGTCAAGGGACGTGCTTCGCAAGAACTTACCGAATTTGGTGACTCGTGGGTCATTGCTTAGTTTAAAGATCGGCCCATCCAGCTCATTGGCGCTCTCGAGTGCTGGCATCAACTCTTCCGCGTTGACGACCATGCTCCGGAACTTCAGCATCGGGAACAGGCGCCGCCGGTATCCGTAGCGTTGCTGCACAAAGATGATGGGTCCCGGACTGCTCAGCCTGACCCCGATGGCCAGGCAGACAAGCAGCGGAGAAAGCACCACGATTCCAATAAAGGCCAACACCATATCAAGCAGCCGCTTGAGCATGATGAACACAAAATGACGTTCGTGTTGTGGGAGGAGGTCGCGGAGGATGGTCTCGTTGAAACTCGCAGCGCGAAGCCGGGTAGTGAACACATCATTGAGGTACACCACGGCAACGCCGGCCCCCTCCGCCTCATGCACCGCGCGCTGCATGAGCGGGTAGCAGGACTGCATGGGCATAGCCACCAGCACAACATCGATTACCTTTTTCACCAGGACATCGCCGAGATCGTCGATGCGGCCCAGGTACCGGCAAGCCACGTCCGGCGGCATGTCGGCCACCTCCCGGTCGTCAACAAAGCCCAGAAAGTTGATGGATGCGTTGTAGCGTGTACGGATTTCGCGCCAAGCCTTAATCGCGCGCGGACCGCTTCCCAAAATGAGCACACGTCGAGGGTTTCGCAATGCAATCCGATCCGCAATGTAGCCGAAGATTGCATATCGGCCAAGCTGATACGCAAACCAGACAACAAAAATCCTCAACAGGGCATGCCACGTGAACAGCCCGTGATGCACGAAATAAATGTGCGCTGCCAAGGGCAGCAGCATAAGCCCTGCCCCTTTTCCGATGGCAGAGAATCGGCTCGGAATGGCAGCAAACGGGTCATACAGATGTAGCACCGTAAAACAATACTGCCACGCAAAAATGAATGACACCCCAAATAGAGCGTCAACAGCACGCACATTATTGCCGAAAACAATGAAAAGGTGGTGAGGGGAGACGAACGAGGGCTTAAGGAGAAACACTGCAAGCAACAAACTTACAACACCGTCCAGCGCCGCGAGGCTTACGTGATTTTCTTTTTTCGTCAACTTGACCTCCTACAGCAAACTTGACCCGCAGTTTGTATCCATGTTGCGTTGCTGCGCCATAGTGCAGTACGCACGTAAGCGTGTTTCCGATGAGCATATTTCAGAAAAGACGGTGAAATAGAGATTAACTTCAGCCAATCAGTGCCTCGATTCACTATTCCTCCTATGCCGCTCAGATCTGGCTTAAGCCTACTCACGTACTTCCCGTTTGTCTGCATTCCTTTGGTGACTACCCTTGGTACCGTATGCTGCCCTAGGGACTTGCCGAAGGCAGCATGAGCGCCGACCTCATCTTGGCGGGTGCCGCGTGCACAGCCGCCCAATCCACCGTGGCCAGTCCCAAACCCAAGCCTGACCAGGTAAGAAACGCTACGGGACCTCCGACGATGTTGTCCAAAGGCGCTTCCGCCACCAACGCCACCAAAACGGCCTGCAAGGTCAACAGAAAAGGCATGCTCCGCAAGGCGCCAGGGCGGAGAGTACGCGCCAGCATCTGGGCAAATCCAACCACAAAGATCAAACATCCGAAGCCACCCAGGCTTGAAAGCAAGTTCACGATGGTGCTGTCATGCTTCGCATCGCTTAGCTTGCTTTCCACACCGATACCCTGCCCAAATGGCTGCACCGCGAGAGAGCTTGCAAGCATGGTATACGTTTCGCGGCGGTCGGCTGCGCTGTCGTCACTCGCACCACTCGACAGGCTCGAAAACCGCGCCGAAAGCGTTTCATTCACTGCCGGAATCGACATTGCTAATAGCAGCATGCAAGCGCAGCCACCAATGAACACCACAACGCGGGCACGTTCTTTTGCTGAGGAGCGAAAGGCAAGGTACAAAATACCTACTGCAAGTGCGATCCAAGCTGCGCGCGCGGATGACAGGGCAAGCGACAAAAAGCCGGATAAAACAGCCACCCAACGAAGGGCCAACTTGGATCGATACGCGACGAGAATACCCACAACCAGGTACGCTCCCAGCACCTGCGGCGCGTTCAAGGTGCTGAAAACACGCACTTGCAACGGCTCAGGCACGCCGATGGTGACCATCTCCGAATTTTGCATCCAGGCAGCATCCCAAGCGGGCAACAGAAAATACTGCACCAAGCCATAGCACCCGGTAAACACCGTGCCTAGGACCATCGCCCGCTCGAAACCGGCATACAAGCGCCCCACATCCCGTCGCTCTGTATACAGGTACAGCCCCAAACCCAATTGCAAAATCCAGATGGGCGCTTCGGCAAGCAGACCGGAAAAAGCGAAGCTCAAGCAGCTCAACAAAGAACCGTACAAAAGCGCGAGCAGAATGTACCCAAATGGCGCGCTGCCACGATGCAAAACACGATTCCAGCGAGCCAAAAGGAACACGGTAGGCGCGAGCAGCATGGCCAGCGGGGCGGCCAGGATGACCTGCTCCGTGCCGCCACTGTGAAAATCCACCACACGACGAATAAAGGGAGATGTGATGTATAGCCAACAAAGGAGTTCGATATAGGCCGCTTTGTCTCTTCGCAGCAACCGGAACCCCAACAGCAAAGCCCCCAAAGGCACCAAAACAACAAGCACACGGGCTGCCGGCGAAAACATCAGCACTGCGGTAATAGCCGCAAAATACAACAGCCATCGACGCTCTGACGTGCGTAACCGGGTTTGCCAATTCTGCTTGCGCATCACTCTACTTTCAGCCAAGTGTCTTTGCCTTAGCTGCTCTTATTATCTCGCGTCCTTGCACGGTATGCCGTACCACCTTGGTGGGTACGTCGACTTCGAGTTTTCCCTTCCAATGGTCTTATCGGCAGGCAGCCGCGAAACTTTATCCCGCTTTGGTTGTATGCTCCTACGACCTTCGAGGGATGAAGCATCGGACGACTCTGCCGATATAGCGAGTAAGGCGAAGGGTACGAAGGATTCTCGCTCAGGTGACTCTTTTCTAGTGCTCCCTTGTTCCGCTTCAAGTACCCTGAAAGAAGAAACTCCTGTGAGGTTTGTGTTGGCGCGACGTATCCGAGTTCTGTTCCTCAATCACACAGCCAAGCTGGGTGGGGGAGAACTGGCTTTGCGAGCAATGATCCGCCATCTCGATCCGGAGCAGGTCCAGCACAAGGTCTTGTTGTTCGAGGAGGGTCCGCTCGCAAAGCTGCTCGCAGAGGATACAGAGGTGCATGTGCTGCCCCTCGCTGAAACGGTGCTTGAG
>CAXTTZ010000226.1:0-4829 GCA_964247325.1 uncultured Acidobacteriaceae bacterium | reverse complement strand
CAAGCTCCATGGAGCATAACGGGGCAGGTACCGCTTCGCAATACACCCTTTGTGGTAGGAAGTTGCGCTGCCTGCCGCTTGCGGGACAGACGGGCAAAGGCGAGACTATCACTATGAACCGGGCGGCACCACAGCACATGGCCCGAGAGATCCCGGTGCGGCGTGTCCTGATCTACCGGCTGGGGAGCTTGGGAGATACGGTGATCGCCCTGCCGGCGCTGCATCTGGTTGCGCGAGCGTTTCCGGAGGCGGAACGACGTTTATTGAGCAATGTGCCGGTACATGCGAAGGCGCCCTCAGCGGCGGCGGTGTTGGAAGGCACGGGGCTGGTGCAAGGGTACTTTCAGTACCCGGTCGGGATGCGGAACCCTTGGCGGCTGTGCAAGTTGTGGTGGGCGTTGCGGCGTTCGCGACCAGAGGTGGTGGTGTATCTGGCGGCGGCACGAGGCGTTACGGCGGCACGGAGAGACCTGCGGTTTTTTCGATTTTGCGGGGCACGCCAGGTGATCGGCGTACCGCTGACCGAGGCCATGCAGGCCAATTTCTATGGGCAGGAGCCAGGGTCGGCGCAGGCGCGGGCGCGACTGCAAGCGGCTGATTTGGAGCCGGAAGCGGAACGACTCGTTAGAAATATAGCGGTGCTCGGAGAGCCGGCCTTGGAGGAGGCCGCGAACTGGTCGCTGCACCTGACAGCGGAGGAAAGAGCGCGAGCGGCGGAGATGCTGAGCTCGCTCAAGGCAGGAGCCGATTCTACGGTGCCACTGGCTGTGAGCGTAGGGACCAAGGTGCAGGCAAAGGACTGGGGGCGCGAGAACTGGCGCGCCTTGCTGGAGCGTGTAGCGCCGCTGTGCCGAGGGCGCGCGCTGCTCTTAGTGGGAGCGCCGGAGGAGGCCGAGGCGAGCGAGTTTGCGGCGGCAGGGTGGCGCGCTGGCGGAGGCGGGCCAGTGGTCAATCTGTGCGGACGGCTTTCGCCGCGGGAAAGTGCCGCGGCCATCGCGTGCGCCGCTTTGTTTGTAGGGCATGACAGTGGGCCGATGCACTTGGCAGCAGCCGTGGGGACACCGGTGGTGGCCATCTTTGCAGCGCGAAATATCCCCCGGCAGTGGTTTCCGCAAGGGACGGGGCGAGCGGAGCAAGCTCATCAGGTGCTCTACCGGCAGGTGGAGTGCTGGGGATGCGGGCTGGAAACGTGCATCGAGCAGCGCAAAAAATGCCTGACGGCCATTAGCGTGGAGGACGTGCTCGCGGCGGTGCGCCGGGGGTTATTTGGGGAGCACGGGGAAAACCAACGAGGCGATGAGGGGGCGACATGAAAGAACCTTTGCCTGAGCTGCATGCCGTACTGGGATTGTTGGCGGGCGGATTTCGCCAGTTGCGGGTCCTGGTGGTTGGCGATCTAATGTTGGACCGTTATATTTTGGGCGAGGTCGACCGGATTTCGCCTGAAGCCCCGGTACCAGTGCTGCGGCACGCGCAACGGTTTGAGCGGCCGGGCGGCGCAGCCAACGTAGCGATGAACCTTGCCGGGTTAGGCTGCGAGGCGCTGTTAGCTGGGTTTTGGGGTCAGGACAGCGAGCGCCGGGAGCTCGAAGCGCTGCTGGAACAGGGCGGCGTCGCTACGTCGGGCATAGTTACCACGACGAGGGCGACGATCTCAAAGACGCGCATTGTGGCCCGGACGCAACAGCTGCTGCGGTTGGATATCGAAGGTCCGGAGCACCCGTCGGCACGCGATCTAGCAGCGCTTATCGAACGTGCGGAGGCCTTGGCCGGCGCTGTGGACGCGGTAGTGCTCTCCGACTACGCCAAGGGCGCGTTGACGGCGGAGCTGTGTGGGCGAGTGATCGGAGCGGCACGCCGGGCCGGAATCCCGGTGCTCGCGGACCCGAAGACGCCTGATCTGCACAAATATAGGGGCGCCACGGCGGTGTGCCCGAACCTGCATGAGTTATCGGCGGCGACCGGCGTGCCCATGAGGGAGACTGAGGCGCTGCTGGCGGCGGGCGAGCAACAGCGGCGGGCGTGCGATTTCCGCTACCTGGCGGTAACGATGAGCGAGAAGGGCATTCAAATGCTCTCGGAGGAGGGCGGCTTTCATTCGCCGGCGCGGGCGCGCGAGGTGTTCGACGTGTCCGGCGCAGGGGACACCGTGATCGCGACGATGGCGGCTTGCTTGGCGGCTGGACTGCAAGCGCAGACCGCGGTGGAGCTGGCGAACTTAGCCGCGAGTATTGTGGTGGGCAAAGTAGGAACCGTGCCGGTGACGCACCATGAGCTGACGGCGCTGCTGACCCCCTCCGCAGGTAGCCGCGCGTCGGAGAAGATCCTAGATCGCGAGCGTTTGGTGGCCCGGGTGGGAGAATGGCGCGCGGCGGGGGAAACGGTGGTGTTTACCAACGGCTGCTTCGATCTGCTGCATGTGGGGCATGTGACCTTGTTGGAGGACTGCCGCCGTTTTGGGTCAAAAGTTGTGTTGGGTTTAAATGATGATGCCAGCGTGCGGCGGTTAAAAGGGCCGTCGCGGCCCGTGGTGGGCGAGGCAGACCGGGCGCGGGTCCTGGCGGCGCTGGCCGCGGTGGATGCGGTGACGCTGTTCCCAGAGGACACACCGTTGGCGCTCATTCGGGCGCTGCTGCCCGATGTGCTGGTCAAAGGGGGCGACTATAACGTGAGCACAGTGGTGGGCCACAAAGAGGTGCTGGCCAATGGCGGCCGAGTCGAGATTGTTCCCACTGTTGCAGGGTTTTCGACCACGGGCATTGTGCGCAAGCTGGCCGGCGGTGGATGAGGGGCGCTCCGACCTGCCGTGGTGATGGGCCGAGGCTGGACGGGTTCGGCGGGGAGGACGGCTAGAGCGATGGCTCGATGCCAGCGAAAAGGTCGTCGGTGAGGCGTGCAGGTTGGGGCGTGTCGGTATAGGCGAGCAGGTAGCGCTCTTCGCCGCCGTGCTCCTCAAAGACAGCACGGGTGCGCTCGATCAGGGGCGCCTGCGAGGTGTGCTGCGCAAAGGCGTCACGCTTGCGGGCAAGCACGGAACGGATATCGATCACGCAGCTCCAAGGCGCGGGTAGAGGAGCGGGCCGGTCAGGCAAAAAGAAGCTGGTCGTGAGATAGAAGAGGCGTTGCGGGCACCAGGGCTGGCCGTGCTCGGGGAAGCGCTTGGGGTTGCCGCTCCAGTGAAAGGCGGCTGTGGTTGCGCAGGAGACGGCAGTGTGATCGGGGTGGTTGTTGAGCGCGCCTTCACCGCCGAAGGTGAGGACGATGTGCGGACGCAAGCGACGCATATGCCCGACCAGCAGGCCGCCGAGTTCATGAAGAGTGTGGTTTTCGAGCTGGGCGTCGCCGTAGGCGAAGGTTTGGTGGTGCGAAATCCCGAGAACGCGGCAGGAGGCGGCAAACTCGGCGCGACGCATGCGGCCGAGTTCTTCGTTGCTGGCGGCGGTCCCGCGGTGGGTGGCGGCTTGGCCGTCGGTGAGGCAAAGGACGCTGGTTTCGATGCCGCGGTCGGCGGCCAGGGCGAGGGCGCCACCGAAGGCAAAGCACTCGTCGTCTGGGTGGGCAACGACGCAAAGCAGGCGCAGGTTCATGCGGCGTGCTCGGAATCGAAAGGGTCAGGCGCGCCTGAGGACGCGCCAGCCTCGTCGGGAGGTCCTGCGACGGCACCGAAGGTGTGCCGATGCAAAGGCGTGGAACCGTAGGTGGCGAGCGCTTTGCGGTGCTCCGGGGTGGCATAGCCCTTGTGCTGCGCAAGGCCGTATTGGGGGTACTGGCGGTCGAATTCGCGGAGGAGATGGTCGCGGTGCACCTTCGCCACGACGGACGCCGCCGCGATGGACAGGCAAAGGGCATCGCCGTAGAAGAGCTTAGTTTGGGGGCAGGGATGGTCGATGAGCATGGCGTCGATCAGGACGTGGTCAGGCGAGAGGCCGAGACCCTCGACGGCGCGGAGCATGGCTAGACGCGTGGCATGGTAGATGTTGATGCGGTCGATCTCCTCGGCAGAGACGTCCGCAATCGAGACGCCGAGAGCAACCTTGCGAATCTTGCGGTCGAGGCGCTCGCGTTCTTCGCGAGTGAGCTGCTTGGAGTCCTTGAGGCCCATGCGGGCGAGGATGCCGGCTTTGCGCGGCAGGATGACGGCAGCGGCGGTAACGGGACCAAAGAGCGCACCGCGGCCGACTTCATCGACGCCGGCAATGATTTGAAAGCCGCGGTAGCGGAGCGCTTCTTCAGGGGCGTTGCTGCAGATAAGCTGCTTGAGCATTTGCTGCTTCGCGGTCGCTTTGGTAACCCCGGCGATGGTGGGAATTTGGAAGAGCTTCGCCATAGCTGGCTATAGTCTAGCCGAACCGGCAAAAACCAGCGAATGCCGGATACAGCGGCGGATTATAGGGAGATGGATTTGTACAGCGCCGCTTGCCACTTAACTTAGGAGCTAGAACTGAGAGCTAGAAGGGATGTTACGGGGTAGCTAAAGCCACCCCGTAACGTATGTACCAAGCTTCAGCAATCACAATTACATGTAGATTTCAGAACGTACGCTGCCTAGGGCCTGCGATCAACCTCGCGGAGGCGGGCGGCTTTGCCGCGCAGGCCGCGAAGGTAGAAAAGCTTGGAGCGACGGACCTTGTACGAGCGGATCTTTTCGACTTTATCGACCACTTTGGAATTGTAAGGGAAGATGCGCTCGACACCCTGGCCAAAGCTCATTTTGCGAACGGTGAAGGTGCCTTGCGGGCCCTTGCGGCAGGCGATGACCATGCCTTCAAAGGCCTGGAGGCGTTCCTTCTCGCCTTCCTTGATCTTGACTTGCACGCGAACTTGGTCGC
>CAXTTZ010000225.1:0-4847 GCA_964247325.1 uncultured Acidobacteriaceae bacterium | reverse complement strand
CTGCTAGCCCAGCCAGCCCCGCACCCACGACAACCACCTCGGCCCGTGCTGGACCCGCTTCCGCCCTCACCGGCGCAGCCTCGCCAGCGCCGACCCCGCCAGCCCCCGGCCCAAGTAGTACATCTTCTTTAAGTCCGGCACCGACACCCGTTCCCGCAGCACCACGTCACCGGGCTCGGCTGTCGCGCACAGCAGCTGGTGGTATATGGTCACCAGCACTCGCATTGCCGGCCGCGCATCGCGCTCCAGTAGCGGCAACAGCGCATCGGCGCTCCGGTACAGCTCCTCAGCCCGGCGCCGAAACTGCCCCAGCATGGTCACTTCGTGTGCCTCCGCCGTAGCCTGCCCGCTCGTCAGCGCCAATAGCCGCTCCGGCGTCACCCCAAACTCAGCGAGTAGCGTTTCCGGCAGATACACCCTCCCCCGCTCCGCATCTTCCTTCACGTCGCGCAGCACGTTGGTCAGCTGAAACGCTTTGCCTGTGTCCACTGCCAGCGCCTCGGCCCGCGGGTCGCTATATCCAAAGATTCGGATGCACACCAATCCCACCACCGAGGCCACCAGGTAGCAATACGCCTCCAGCGCCTCCTGCGTTGTGTACACGTGCAGCGTGCGCTCCCGGCCCATCCTGTCGGTCACCGTCACTGACCGCGTCCCCTCCGGCTGCGCCTGCAGGTCCATCGTCGTGCCTGCGACCAGTTGTTCCAGCAGCGCATCCGAGATTCCAAATCGCCGCTGCGTGTCCCCCAGCGCCAAAAATACCGGGTCCACTGTCGGCTCCGTGCGCGACTGCCGCCAGCTCTCGACCCACCCTTGCATGGCCGCGCGCCGGTCCGCAATGGATAACGCCTCCTCGTCCGACAGATCATCTGCCCGGCGCATAAACGCGTACACCGCGCACATTGCGTCCGACTTCGCCTGCGGCAGCACCCGGAACGACCAATAAAAGTTCTTCGCCTCACGCCGCGCAATCGCCCGGCACATGGCATACGCCTCCGCCAGCTCCGGGCTGTGCTCGGTGTTCACCGCGCGCCCAGCCTCCGAGCTGGCGCCAAGCTCGAAACCAACTTGCCCACCAACGCCCCGCACAGCAGTTGTAGCTTCTTGGCCTTGCTCACCACCGGCCGTTGCCGGAGCGTGTCATAGCCCTGCGCCGCGATCGCGTCCAAGATTGCGTACCCGCCGTGAACAAACAACCGCAGCGTCGCCGCTAAGTCCGGCTCCACGAGCCCCACCAACCGCTCGCCGCGCTGCAGCCGCCCGCGCGCGTCCTCGACCAAGAACTCCATCATCTCGCGAAAGTTCCCGTCAAAGCGTCGCGCTGCGATCTGCTCGTCCGTGACCCCAAAGCGCTGCATCGCATCGGCCGGCAGGTACCGCCGTCCGCGATCCACCCAGTCGGTTACCACATCCTGGTAAAAATTCGCCAGCTGCAGCCCCGTGCACACCTCATCGGACAGCGCCATCCACTCGGGGTCGTGATACCCGCTCATCAGCAGCACCAACCGTCCCACCGGGTTTGCCGAATACCGCGAGTAGTGCTCCAGCGTCTCCAGCGACGCATGATGCGTCACCACCTGATCCTGCTCAAACGCTGTGATCAGATTCTCAAACGGCTCGATCGGCAGCCCGCACATCGCCACCGTCGGCGCCAACGCTACGTACACCGGGTGCCGCGACCGCTCCGGCGTGGCGAAAAACTCTCGCAGCATCCCCCTCCACTCCCGGAGCAGCTCCGTGGCTAACTGCGAATTCCCAACCTCATCGCCTAAATCATCCGATGTCCGGCAAAACGCGTACACGCTGTAGAATTGCGGCCGTAACCGCGCCGGCAAAAACAGCGTGGCCACATGAAAGTTCTCGTAGTGTGTCTCTGCCAAATGCTTGCACCAGGCCTGCGCCTCGGCCAGCGTCGGCCGCTCACGGGGCGTCGCATAGTCCGCCGGCGCGCCCTGGAGATTGCCCGAGTGCACCGCCTCCAGAGGCATCGCCGCGCTCACCGGCCAACCTCCACCAGCTCCCGCTCTAGCTCCCGTCCCAGCCCCATCGCCGCTGCGCGCCCATGCGGCAGCACCACTGTTTTCACCTCCGAGCGCACGCCCTCCGCCGGCCTCTCCAGCATGCGCCGAAATACCGCCGGCACCTCTTCCAGCGTCGCCGCCCCAGTCAAAAATGCCTCCGCATCGAACTGCCCCGACCCAAGCAGCCGAAACGCCTCCCGCGCCGCCGACGGCGTGTGATGAAAGCTCGCCTTCAACGTGATGTCCGAGTAATGCAGCCGATTCGTGTCAAAGGCCACTGTCGTCCCTGCCGGCGGCCCGCCGAACAGGTTCACCACGCCGCCCTTGCGCGCCATCGCCACGGCCATCTGCCAGGCCTCCGGCGTCGCTACGGCCTCAAAGACCACATCCGCCCCGCGCCCTTCCGCGGTCAGCGCCCGCGTCGCCGCTACCGGGTCCAGCACCTCGCCCATGCGCACCACATCGCGCGCGCCCAGCCGCCGCGCCGCTGTGACCTGATGCGCCCGCTTGACGACCGCGATCACCTCGAGCCCGCGCAGCCGCGCTGCATGCACAAACAAAAGCCCAATCGGCCCTGCGCCTAGCACGGTCGCCGTTTGCCCCGCCCGCGCGCCGGCCTCATCCAATCCCCGCACCACGCACGCCAAAGGCTCGGTCAGCGCCGCGTGCGCCATCGCCATGCCCTCCGGCACCTGCAGCGTGTTCTTATCCACAATCAGCGCCGGAACACGGAAGTACTCCGCATAGGCTAAGTTGTTGAACAGCAGATCGTCGCAAAGATTCTGCTGCCCTTCACGGCAGAAGAAACACGCATCGCACGGCGCCGAGTTCAGCGGCACCACGCGGTCTCCCACCGCAAACGCCCGCACCCCTGCGCCCGCGGCCACCACCGTCCCGGCTACCTCATGGCCAAACAGCCGATCCGGCGTCAACATCCGGGCATGGTAACCGCGCCGGAACACCTTTAAATCCGTCCCGCAGGTCAGCGCCGCGTCCACCCGCAGTAGGAGCTCGCCCGGCCTGGGCACAGGCCGCGCCACGCGCTCCATCCGCAGATCCTCTCGCCCTTCCAGCACCGCCGCTAGCATCGTCTCGGCCATCGGCTCTATTCTCGCACCTACCCTCATCCGCTTGGCGTCCTTTGCGTCTGCTTTTTCGCTATCTGATACCCTGAAGCTCCAGCGCGCTGATGACCTTGACCTCCCCCGGAGCCTACGCCAAAACCATAGTTACCGCTGTTCAGGACTACGCCCTGCTCACCGGCCGCGCCCTTGCCGCCCTCTTCTCCGGCCCGCGCTACTTCGACGACACCTTCATCCAGCTCGACTCCATCGGCGTCGGTTCGGTCCCCATTGTCCTTCTTGCCGGCTTCTTCACCGGCGCCGTGCTCACCCTGCAGTCCACCACCACCCTCAAGCAGTTTGGCGCCGTCGGCCTAACCGGCAAGCTCGTCGCCCTGTCCATGGTCAAAGAGCTTGGCCCCGTGCTCACCGGCCTCATGGTCTCCGGCCGCAACGCCTCCGGCATGGCCTCCGAGCTCGGCTCCATGAAGGTTTCCGAGCAGATTGACGCCATGCGCGCCCTCGGCACTGACCCTATCCGCAAGCTCGTCACCCCGCGCATCGTCGCCACTGTCGTCATGCTCTTCTTTCTCACCATGATCTCCGACGCTTGCGGCATCTCCGGCGGCGCCCTGGTCGCCGTCACCCTGCTCCGTCAATCCGGCTCCGCTTTCTTTCACAACGCCTTCACCTCGCTGGTTTATGGCGACGTCATCGAAGGCCTTGTGAAACCGCTCTTTTCCGGCTTCATCATCGCCACCGTCGGCTGCTTCTACGGCCTGTCCACCAGCGGCGGCACCCGCGGCGTTGGCAAAGCCACCACCCAGGCTGTCGTCACCTCGTCGGTCCTGCTCATCATCGTCGATACCCTGGTCACCAAACTCATGATCGGCATCTTCGGCCGCTAACCTCCATTCTCCCGATCACACCTTTCTTCGCTTGTCCTCGATAGCACAGCGAAGGGATCCGCTTTCTGCCTCCGCCTTTGCCCTTCTTGCTTGACCTTCCCGAAGGGAATCTGCTTTACCACCCACTGCCGTCGCTTCCAAACCCTCCACAAATCACCAACAACCCACACCTCACATGCCCCCCATCCTTTCCTTCCACGAAGTCTCCATCACCTTCGACCGGGACCCTGTGCTCCGCGACGTCAGCTTCGAGGTCCAGCGCGGCGAAACGCGCATTCTGCTCGGCCCCGCCGGCGGCGGCAAGAGCGTCTTGATGAAGCTCGCCAACGGCCTCCTGCGGCCCGACCAGGGCGAGATCTGTGTCTTCGGCCGCAACCTCGCCACCCTCTCCGAACGCGACCTCTTCCAGCTCCGCGCCCAGATCGGCATGGTCTTCCAGGAAAGCGCCCTATTCGACTCCATGACCGTCGAAGACAATGTCGCCTATCGCCTGCACGAGGAACGCACCCCAGCCGCCGAGGCCCACAACCGCGTCCTCGAAGCCCTCCATTTCGTCGAGCTCGAAGGCACCGCCGCCAAGTTCCCGTCCGAGCTTTCCGGCGGCAGGCGCCGCCGCGGCTCGATCGCCCGCGCCATTATCAGCGGCCCCGAACTGCTGCTCTACGACTCGCCCACGGGCGGCCTGGACCCGATCACCTCGAATACCATCATCGAACTCATCGCCAAACAGCGCGACACCACCGGTGCCACCGCCCTGCTCATCACCCACCGCCTCCAGGACGCCTTCACCCTTGCCACGCACCGCTTCAACGCCCAAACCAATCACATGGAGCCGATCCCCAACCACGGTCTCGACC